>DATFRN010000145.1:0-12423 GCA_035263165.1 Acidimicrobiales bacterium | reverse complement strand
GGGAACGGTGGCTGGGCCAGCGGCCCCACCGCGATCTGGACCAGCAGCAGCGGGCTGTCGTCTCCCGCCGTGCGGTTGAGGTGGACGCTGCCGCAGCCCGTGCAGCGGTGGACGAGGACCCACTCGCCCCTGTCGCGCACGCTCACGGCGATCGGTTCCATGGACGAGCCGCACAGGTCGGCCATCTCGCGGTCGCCCGGGGCGTCGTCGACGTGGCGGCTCCACAGGCAGTACGGGCAGTGGTTGCGATGGGCGGTGCCGGGGGCCGACGTGGAGACGTCGAGCCGGCAGTGACGGCACCGGAACGAGCGCGGGACGCGCGCCAAGGGAGTGACCTCCGTGGTGACACCGGGCAGGGACGCAGCAGCGCGGCGCGTCCCGCAGGCGTCAGCCGCGGCCGGGCCGGCGGTGACGGAGGACGCGCAGCTCCCGGGTCACCCTGGGTGTCATCCCTCACCGCCTTTCCACGGGCCGGAACACGGACGTCGGTCGTCCGGCCGGGAGTTCAGCCCGGCCAGTGGTCCTCGGCAAGCGAATTTCGGGGCGTGAACACCGCCAGGCGGTCGCCCGGCTTGGCGATGTCGAACTCGTCGTCGCCGTCGAACGTCTCGCCGTCCCGGGCCAGCCGCAGCGGCCCGTTCCCCGACCGCACGTGGAGCGCCGGCGCCGCCCAGGTCTCGAACACCCGGCTGCGGCGCAGCGTCCCCGTGGCCGCGGCCAGAGCCAGCCGGGTGCGGCTGAACGGGTGGCCGGCGTCGACCACCCGCACGTCGAGCCGGCCGTCGTCGAGCCGCTCCCGCCACGTGGGCGCCATGCCCTCGGGCTGGTAGCGGCAGTTGCCGACGAACACCAGCCACAGCCGCCGCGGGTCGCCGTCCAGCGCCACCTCGATCGGGGCGCTGCGCCGCAGCACCCGCACCAGCGCCACGGCCAGGGCCGGCCACTTGCCGATGCGGTGCTCCAGCGCCTCCCGGGCGTCGACCAGCTCGACGTAGCTGCCGAAGCTGGCCGTGTTGAGGAACGGCCGGCCGGCGATGCGGCCCACGTCGATCTCGGCCACCTCGCCCCGGCGGACGGCGGCCACCGCGTCCTCCACCGTCTCGACGCCCAGGTCGCGGGCCAGGTGGTTGAGCGTCCCCGCCGGCACGACCACCAGCGGCAGCCCGTGGCGCAGGGCGACGCCGGCCGCGGTGTTGATCGACCCGTCGCCCCCGGCGACCCCGAGGGCCCGGCAGCCCCCGGCCGCCAGCTCGTCCAGGACCTCGGCCAGGGCCTCGCCCTCGGCCAGCTCGACCACCTCGGCCGCCGGCAGCGCCAGCCGCAACGCGGTGGCCGGGTCGGGGGCCGGAGCGATGGCGCCGGTGCCGGCGCCCGGGTTGACCACGATGGCGACGCCGTCGCCGCCGACGCTCGGGTCGGCGTCCCGCCACGTCCGCTGAGGCGCCACCCGGGCCGGCTCCTCGGGCGCCACGGGCCACACGAACCGGGTCAGCACCCCGATCGCCGCCCCCGCCGCCACCCGGGCGGCGACCGTCCGGGCGGGCCCGGGCGACGGCGCGCCCCGGCGGGACCGCACGGCCAGCCCGCCCGCGGCCACCGCGCCGAGCGCCGCGGCCACGCGCGGCTCCTCCTGGGCCGCCCCGGCGACCGCCGCCGCAGCCGCGGCCGGCGCCCCCAGGGGCGCGGCGGCGGTGCCGGCGAGCGTGGCGCGCAGGGCGGCGCGGCGGGCGAAGCGTCCTGACCCCATGGGCGGGTTGTGTACCCCGCCGCCGGCCCCGCCATCCGGCGGTACCGTGGGCCCCATGCCCGCAGCCGTGCCCGTGACCGGCGACCCCGCCGCCGATCAGCTCCTCACCGACGACCCCCTGGCGCTGATGATCGGCATGCTCCTCGACCAGCAGGTGCCGATGGAGTGGGCATTCTCCGGCCCGCTCAAGCTGCGGGACCGCCTCGGCGGGCGCCTCGACGCGGCCGAGATCGCCGCCTACGACCCCGACAAGCTCGACGCCGTGTTCCGCGGGCCGCCGGCGCTGCACCGGTTCCCGGGGTCGATGGCCAAGCGCACCCAGGCGCTGTGCCAGCACCTCGTCGAGCACTACGACGGCCGGGCCGCCGGCGTGTGGGAGGGCGCCGCCACCGGCGCCGAGCTGGTGAAGCGGGTCAAGGCCCTGCCCGGCTACGGCGGCGAGAAGGCCAAGATCTTCAGCGCCATGCTGGCCAAGCGGTTCGGCGTCCGCCCCGACGGCTGGGAGCAGGCGACCGCCCCCTTCTCCGACGACCAGCCCCGCTCGGTGGCCGACATCGACTCGGCCGAGTCGCTGGCCAAGGTGCGGGCCTGGAAGAAGGCGATGAAGGCCGCCGGGCGGTCCAAGGGCGACCCCGTCGGCTAGTAGGGTCACCGCCGCTTCCCCGCAGACTCACCCCGCGAGGAAGCGATGTTTCCCACCACGCCGGTCCAGCGCGCCCTGGCGCTGGCCGCCGACCAGCACGGCATCGTGTCGGCCCCCCAGTGCCGCGAGCTCGGCGTCTCCCGCAACGTGGTGCAGCGGCTGGTGGAGCGCGGCCGCTGGCAGCGCGAGGCGCCGGGCATCTACCGGGTCGCCGGCACCGCCCGCACCTGGCACGGCCGGGCACTGGCCGCCACGCTGGCCTCGGGGCCGACGGCGGTCGTGTCGCACCGCAGCGCCGCCCACCTGTGGGGCCTGGCCGGGTTCGGGCCGACCGGGCGCATCGAGGTCACGGTCGCCCGCCACCGCCGCCCCCGCGAGCGCCCCGGGATCATGGTCCGGGAGACCACGTCGACCGCACTGCTGGCCGCCACCCGCCGCGAGGCCATCCCGGTCACCGGTGCGGCCCGCACGCTGGTCGACCTCGCCGCGGTGGCGACCGGCCGGGGCGAGGTGGTCGCCGCCCTCGACGAGGTCCGCCGCCTGCGCCTGGCCGGCTGGGACGAGCTGTGGACCACGTTCGCCACCCACGCCCAGCCGGGCCGCCCCGGCATCGCCCTCCTGCGCTCCGCCCTCGACCTGCGCTACCGGGGGCCGGAGGTGCCGTTGCCGGCGTGGTTGTCAGCGACGTAGCGCGTGGCGCTGGCGGTCGAGCCAGCCGAGGAGCACCGCGATCGCCCGGGGGTCGTGGCGGAGGGCGTGTCCGGCGCCGAGGATGAAGCGCAGCTCGGCGGCGCCGTGGGCGTCGGCCAGGACGCGGGCGTCGAACGGCGGGACCACCTCGTCCTCGCCGCCGTGCACCACCAGCAGCGGACGGGGCGCGTAGCCGCCGGCGCAGGCCACCGCCCGCACCTCCTTGAACTCCCGCGACCAGGCGTCGACCGACGGCGGGAACTGGGGATCGGTGATCACGCCGATCTCCCGGGCGTGCTCCAGCAGCCGCCGGGGGTGCGACGCCCAGTCGTCGAAGTCGCCCGGTGCCCCGACGGCCGCCACGCCCTGGACCCGCTCGTCGGCCGCCGCCGCGCACACGGCGAGGGACCCGCCGGTGCCGAACCCGGCCAGCCAGATCCCGAGCGGCCGCACCGCCTGGTCGACGTAGCCGATGGCGTTGCCGATGTCCTCCAGCCACCCGCCGATGGAGAACTGGCCCTCCGACTCCCCGCAGCCCCGGTAGGCGAAGGCCAGCCCGGCCCACCCCATCTCCGTCGCCACCCGGTCGGCCAGCTCGGGCATCGTCTCCGGCGCCCGCTCGGCGGTGCCGGTCGACGGGTAGCCGTGGCACAGCACCACCGCCGGCACCGGCCCGCTCGGCCGGCCCGGCGGCCGGGCCAGGTGCGCGGCCAGCGCCAGCCCGCCCGACCGGATGCGCTGGTCCACGGGTCCGGACCCGGGCTAGCCGTCGTCGCCGTCGTCGACGCCGGCGGCCGACCGGGCCGCGGCGCACGACCGGCACAACCGGTAGCCCCGGTTGCGGGCCTCGGGCAGCGTGTCGGGACCGAACGCCAGGAAGCTCTCGGCGCGGACCATGTCGGCGACGGCGTCCTCGTCGACCGCGTGGTCGATGTCGTGCACCCGCTGGGTGCGCTTGTCGCCCACGAACCGGTGCTCCTCGAAGCCTCTCAGGCGGTCCATCGCCGGGACCGTACACCGGCCGCGACCGGCCGCCGTAAATCCCCTCCGAGGTGGCATCGGCTGCCAAATGTCTGAAAAGTCCACGAAGAGTGTCCGTTAGGCCGCGGTAACGGGCGGCGAACGCGGCAGAATCGCTCCCACGATGTCTGTCGCGTCTCTCGCCGTCGATGGCGGGCTCGCGGAGACCGAGGCGCCGCCGCCGATCTTCCGGCGCGGTTTGCGGCTGCTCGGGCGGAGCCTGCGGACCCATCCGAGGCCGTTCGCGGTCGCGATCGCCGGATCGGTCCTGTTCTCGACGATGGCGGTGGCGGGCACCTGGGCGATCGGCTGGGTGACCGACCACGTCATCGTCCCCGGCTTCCGGGGCGGCGTCGACCACCGCACGATCGCCGCCGGCGCCGTGCTGATCATCGGTGTGGCCGCGCTGCGGTCGCTCGGGGTCATCGGCCGGCGCTACTTCGGCAGCATGGCCGTGCGCCGCATGCAGCGCACCTGGTTCCGGCGGGTGACCGACACCTACCTGCGGGTCCCGCTCGACTACTTCGGCACCCACCCCGCCGGCCAGCTCCTGGCCCACGCCGACGCCGACGTCGAGCGGGCGGTCACCGTGCTCCAGCCGCTCCCCTTCACGCTGGGGATGATCGTGCTCATCGGGCTGTCGATCCTCAGCCTGGCCCTGGTCGACCCCCTGCTCATGCTCGTCGGCCTGGCGCTGTTCCCCAGCCTGGCGCTGTTCAACCGGGTCTACAGCCAGCGGGTCGAGGCCCCGGCCGCCTCCACCCAGGCCCAGCTCGGCGCCGTGTCCACCGTGGCCCACGAGTCCTTCGACGGCGCCCTCGTGGTCAAGACGCTCGGCCTGGAGGACCGGGAGGTGACCCGGCTGGCCGAGGTCGCCGGCGAGCTGCGCACCGCACGCCTCGAGGTGGGGCGGCTGCGGGCCACGTTCGAGCCGGGCCTCGACGCGCTGCCCGCCCTCGGCACGATCGCCCTGCTCGCCATCGGCTCGTGGCGGGTGTCGACCGGCGCCACCACCACCGGCGAGCTGGTGGCGGCCATGGCCCTGTTCGGCATCCTGGCGTTCCCCACCCGCGTGGTCGGCTTCCTGCTGGAGGAGATGGCCCGGGCCGTAGTGGCGGCCGACCGGCTCGACGGCGTCATCGCCACCCCCACCCGCCCCGCCCCCGAGCCCGGCGCCGCCACGCCGCTGCCCACCGGCCCGCTCGCGCTCGACGTGGCCGGCCTGCGCTTCGCCTACGACGCCGCCGATCCGGTGCTCGACGGCCTCGACCTGCGGGTGGCGCCCGGCGAGGTGGTCGCCCTGGTCGGCGCCACCGGCAGCGGCAAGTCGACGCTCTGCAGCCTGTTCACCCACGTCTACCGCCCGGCGGCCGGCACGATCCGGCTCGGCGGCGTCGACCTCGACACCGCCGACCCCGCCTCGGTGCGGGCCCGGGTGGCGCTGGCCTTCCAGGAGACGTTCCTGTTCGCCGCCTCGGTGCGGGAGAACGTCACGCTGGGCGAGGACATGGACGACGACGCCGTGCGCTGGGCGCTGGCCCGGGCCCGGGCGGCCGGCTTCGTCGGCCGCCTGCCCGAGGGGCTCGACCAGCAACTGGGCGAGCGGGGCGTCACCCTGTCGGGCGGCCAGCGCCAGCGGCTGGCCCTGGCCCGGGCGCTGCTGCGCCGGCCCGGCCTGCTCATGCTGGACGACGCCACGTCCGCGGTCGACCCGACCATCGAGCGCCAGATCCTCGACGGCCTACGGGACTCGCTCGAGGCCACCACGCTGATCGTCGCCCACCGCCTGTCGACCATCCGCCTGGCCGACCGGGTGCTGTACCTGGACGGCGGCCGCATCGCCGCCACCGGGTCGCACACCGAGCTGGTCCTGACCGTGCCCGGCTACGCCCAGCTGGCCCGGGCCTACGCGGCGCAGCCATGACCGCCGCCGACGTCCACGACGCCGCCGCCGACGTGCTGGCCGAGTCGGCCCCGCCCGGGGCCGACGAGGAGCGGCCCCGCCCGCCGGCCTCGCCCGACGAGGTCCACATCCTCCACGCCGGAGCGCTGGCCGTGCTGCGCCGGGGCGTGTCGGTCACGCCCGAGCTGCGCCAGGGCATCGCCCTCACGCTGATCATGGCCGTGGCCACCGCGGCCGGCAAGCTGGCGGTCCCGATCCTCATCCAGCAGATCCTCGACCGGGGCGTGCTCGGCGACGCGGGCTTCCGGCCCGCCTTCGTCTACCCGGCCTGCGCGCTGACCGCCGTGGCGGTCGTCGCCCTCTACCTGGCCAGCCGGGCCACCTACCTGCGCCTGGTGCGGGCGGCCGAGAACAGCCTGCTCGGCCTGCGGGTGCGCACGTTCGACCACATCCACCGGCTGTCGATGGCCGAGCACAGCGAGAGCCGGCGGGGCGCGCTGGTGGCCCGGGTGACCAGCGACATCGAGACCCTGGCCCAGTTCATGGAATGGGGCGCGGTCGCCTGGATCGTCGACGGCTTCCTCATCATCGCCACCTTCGGCGTGATGGCCGTGTACGACTGGCGGCTGGCCGGGCTGGCCTTCGCCGCCTTCGTCCCGCTCGGCCTGCTCATGCCCTCCCTCCAGCGGCGCCAGCTGGCCGCCCAGGACGAGGTGCGCACCGCGGTGGGCGACACGCTGGCCGAGGTGTCCGAGACCGTCACCGGGGCGCCGCTGGTCCAGGCCTACGGGCTGGAGGACCGGGCCCGGGGCCGGCTGAGCGAGGCCATCGACCGCCAGTACCGGGCCTACCTCACCGCCGCCCGCTACTTCGCCGTCATGTTCCCGCTCGGCGACCTGTTCGGCGCGGTGGCGCTGGCCGCGGTGGCGACCGCCGGGGTGATCTGGGGGCCGGGCTGGGGCCTCGACGTGGGCGAGGTCGTGGCCTTCGTGTTCCTGATCAGCCTGCTGCTCACGCCGCTGGCCGAGCTGTCCGAGATCCTCGACCAGACCCAGACTGCGCTGGCCGGCTGGCGCAAGGTGCTGGGGGTGCTGGCCACGCCGGTCGACGTCCCCGAGCCCGCCAAGGGCCGGGAGCTTCCCCGGGGCCCGCTGGCGGTCACGGTCGACGGCCTGATCTTCGCCTACCGGGGCGGGCGGCCCGTCCTGCGGGACGTCGACGTCCACCTCGAGCCCGGGCGGTCGGTGGCCATCGTGGGCGAGACCGGGTCGGGCAAGACCACCTTCGCCGCGCTGCTGTGCCGGCTGGCCGACCCCACCCGGGGGACCGTGCGGGTGGGCGGCGTCGACCTGCGCCACGTGGACCCCGGCGCCCGGCGCCGGGCGGTCCGGCTGGTGCCCCAGGACGGGTTCCTGTTCGACGCCACCATCGGCGACAACGTGCGGGTCGGGACCAGCGACGGCCGCCCCGCGGGCGACCGCCAGGTGCGGGCCGCGTTCGCCGCCCTCGGGCTGTCGTGGTGGCTCGACGAGCTGCCGCTCGGCCTGGCCACGCCGGCCGGCGAGCGGGGCGGCAACCTGTCGGTGGGCGAGCGTCAGCTGGTGGCCCTGGCCCGGGCCCAGCTGGGCGACCCGGGGCTGCTGGTGCTGGACGAGGCCACCTCCGCCGTCGACCCCGAGACCGAGCGGGCGTTGACCGAGGCCCTGCACCGGCTGTCGGAGGGCCGCACGTTGGTGTCGATCGCCCACCGCCTGTCGACCGCCGAGGCCGCCGACCGGGTGCTGGTGTTCGACGCCGGCCGCCTGGTCGAGACCGGGGCCCACGCCGAGCTGGTGGCGGCGGGCGGCACCTACGCCGCGCTGTACCGCAGCTGGCTGGGCAACACCCGGGAGGACCAGGCCCGCGGTCAGCCGGCGGCCGGGGGGCCGACGGCGCCGATGTCCTCCAGGTAGGTGTGCAGGGCGGAGACGACCCGGAACACGTCCTCGTCGGTGACCTCCAGGCCCTCGGCCTCCGCCCGCCCCAGCACGACGGCCACCGAGTCGTCGTCGGCCAGGACGACGTCGGGCGTGGCGCCGTCGGTGACGGCCACGTCCCGACCGTGGCGGGCCAGGATCCCCTTGTCCTCCAGGTGGTCGAGCTGGGCGATGATGAGCCGGCGGACGTCGTCGTAGGTCAGGCGGGACTGGGCCTCCTCGGGCAGGGCGTCGCCCACCCGGGTCACGGCCTCGTCGATGTCGAGGATCGTGGCCGGGGGCTGGTGGCCGAGGCGGAACGTCTCCCGCCCGACGGTGCCCGCGGCGATGGCGAACACGAGCAGGGCGGCGACGACGACGAACAGCCAGACCACGACGGCACCGTAGTGCGCGGGTGCCATGATTCCCGGGTGACCGTGCGCGCCACGACGCCCGCGTTCGTGGGCCGCAGCGCCGAGCTCGCGGCGCTCGTCGATGCGTTCGGCCGGGCCGCAGCGGGCCGCGGCGCCACCGCGCTCGTGGGCGGCGAGGCCGGCGTCGGCAAGTCGCGGCTGGTCGCCGAGATGGGGGCCCAGGCCCGGCGGCGCGGCGCCCGGGTGCTGGTCGGCCAGTGCCTCGACCTCGAGTCCGGTGGCCTGCCCTACGCGCCGATCGTGGACGTCCTGCGCACCCTGGCGCGCGAGCTGTCGCCCGAGGAGGGGGCGGCGACGCTCGGGCCGGTGCTGGCCCTGCTCGGCCGGGGCCCGGCGGCCGGCGACGGCGGCGCCGACGCGGGGGACGTCGACGGCGAGCCGGCCACCGAGGGGACCGCCAACGTGCTCGGCCAGGCCCGGCTGTTCGAGCTGCTGCTCACCGTCATCGAGCGGCTGGTCGAGGCGGGCCCGCTGGTCCTGGTGGTCGAGGACGTCCACTGGGCGGACCGCTCGACGCTCGACCTGGTGTCGCTGCTGGCCAGCAACACCCGCGAGCTGCCGGTCCTGCTGGTGGCCACCTACCGCAGCGAGGACGTGCCGCCCCGGCACCCGCTGCGCGACCTGTCCGCGGAGCTGACGCGGCGGGGTGCGCTGCACCTGCCGCTCGACCGGCTGGGGCCCGGTGACGTGGCCGAGCTGCTGGGGGCCCTGCTGGCCACGGCACCGCCCGCCGAGGTGACCGCGAGCGTCGTGGCCCGGACCGACGGCAACCCGCTGTTCATCGAGGAGCTGGCGGCGGCCGTGGCCGAGGACCCCGAGGCGCCGATGCCGCCCCAGCTGCGCGACGCGGTGATCACCCGGGTCGAGCACATGCCCCCGGAGGCGGCCGCGGTGCTGCGGGCGTGCGCGGTGGGCGGGCGCCAGGTCGAGCACGACCTGCTGGCCGCCGTCCTGGCCCCGGGGTCCGACCCGCCGACCACCCCCGTCGACCCGCTCGCGCTCGACCGGGCCCTGCGCACCTGCGTCGACCACCGGCTGCTGGTGTCCGACCAGCGGACCGGCAGCTACCGGTTCCGCCACGCCCTGGTCCACGAGGCCGTGCTCGACGACACGCTGCCCGGCGAGCTGGCCCGTCTCCACGCCGCCTACGCCGCCGCGCTGGCCGCGTCGGGCCGGGACGACGACCGGGACTGGGCCCGCCTGGCCCACCACTGGGCGGCCGCCGCCGACTACGACGCGGCCCTCGGCGCCGCGGTGCGGGCGGGGCGGGCGGCCGAGTCCGCCTTCGCCGTGCCCGAGGCCCACCGCTACCTGGAGTGGAGCGTGCGCCTGTGGGACCGGGCCGCGGACCCCGAGGCGGCCGCCGGCTGCGACCGGGGCCGGCTGCTGGCCTGGGCCGCCGACGCCGCCAGCCGGGGCGGGGCGGTCCTGCGGGCCCTCACACTCGTCGACGAGGCGCTGGCGACCCCCCAGGTGACCGGCGACCCGGTGCGGGCCGGGCTGCTGCACGAGCGGCGGGGGTGGTACCTGCACCGCTCGGGCCGCCAGGACGAGGCGCTCGCCGCCTACGAGCTCGCCGTGTCGCTGGTGCCGGCGGCGCCGGCCAGCGCGGCCCGGGCCCGCGTCGTCCAGAACCAGGCCCACGCCCTGGTCCGGGCGGGCCGCCACGACGAGGCCGGGCGCTGGGCCGAGGACGCCCTGGCCCTGGCCCGCGAGGTGGGCGACGTGCCCGACGAGGGCCAGGCCCGGCACGTGCTCGGCCTGGTCATGGCGGCCGACGGCCGGACCGACGAGGCGCTGGCCACACTGCTGGAGGCGGGGCGCATCGCCGGGCGGATCGGCGACCTGCCCGAGGTGGCGGGGGCCTACCTGCACCTGTGGCGCACCCTGGTCGAGGCCGGCCGGGGCCCCGAGCTCCCGGCGCTGCTGGCCGCCCTCGGCGGTGCCGCACCGGCGAGCGAGGGCGGGGCGCCGTCGCTGCTCGGGATCATCGGGGCCGGGGCCCTCCAGCTGCTCGGGCGCTGGGACGAGGCCGACCGACTGCTGGGCGACGCCCGGGCCGCCCAGGAGGCCGGCGGGCTCACCGCGGTGGCCCGCACGCTGGTGGCCGGGAGCCTGGCGGTCGACCGGGGCGACCACGACGCCGCCCGCGACCAGCTGGAGATCGCCCGGACCTGGTGCCACCAGGTGGGCGACGGGCGGCTCAACGGGCTGTTGCACCGGTCGCTGGCCGAGCTGGCGGCCTGGCAGGGCCGCTGGGACGACGCCCGGCGCGAGGTCGACGCGGGCCTCACGCTGCTGGCCTACACCGGCGACCCCGAGCTGGCGGCCCGCATCGCCGCGGTCGGCGTACGGATCGAGGCCGATCGGGCCGACGCGTCCCGGCGGGCCGGCGGCCGGGGCGGCAGCCGTCCCGGCCCGGACGAGCGGGAGGCCGACCGCCGGGCGGACGGACTGGTCCGGGAGCTGGAGCTGCTGGCCGACACCGCCCGCATGCGCCACGCCCCGGCCGCCACCGAGGTGGGCGCGGCGCTCGCCACCGGCCGGGGCGAGGCGGCCCGGCTGACCGGGGCGCCCGACCCCGGGGTGTGGCGGGCGGCGGCCGGCACCTGGGACACGCTGGCCTTCGTCCCGAGCGCCGCCTATGCCCGCTTCCGGTGGGCGGAGGCCGCCCTGGGCGCCGGCGACGCCGGCACGGCCGAGCGGGAGCTACGGGCCGCCTGGGACGCCGCCGACGGCCTCGGCGCCGCCCCGCTGGCGGGGGCGGTCGAGCGCCTGGCCCGCCGGGCCCGCATCGACGTGGGCGCCCCGGCCGCCGAGGCGGCCCCCGGCGCCGGCGGGTCGCCGCTGACCCCACGCGAGGCCGAGGTCCTCGCCCTGGTGGCCGAGGGCCGCACCAACCGCCAGATCGGCGAGGCGCTGTTCATCAGCGAGAAGACGGCCAGCGTCCACGTCTCCCGCCTGCTGGCCAAGCTGGGCGCCAGCAACCGGGCCGAGGCGGCCGCCGCCGCCCGCCGGGCGGGGCTCCTGGGCGACTGACCGGACCGGGAGCCGCACGGCGGCGACCAGGGCGTCCACGATCGGGTCGGCCGACCCGGCGCAGGGCGTCGACCACCAGCTCCCGCGTCTCGGAGCCGGCGGGGTAGGTCACCCACGGGCCCCACGCCGCGGGCGGCCCGTGCTCCGGGGGGCGCACTGGATCGTGGCCGCGGCGTCGATCATCCCGACCCGCACGGCGCCGGACCTGCGTGCGGGCCAGAGCGGCGTGGGCGTGGTCGAGCACGGCCGCGGCCGCCTCGGTGGGAACCCGCCGCCGACCGCCGCGGCGGCGTCGGCCCAGGTCGGCGCCTCGTCGCTTTACGATCGCCGCATGACCTCCCGCCCCATCGCCCCGGCCACCGGTCGGCTCGGCGTCCTGCTCCCGGGCCTCGGCGCGGTCGCCTCCACGGTGATCGCCGGCGTGCTCCAGGCCCGCCAGACCGGCAACCCGCCCATCGGGTCGCTCAGCCAGATGGCCCACATCCGCCTGGGCGACCGGGCCGACGGGCGCAACCCGATGATCAAGGACTTCGTGCCGCTCGCCGCGCTCGACGACCTCGTCTTCGGCGGCTGGGACCCCATCTCGCCGAACGCCCTGGAGGCCGCCCACACGGCCGGCGTGCTGGAGGCGCGGGACCTCGCCGCGATCTCGGCCGAGCTCGAGGGGGTCGTGGCCATGGACGCGGTGTTCGACAAGGACTGGGTGAGCCGGCTCGACGGCACCCGGGTCAAGACCGGCGCCACGAAGATGGACCTGGCCCAGGCGCTGATGGACGACATCGAGCGCTTCCGGGCCGAGAACGAGTGCGACCGGCTCGTCATGGTCTGGTGCGCGTCGACCGAGGCCTACCGGGACCTCACCGAGGTCCACCAGAGCGTCGAGGCCTTCGAGGCCGGGCTGGCGGCCAGCGATCCGGCCATCAGCCCCAGCCAGATCTACGCCTACGCCGCCATCATGAGCCGGGTCCCCTATGCCAACGGCGCCCCCAACA
>DATFRN010000144.1:0-6057 GCA_035263165.1 Acidimicrobiales bacterium | reverse complement strand
CGGGGCCGGGACTTCGCCGCCCGCTGGGCCGAGCTCATCTTCACCGGCGACCCCAACATCGACGTCGCCCGGTCGCACTACAAGGACCAGAAGGAGCGCATCGCCGCGGGCGGCCGCGACGCCGGCGCGGTCAAGATGCTGCCGATGGCCTACACGGTGATCGGCGAGTCGGCCGACCACGCCGCCGAGCGCGAGCAGCTGTTCCTCAACGAGCTGGTCGACCCCCAGGCCTCGCTGACGTTGCTGTCCGAGCTGATGAACCACGACTTCTCGGGCCTGCCGCTCGACGCCCCCATCACCGACGAGCTGATCGAGTCGGTGTCGGGCATCCGGGGCCTGGTGCAGAACCTGCGCAAGCACATCGGCGACACGGTCACGCTGGCCGACCTGGCCGGCCACCGGGCCACGCTGCTCCAGGGGCCGCGCTTCGTCGGCACCGCGCGCCAGGTGGCCGACCAGATGGAGGAGTGGTTCGAGGGCGACGCCTGCGACGGCTTCGTGATCGCCGCCACCCACGTGCCCGGCGCCTACGAGGACGTGGTGCGCACGGTGGTGCCCGAGCTCCAGCGGCGGGGGCTGTTCCGCACCGGGTACACCGGCGCCACCCTGCGGGACACGCTGGGCCTGGAGCGACCGGCCGTCGCCCATGGCTGACGGCCCCCTCGCCGGCCTGCGGGTCGTCGAGGCGGCGACGCTGGCCGCCGGCCCGATGGTGGGCACCGCGCTGGGCGAGTTCGGCGCCGAGGTCATCAAGGTCGAGCCGCCGGGCGCCGGCGACCCCATGCGGACGTGGGGCCTGCGCCGCGACGGCGTCGGGGTGGTGTGGAAGTCGGTCAGCCGCAACAAGCGCTGCGTGACCTGCGACCTGCGCCGGACCGAGGGCCAGGAGCTGTTCCAGGAGTTGCTGGCGGTCAGCGACGTGCTCGTCGTCGGCAACCGGCCGAGCGCCCTCGAACGCTGGGGCATCGACTGGCCCTCGGTCCACGCCGCCCACCCCGGCCTGGTCATGCTGCACATCACCGGCTACGGGCGGGGCGGGCCCAAGAGCGACCGCCCCGGCTACGGCACGCTGGCCGAGGCCATGAGCGGCTTCGCCCACGTGGTCGGCCAGCCCGACGGGCCGCCCACGCTGCCGCCCTTCATGCTGGCCGACGGCGTCGCCTCGCTGGCCGCCACCTACGCGGTGATGATGGCGCTCTACCACCGCGACGCCCGGGGCGGCGAGGGCCAGCTGGTCGACGTCAACCTCATCGAGCCGCTGGCCCGCCTGATCGAATCGTCGACGCTGGCCTACGACCAGCTCGGCGTCGTCCCCGGCCGCGTCGGCAACCGCCTCGATGCCAGCGCCCCCCGCAACGCCTACCGCACGGCCGACGACCGCTGGCTGGCCATCTCCAGCGCCTCGCCCAGCATCGCCGTGCGGGTGTTCCGGGCCATCGACCGGGCCGACCTGGCCGACGACCCCGACTACGTCGACCCCATCGCCCGCCAGGAGCGGGCCGGCGAGGTCGACGACCTGGTGGCCAAGTGGGTGGGCGAGCGGACGCTGGCCGAGGCCATGGCCGTCTTCGAGGCCGCCGAGGTCA
This sequence comes from Acidimicrobiales bacterium, assembly GCA_035263165.1. Classification (GTDB taxonomy): domain Bacteria; phylum Actinomycetota; class Acidimicrobiia; order Acidimicrobiales; family VFJN01; genus ZC4RG19. The sequence continues at coordinate 4,471 of DATFRN010000144.1, read as the reverse complement.
CCGCCGCGCCGATCTACGACGCCCCGCAGCTGCTGGCCGACGAGCACCTGCGGGCCCGGGGCACCTACCTGACCGTCGACGACCCCGACTTCGGGCCCACCACCGTGCAGGCCCCGGTGGCCCAGCTCACCGCCACGCCGGGGCGGGTCGAGCACCTGGGCCGGGCCCTCGGCGCCGACAACGACGCCGTCTACGGTGACGTGCTCGGCCTCGCCCCCGACCGCATCGCCGCGCTGCGGGCCGGCGGCGTGATCTGAGCGACCCGAGGAGGCCCGATGCCGCACCCCGCACCCCGCGCCCGCCGGTCCGAGCTGGCCACCCCGGCCAGCAGCGAGCGCATGTGCGAGAAGGCCCCCTCCGCGGGCGCCGACCTCGTGTTCCTCGACCTGGAGGACGCCTGCGCCCCGGTGGCCAAGGAGGGCGCCCGGGCCATCGCCGTGGCAGCCCTCACCGGCCAGGACTGGGGCCGCACCGTGCGGGCCGTGCGGATCAACGGCCTGGAGACCCCGTGGTGCCACGGCGACGTCATCGAGGTCGTGACCGGCGCCCGCGACGCGCTCGACGTGCTGATCGTGCCCAAGGCCCGCACCGCCCGCGACGTGTGGTGGGTCGACGTCCTGCTCACCCAGCTGGAGGCCAAGCTGGGCCTGCGCAAGCGCATCGGGCTGGAGGTGCTGATCGAGGAGTCGGAGGGGCTGGCCAACGCGGCCGCCATCGCCCGGGCCAGCGACCGGCTGGAGGCGATCATCTTCGGCGCCGGCGACCTGTCGGCGTCCCAGCGGGCCCGGGTCGACGGCAACTTCGACCCCGTGGGCGAGTACCCCGGCGACTTCTGGCACTACGCCCGCTTCCAGGTCGTCACCGCGGCCCGGGCGGCGGGCATCGACGCCATCGACGCCCCCTACCCGGCCTACCGGGACCCCGACGGCTACCGCCGCTCGGCCGTGCAGGCCAGCCTGCTGGGCTTCGACGGCAAGTGGGCGATCCACCCCTCGCAGATCCCGATCGCGCACGAGGTCTTCTCCCCCACCGAGGCCGAGGTGGCCGACGCCCGGGAGGCCATCGAGGTCTACCGCCGGTCCGAGGCCGAGGGCGTGGGCGCCATCGGCCGCGACGGCCGGCTGGTCGACGCCGCCCACATGCGGCTGGCCGAGAACACGCTGCACAAGGCCGCGCTGGCCGAGGAAGAGGAGAGCTGATGGCCGACGAGCTCGGCACCGCCAACCTGCGCCTGGAGCGCGACGGGGTGATCGCCTGGTGCGTGATCGACCGGCCCGCGGCCCGCAACGCCTTCACCCCGGCCATGTACTACGGGCTCAAGCGGGCGGTGCGGCTGGTCAACGCCGACCCCGACCTGGCGGCGCTGATCATCACCGGCACCGGCGACGTCTTCGCCCCCGGCGGCGACCTCGGCGGGCGGGCGGAGGAGGGCGACGACCTGCCCGAGGGCCTGGGCGTCGACGTGCTGCCGTTCCTCACCATCCGCGACAGCCCGGCCCCGGTGATCGCCGCCGTCAACGGCATCTGCCAGGCCGGCGGGCTGCTGGTGGCGATGATGGCCGACATCGCGGTGGCCAGCGACCGGGCCACCTTCCGGGTCCCCGAGCTGCTGCGGGGCATCCCCGACGCCACCTACGCCGCCGCCCTGCCCGCCCACGTCGGGCTGGCCGTCGCCCGCGACCTGCTGCTGTCGGCCCGCCGGTTCGACGCGGCCGAGGCCCGGCGCATCGGGCTGATCTCCCGCGTCGTGCCCCACGACGACCTGCGGGCCGCGGCCACCGAGGCCGCCCGCCAGGTGATGCGCACGGCGCCCGAGGCCCGCATGCACGTCAAGCGCATGCTCAACCAGCGCTACGGCGACATCGACTACCAGACCATGTTCTGGGCGCTCGACCACTCGACCGAGCCCCGCGAGGGCATGCGGGCGTTCATGGAGAAGCGGCAGCCCGACTGGATCCCGGACGACGACGGGGGGAGCACATGAGCCTCCGGGTGGTGCAGTGGGCGACCGGCAACATCGGCACCCGGTCGCTGCGGTCGGTCATCGAGCACCCCGACCTCGACCTGGTGGGCGTGTACGTGCACTCGGCCGACAAGGCCGGGCGGGACGCCGGCGACCTGTGCGGCCTGCCGGCCACGGGGGTCGTGGCCACCGACGACGCCGACGAGATCGTGGCGCTGGCGCCCGACTGCGTGCTCTACATGCCCCGGGCCTGCGACGCCGACGAGGTGTGCCGGCTGCTGGCCGCCGGGGCCAACGTCGTGACGACCCGGGGCGAGTTCCACCACCCGGGCAGCATGGACCCCGACCTGCGGGCCGCCGTCGAGGCCGCCTGCGCCGCCGGCGGGACGTCGATCCACAGCACGGGCAGCAGCCCCGGGTTCATCTCCGAGGCGCTGCCGCTGGTGCTGTGCTCGATCCAGCGCCGGCTCGACCAGCTCACGATCGACGAGTACGCCGACCTGTCCCGGCGGGACTCGCCCGGGCTCCTGTTCGAGGTCATGGGGTTCGGCCGGCCGCCGGCCGCCTTCGGCGAGGCCCGGCTGTCGCACGGGCGGACCAGCTTCGGCCCGTCGCTGCGGCTGATCGCCGAGGCCATGGGCGTGCCGCTCGACGACGTGGAGGCCAGCGGCGAGGTGGCCGTGGCCGCCCGCCCGGTCGAGATCGCCGCCGGCACGCTGGAGGCCGGGACGGTGGCCGCCCAGCGGCTCACCGTGGCCGGGATGCGGGACGGGAACGCGCTGCTGCGCTTCCGGGCCACGTGGTACTGCACGTCCGAGCTGGACCCGGCCTGGGACCTGGGCGCCACCGGCTGGAACGTCCGGGTCGACGGGGACGCCCCGCTCGACATCGCCATGCCCTTCCCCATCCCGATGGAGCGGATGGGCGAGATGACGCCCGGCTACACGGCCCACCGGGCGGTCAACGCCGTCCCGGTCGTGTGCGCGGCGCCGCCCGGCATCCGCACCACCGTCGACCTCCCGCAGGTCATCGCGAGCCTCAGGTGACGGCGCCGTCCAGCTTGAGGGCGATGATGCGGTCGCCGTCGTAGCCGAGGCCGGCCAGCACGTCGTCGGTGTGCTCGGCGAACCCGGGCGCCCGCCGCAGCGCCGGGGGCCGCTCGTCGAACTGGACCGGGCTGGTCACCAGCTCGTACTCGCTGCCGTCGTCGGCGGTCACGCCGGCGATGTAGCCGTTGCTGCGGACCTGGGGGTCGGCCCCGACCTGGAGCGTGTCCTGCACCGGCGCCCACGGGCCGCTCAGCCCGGCGAGCCGGGTCGTCCACCAGGCCAGCGGGTGGGCGGCGAACGCCTCCCGCAGCGCGGCCACCGCCTCCTCGGCGTGGGCCTGGATGCCCTCGAAGGTGGCGAAGCGCGGGTCGTCGGCCAGGTCGGGCCGGTCGATGTGGCGGCAGACGTCGGCCCAGTACCGGGTGGGCTGGAGCATGACCAGCGACAGATGGTGGCCGTCGGCGGTGCGGTAGAGGGCCGACAGCGGGTTGGCCGACCCCACGGTCCCGGTGCGGGGCGCCACCCACGGCTTGCCCTGGAGCAGCGACGCGTCGATCGCCGCCCCCATGGCCCACACGCCGCTGCCGAGCAGCGACACGTCGACCACCGAGGCCTCGCCGGTGCGCTCGCGGGCGAACAGCGCGGCGGCGATGCCACCGGCCAGGTTGGTGCCCGAGATCGTGTCGCCGTAGGCCGGCGCCGGGGGCGTGATGATGCCCTCCACGTCGGGCGGCGTGATGCTGGCGGCGCTGGCGCCCCGGGCCCAGAAGGCGGTCATGTCGTAGCCGCCCCGGTCGGCCTCCTCGCCCCGGGCGCCGAGGGCGCTGCCGCGGGCGTAGACGACCGCGGGGTTGACCGCCCGGACGTCGTCCACCTCGATGCGGAACCGCCGGCGGGCGCTGGGCAGCAGGCTGGTGAGGAAGACGTCGGCTTCCCGGACCAGGTCGTCGAGCACGGCCCGGCCGGACTCGGACGAGATGTCGAGCCCGATGCTGCGCTTGCCCCGGTTGGGGTGCTCGACGTTGGGGTTGAGGTCGCCCTCGACCACGAAGCTGCCCGTGCGCCGCAGGCCCCGCTGGGGGTCGCCGGTCACCGCGTGCTCGACCTTGAGCACGTCGGCGCCCCAGTCGGCCAGCACAGCGCCGGCCGAGGTGACGAAGCCGTACATGGCGACCTCGACCACCCGGACGCCGGCCATCGGTCGGTCCACGGCCGTCAGCCCGCCGGCCGGGCGATGGTCTTCAGCTCCAGGTACTCGGTGAGGCCGGGGACGCCCATCTCGCGGCCGACGCCCGACTGCTTGTAGCCGCCGAAGGGCGCGTCGGGCCCGTAGTACATGCCGCCGTTGACGCTGACCGTGCCGGCCCGCAGGCGCCGGGCCAGGCGGGTGGCCCGCTCGTCGTCGGCGCCGAAGACCGCGCCCGACAGGCCGAAGATCGAGTCGTTGGCGATGGCCACG
>DATFRN010000143.1:0-7161 GCA_035263165.1 Acidimicrobiales bacterium | reverse complement strand
CCCACCGCCGGCCACGACATCAACTACATCTCCCTGGCCGGGGCGCTCGACCCCATCGGGCGCCGGGGCGAGGCCCCGGTGCCCCCGCTCAACCTGGTCGGCGACTTCGGCGGCGGCGGGCTCATGCTGGCCTTCGGCCTGGTGGCCGGGCTGCTGGAGGCCCGCACCTCGGGCACGGGCCAGGTCATCGACGCCGCCATGGTCGACGGGGCGGCCTCGCTCATGACCATGACCCACAGCTTCCGGGCCATGGGCATCTGGAACGACGAGCGGGGCACCAACATGCTCGACACCGGCGCCCACTTCTACGACGTGTACGAGACGGCCGACGGGGGCTACGTCTCGATCGGGTCGATCGAGCCCCAGTTCTACGCCGAGCTGCTGCGGCTCACCGGGCTGGAGGGCGAGGAGCTGCCCTGGCAGCACGACCGGGCCCAGTGGCCGGCGATGAAGCAGCGGCTGGCCGCCGTGTTCCGGACCAAGACCCGTGACGAGTGGTGCGAGATCATGGAGGGCAGCGACGTGTGCTTCGCGCCGGTGCTGTCGATCCCCGAGGCCGTCGCCCACCCCCACAACGTGGCCCGGGACACGTTCGTCGAGGTGGCCGGCATCCCTCAGCCCGGTCCGGCGCCCCGCTTCAGCCGCACGGCGGGCGAGATCCGCCGGCCGCCGCCCCACGCCGGGCAACACACCGACGAGGTCCTGGCGGACGCCGGGTTCGACGCCGACCGCATCGCGAAGCTCCGCGAGGCCGGCGCCGTAGCCTGACCCGGTGACAACCATCGTCGCTCTCCACGCCCACCCCGACGACGAGACGATCATCCAGGCCGGCACCCTGGCCCGGGCCGTCGACCAGGGGCACCGGGTGGTCATCGTGTACGCCACCCGGGGCGAGCTGGGCGAGGTGCCCGACGGGATGCTCGAGCCCGGCGAGGCCCTGGTCGAGCGGCGCACCGCCGAGGCCGAGGCCTCGGCCGCCGCGCTGGGGACGGCCCGGATCGTGTGGCTCGACTACGGCGACTCGGGCATGGCCGGGCTGCCCGCCAACGACGACCCCGCCTGCTTCTGGCAGGCCGACGTCGAGCAGGCCGCGGCCCGGGTGGCCGCCGTCCTGCGGGAGGAGGGGGCCGACGTGCTGCTCAGCTACGACGAGCAGGGCAACTACGGCCACCCCGACCACGTCCAGGTCCACCGGGTGGGGGAGCGGGCGGCGGCGCTGGCCGGGACGCCCCACCTGCTGGAGGCGACGATCAGCCGCGACCACATCAAGGGCCTGATCGCGCAGATGCGGGCGACGGGGGTCGAGCCCAGCGAGGACTGGCCCGACCTCGACGACGCCGAGATCCTGCTGGGCATGCCCGACGCCCGCATCACGACCCGCATCGACGTGACCCCGTGGCTGGCCCGCAAGCGGGCGGCCATGGCGGCCCACGCCACCCAGGTCGGCGACCTGGGGCCGTTCCTGGCCATGGACGACGACACCTACCGGGCGGCGATGGGCACCGAGTTCTTCATCCGCCGCGGCGCCCCCGACGGCCACCGCGACGGCGACCTGCTGCCGGCCGCCTAGGCCCGGGACTGCTCCAGCCCGACCACGTTCCCCTCGGGATCGCGCAGGCGGGCGTAGCGGCCGTAGGGCCGGTCCTCGACGGCGGCCGCCACGCCGCGGGCGTTGAGCTCGCGCACGCTGGCATCGATGTCGCCCACCAGGAACTGGACGAAGGCGTGCGTCTCCGCGCAGGCGGCGGCCGGCCGGCCCTCGTGCAGGACGATCTCGGCGCCGGTGGCCCCGGCCAGGGTCACCACTGCCGGGGCCTCCCGCACAACCGCCAGCCCGAGCACATCGGCGTAGAACGCCCGCATGGCGGCGAGGTCAGCACGTACACGACGATCTCGGCGATCGGGGCCCCGGCGAGGGGGCCGGCTGCGTCGCGCCGCACGGCGTCCTCCCTCCCGCGCCTAGTCGCCGGCGGCCCGGCGCTCGTAGTAGCGCATGACGTTGGCCGTGTGGGTCAGCACCGCGTCGCGCACGGCCTTGACCTGGCGGAACTCGTCCAGCGTCACCTTGCCGTCGGCGTCGATGCGGGCCCACAGGTCGGGCTCGGCGCTGGCGACGCCGGCCAGCAGGTCCCGGCGGCTGCCCGGGTTCTCGTAGAGGGCCAGGGCGAACTCGTCCTCGACCTTGCGCTCCAGCCCGTCGCGCACGGCCACCGGGTCGGGCCCGCCGCCGTCGCCCCGGCCGCTGCGGGACGCGGCGATCCCGGCCAGCGCCACGACCAGCACCAGCGCCCCGGCGGCGACGAGGGCCCGGCGCACCTCAGCCCCCGCCGAACATCTTGTCGAAGGCCATGTCGGACTGGAACCCGTCGACGATGCGGTGCGACTGGGTGAGCACGGCGTCGGACACCCCGCCCAGCCGGCCGAACTCGTCGAAGGTCACCTGGCCGTCGGCCATGACCGAGGCGTACGCGGGGTCGCCGCCGGCCGCCGCCCGGTCGAGGAAGTGCTGCCGGGTCGCCGGGTCGTCGTAGAGGCCCTTGGCCACCGCGTGCTCGACGTCGTCCTCGATGGCGTCGCGCCAGGTGGTCATCGACTCCAGCTCGGGTCGGGGGATGGCGTGGTCGTACACGGCGCTGTTGATGCTGTCCTTGATCGTGCCGGTGATGCCGTCGACCACGTTCTTGGCCAGCGGCAGGTCGGCGGCGGCGTTGACCACCGGGATCTTCTCGACGATCTTGCCCGACACCAGGTCGACGACCGGGTCGGTGAACGACCGCCACCCGGCCACCAGCGCCTCCCGCTGGGCCAGCCGGTCGACCTGGACATGGTCCCAGGCCTCGCCCAGCTCGCGGTAGTAGGCGGTCGCCAGCGTGCTGCCCTGGCCGAAGGCGTTGGGGTCGCTGGCGGCGATGTCGCGGGCGCTCTCGCCGATCTCGGTCGAGACGAGGGCGGCCGCGTTCTGGCCGAGGACCAGGCGCGCCTCCTTGCTCTCCGACACCTCCCGGAAGAACTTGTCGACCTCGTCGCCGCTCAGCCCGGGCAGGCGGCCGTCGGGCAGGTAGCGGTCGTAGCCCTCGGCGGCGACGGCGAGGTCGCGGGTGTAGGGCGTGCTGATCTGGGCCAGCGCCCGGCGCACCGCGTCCGGCGCGTCGACGTAGTCGTCGCCGGCGGCCTCGACGAGGTGCGCGATGAGGCGCGTGGTCTCGGGCGAGTAGACGGTGCCGGTGGCCAGCGGGTAGTTCTGCAGGCCGCCGGTCAGGCTGTCGGCCAGCGTCCGGTCGATGTCGCCGGCCACGTCGCCGGGCGAGACGCCCAGCCGGCGGGCGGCGGTGTCGGCGCCGAGGCCGCCGTTGAGCAGGTACAGGTTCCGGCCGTCGTGGAGGCCGTAGAAGATGTTGGCGGCGTGGTCGTCGCGGGTGAGGGCGTCGAGCGCGGCCCACTCGTTCGCCGCCAGCGGCCGGTGGTCGGCGAGGAACTGGTAGTTGGTGAAGCCCGAGTAGTCGTAGAACGACGGCGCCAGCGGGCCGTCGTGGATGATCGTGTCGGCCATCCGGGCGGTGGTCTCGGGCGAGAACGTGCCGGCCGCCAGCAGCAGGGTCAGCGACCGGTAGCGCATGTCGGCCAGCTGGTCCTTGATGATGAAGTTGTGGTCGGCGCCCTCGCCGCCCTGCTCGTCGCCGGCGTCCATGTCGAACAGGGCGTCGCGCACCGAGTCGTCCAGCCGGCCGCTGCGGTCGGCGTTGCCGAGCAGGGTGGCCAGCGGGACGACGTAGCCGTCCCAGGCGCCGTCGGCCTTGCCCCGGTCGGCGGCGATGCCGAACGTGTTGGCCAGGTCGGCCAGCGTGCGGACGTTGGTGGGGCCGAGGGCGTTGACGAGGGCGACGGCGTAGTCCTCGTCGGCGTGGAAGCGGGCCGAGCGGGCCAGGATGTCGCGCAGCTCGGGGTAGAGCCGCGCCATCTCGTCGAGCTTGTCGGGGTCGTTGGCCAGCTCGTAGGGGTTGATCAGGCCGGTGGGGCCGAGGATGCGGGCCAGGGCGGCGGCGTCGTCGGCGGCCTGGCGCTCGGCCCGGTCGCGGTCGGCGAAGCCGACGACGATGGCGGCGTCGTCGACGGTGAAGCTGTCGTCGGGCCCGATGTCGTCGCGGGCCCGGCCCGACGCCCGCAGGAACTCGTCGCCGACGTCGCCCACCCACTCGTCGAGGTGGCGCTGGTTGCGGGTGAGGGTGTCGAACCAGACCTCCTCGAAGAGGATCGACAGCTCGCACCCTTCGGGCAGGTCGAGCCCGGCCAGGGCGTCGCGCAGCCCGCCGAGGGCGGTCGACAGGTTGGCGACCTCGGGCTCCCACTTCTCGACCTGGGCGATGCCGGCGTCGCGGTAGGCGAGCAGCTTGGCGGGCTTCGCCGACGACGTGCCCATCAGTTCGCCCCGGCGCCGCTGGTCTCGGACTGCTGCTCGGCCAGGTAGTTGGCCCGGGCGGTGGCCCGCTGGCCGTTGATGGCGGCGGCGTTGTTCACGGCGGTGGTGATCTGGCCCGACAGCCGGCGCAGGTCCTCCTTGAGGCCGGCGAGCCGGACCTCCTGGATGCGCCAGGTCTCGTCGAACTCGACCCGGTACGCCCCCTCCCACCCGTCCCGGGCCCCCGCCACCAGGCCCGGGCGGGCGCCGAGGTCGGACTCGAGCAGGGCGGCGATGCGGTCGCAGACGGCGATGGCCGCCTGGGCGCTGGCGGTCGGGAACGGCACCGGGCGCATGCGCTCGGGGTAGTACCCGTAGTCCGGTGGGTCCTTCGGCACCGACATTCCCGCTCCCCAGGTCTTTCCGCGTCTTTCCGCCTGACGCAGTCTCGCGCACCCGACGGCCCCTCCGGACTCGGCCCGGGGTGAGGAAAAAGTCACCCCGATCGCCACCGGTGACAACCGCCTGACCTGGGCCTCTCGCGCAGAGAGCGGCGATCAAGTCACTGTTAGCGCGAATTCTACGTTGCGGTCGCGCACAGAGTGGGTAAGCAGCTAGCGACCGGCCGGTCACCGGGATGGTGGAGGTTCCACCTGGGGGGTGCAGACGTGTTCGGCGGCGCTCAGCCGCCGGCGGGCCTGAGCCGAGGAGACCTCCATGCGCAAGCTCCTGCTGGCCGCGGTCGTGCTGCTGGCCGCCTGCGACGGCGTGCCCCCTGGCGCGGCGCCGTCCACCCCGACCGACGCGTGCGGCGACGCGATCCCCACCACCGCCCACGCCGAACCCGGCAAGGTCGGCCTCCCCGCCGGCTGGCAACCCCGGGCCGTGCACGCCGGGGATCTGGTCATCGACGAGCCCGGCACCGTCGTCCGGGACGTCCAGGTCACCGGGGACGTGTCCGTCGAGGCGCCGGGTGCGGTGCTGTGCCGCGTCCGCGTGGCCGGGTGGGTGTGGAACCAGTGGCCCAACACCACCGTCGGCCAGCTGGACCAGTACTCGATGCGGATCGCGCAGTCGGAGATCGGGTCGTTCCGCCACCCGGTCGGCAACAAGGGGATCGTCGGCCCCGGGCGCTACGAGGTACGGCGCTCGGTGCTGATGGGGACGGACGGCCCCCGCATCTCGCAGCCGGCGACGGGCGGGTCGAACGCCGTGACGATCGACCAGAACCTGATCGTCACCTCGCAGTGCCCCGGCGACGACCACCTCGACGGCATCCAGGGCTACGGGGCCGGGACCGGGGTGACGATCACCCGGAACTGGATCGAGGTGCTCGGCACCTGCACGCCCGAGCAGCCGCTGCCCGGCCAGATCTCGGGGTCGGACGCCACCGGCGGGATCTTCCTCGCCGACAACGAGGGCATGCGCGCCTACGACGCCCTGATCGCCAACAACGTGATCATCGCCCCGAACGGGGTGATCCGGGTGCAGGACGGCAACGACCCCGACCGCGGCACCTGGGTGGTCGCGCAGAACCTGCTCGTGCCCGTCGCGGGCGGGGCGGCGACCAAGAACTCCGCCACGAACTGCTCGGCGCCCGGGATGCACTGGTCGAACAACCACCTCGGCGCCCTCGCCCCCGACAAGCCGGTCGGGCCCGGGTCCCTGACCGACACCGGCCGGGTCGTGCCGTGCTGACCTCCCGCTCCCCGGGGACGGCTTGGCCGCCCCCGGGGCCGGCTGGCTACGGTGCCCTCGTGCCCGAGGTCATCAAGATCAACGCCATCACCGTGCCCGAGGGATCCGGCGACGAGCTGGGTCGGCGCTTCGCCGCCCGGGCCGGTGCGGTCGACAACCAGGACGGCTTCCTCGGCTTCGAGCTGCTCAAGCCCACCGACGACCGCACCACCTGGCTGGTCATCACCCGCTGGCGCGACGAGGAGGCCTTCCAGGCCTGGGTGAACAGCCCGGCGTTCGGTCACGGCCATCAGGGCGCCGACCGCCCGGCGCCCCACGGCGGCCCGGTGTCGGTGTCGAGCGAGCTGTGGTCCTACGAGGTCTCCACCGGCTCGCCCGGCCAGGACGGCTGAGCGCCCGCCAGCCGCGCGCCGCGATGTCGCTGCGTGACGCCCACGTGTGGTGGGCGTGGGTGGTGGTGGTGTCCAACGCGGCCGTGGGCCTGTGGGCACTCGGCGCCCACCGGTGGGAGGGCCTGCGCCACAAGGCCCTGTGGTGGGCGACGGCGGCGGCCGAGATCGCCATCGCGCTCCAGGTGGTGCTGGGCGTCGTGCTGCTCGACCGCGAGGACCGCAAGCCGCCGCAGTTCCACATGTTCTACGGGTTCGTGGCGCTGGCCACCGTCGGCATCATCTACAGCTACCGCCAGCAGCTGGCGTCGCGCCGCTACCTGCTCTACGGGTTCGGCGGGCTGTTCCTGATGGGCCTGGCCCTGCGGGCGATCGTGGTCGGCGTCAACCGCTAGCTAGAGGTGCACCACGGGGCAGGTGAGCGTGCGGGTGATCCCCTCGATCATCTGGACCCGGCTCACGACCATCTTGCCGAGCTCGTCGACCGTGTTGGCCTCGGCCCGGGCGATGACGTCGTACGGGCCGGTGACGTCCTCCGCCGACACCACGCCGTCGATGCCCCCGACCTCGTCGGCGACCTGGGCAGCCTTGCCCACCTCGGTCTGGATCAGGATGTACGCGCTGACCGCCATCCGGGGCCTCCCTCTTCGTCCGAACGGCCACGGATCGTAGTGCGCG
>DATFRN010000142.1:0-8817 GCA_035263165.1 Acidimicrobiales bacterium | reverse complement strand
CCAGGTCGACCTGCCGGTGATCCTGCGCCGCATCGAGCAGGAGTCCGAGCGGATGAAGGTGCTGGTCGAGGACCTGCTGCTGCTGGCCCGGCTCGACCAGACCCGGCCCATCGAGCAGGAGCCGGTCGACCTGGCGGTGCTCGCCGCCGACGCCTGCACCGACGCGGTGGCGCTCGATCGCGGGCGGCAGGTGACGCTGGCCTCGCCGGACCCCGTCGTGGTCGAGGGCGACGGTGACCACCTGCGCCAGGCCATCGGCAACCTCGTCGCCAACGCAGTCCACCACACCCCGCCGGGCACGCCGCTCGACGTCGTGGTCCGGTGCGAGGACGGCGCCGGCGTGGTGGTCGTGCGGGACCACGGCGAGGGTCTGTCGCCCGACGCCGTCGACCACGTGTTCGATCGCTTCTGGCAGGCCGACTCCGCCCGGTCCGGCACCGGCTCGGGCCTCGGGCTGGCCATCGTGGCCGCCATCGCCGACGAGCACGGGGGCACGGTCTCGGCCGCCAACGCTCCGGATGGTGGCGCCGCCTTCACGCTCCGTCTGCCCATCCAGGGGCGTCCCGCCGCCGTCGCGGCGCGGGAATGAATTGGGATCTGCCCAGGTTGACGTCATAGTCTCGTGTCCGGGCCCTCTCTGGACCCGTGGCAGCAACGGTGCCTCTCCCCCATCGCACTGGCGCTGCCGGAGCCGCCTTCGTGGCAGGCGCGCCTCCTGACCGTCCTGCCGCCGACATCCACGCCCGGGGCTGGGCACGAATTCCGGACGATTGTCACGATCACGTCAGTGAAAACCCGTGGTTACGGGGAATCCCACCGCGGTAGTGGTGGTTGAGGAGTACGTCATGAGTGATTCGGTTGGTCAGTACCTGAACGAGATCGGCCTCGTCCCGCTGCTCACGGCGGACGAGGAGCGAGAGCTGTCCCAGGCCATCGAGCGCGGCCGCGAGGCCCGCGAGCGCCTGGAGGCCGGCGAGCGCGGGCGTGACCTGCGCCGGGCCGTCGCGGCCGCAGCCGCGGCCAAGGACCGCTTCATCCGGGCCAACCTCCGCCTCGTCGTCAGCATCGCCCGCCGCTACCCCCTGCCCCCGTCGATGGAGCTGCTCGACCTCATCCAGGAGGGCAACCTCGGCCTGGAGCACGCCGTCGACAAGTTCGACTGGCGCAAGGGGTTCAAGTTCTCGACCTACGCCACCTTCTGGATCCGCCAGGCCATCGGCCGGGCCCTCGACCAGAAGGCCAGCCTCGTGCGCCTGCCCGGCGACCGCTCGGCGTCCCTGCGGGCCGCCCTGCGCCAGGCCTCGGGCGACGGCGAGGAGCTCGACGACGAGAACGCCCGCCTCTACCGCCTCACCACGCCCACCTCGCTCGACCGCCCCGTCGGCGACGACGACGGCAGCGAGCTGGTCGACCTGCTGGCGGCCGACGTGCCCACCCCCGAGGCCGTGCTGGTCGACCGGGAGGAGGAGCAGGCGCTCCACGACCTGCTGGCCGTGCTCGACACCCGGGCCCGCTACGCGGTCGAGCAGCGCTTCGGCCTCACCGACGGCCGCAAGCGCAGCTACCGCGAGGTCGGCGAGGAGCTCGGCGTGACCGCCGAGGCCGCCCGTCGCCTGGTCAAGCGGGCCGTCGACGCCGTGCGCGAGGAAGCCCTCGCCCGAGCCAGCGCCGCCTGACCGGCACGCCGCCGGCGCGACTGCGCAAATCGCTTTGCCCATGGCCCCGCCGACCGGCGAGCATGACGCACCATGACCAGTGAGTGGTCCCCCTCCTCGTGGCAGAGCCGGCCGGCGGCCCAGCAGCCGCCGTGGCCCGACGAGGCCGGGCTCGAGCGCGCCATCAAGCACATCGGCTCCCTGCCCCCGCTCGTCTTCGCGGGTGAGGCCCGGGCGCTGACCGCCCAGCTGGCCCAGGTGGCCGAGGGCCAGGCGTTCCTGCTCCAGGCGGGCGACTGCGCCGAGTCGTTCGACGCCTTCTCGGCCGACGCCATCCGGGACAAGCTCAAGGTCATCCTCCAGATGGCGGTCGTGCTCACCTACTCCACCGGCGTGCCGGTGCTGAAGGTGGGGCGCATCGCCGGCCAGTTCGCCAAGCCCCGGTCGTCCCCCACCGAGACCATCGAGGGCGTGGAGCTGCCCTCGTTCCGGGGCCACATGGTCAACGACATCGTGCCCACCGAGGCGGCCCGGGTGCCCGACCCCGAGCGGCTGGTGCAGGCCTACCACCAGTCCGCGGCCACGCTGAACCTGCTGCGGGCCTTCACCAAGGGCGGCTTCGCCGACCTGTCCCGGGTCCACCAGTGGAACCAGGAATTCGTGGCGTCCAGCCCCGAGGGCCGGCGCTACGACCGGATGGCCGACCACATCGGCCGGGCGCTGCGGTTCATGGCCGCCTGCGGCATCGACACCGTCAGCCAGCCCAGCCTGCACGAGGTCGACTTCTTCACCAGCCACGAGGCGCTGGTCCTCGGCTACGAGCAGGCGCTCACCCGTCAGGACTCGATCACCGGGCGCTGGTACGACTGCTCGGCCCACATGCTCTGGATCGGCGAGCGGTCCCGCCAGATCGACGGCGCCCACGTCGAGTTCCTCCGGGGCGTCGACAACCCCGTGGGCTGCAAGGTCGGGCCGGGGGCCACGGCCGACGAGGTGCTGGCCCTGTGCGAGGCGCTCAACCCCGACCGGGTGCCGGGGCGGTTCACGCTGATCACCCGCATGGGCGCCGGCCAGATCGCCACCCGGCTGCCCCCGCTGCTGGCGGCCGTGCGCGACGCCGGGCACCCGGTGGTGTGGGCGTGCGACCCGATGCACGGCAACACGTTCACCTCCGACACCGGGCGCAAGACCCGGGACTTCGACGCGGTGCTGGCCGAGATCGCCGGCTTCTTCGCCGCCCACTGGGACGAGGGCACGTGGCCGGGCGGCGTCCACATCGAGCTCACCGGCGAGGACGTCACCGAGTGCCTGGGCGGCGGCGACGCCCTCGGGCACGCCGACCTCGACGACCGCTACGAGACGATGTGCGACCCGCGCCTCAACGGGCGCCAGTCGATCGACCTGGCCTTCCAGGTCGCGGAGCTACTCGACCGCCACTGAGGCTGATCGGCCGGATCAGACCGGCTCGGCCACCTTGTCCTTGGCGTGACGCCGGCGGCGGGCGGCGAACACCAGCGCCCCACCCCCGGCCAGCAGGACCGCGGCCACCCGGGTCAGCGGGATCGACGTGTCGTCGCCGGTGCGGGGCAGGCCCCCGCCCGCGGCGGCGGCGCCACCGGCCCCGGCGGCGGGCACCACCGTCACGGACGCCGACAGGGTCAACGGCCCGTCGGCCGACTGCCCGCTGGCCTGGACCGTGTGGGCGCCGAGCGGTGCGTCCACCGGGGTCGTGGCCTGGGTCGAGACCGTGCCCACCGCGCTGGCGATGGCCGAGCCGAGGTTGACCGGGTCGGACAGGAAGGTGAACGTCACGGTCGAGCCGGGGAGGAAGGTGCCGGCGGTGATCGTGAACGTCTGCCCGGGCACCAGCGTCGTGTCGCTCAGCGCGATGAAGTTGTTGGCCGGCGGGTACTGCTGCGCCCCCGCAGGGGCCGCCACGACGAACATCGCGCCCACCACGGTCACGGCCAGCAGGCATCTGCGGATCATCGCGTCATCTCCCGGCGTCGGGGACAGGGATCAGTGTGCATGAAGGTCACTTAGAGTGCAAGCGATGTTGACTTTCTGTGGTTTCGCGGTCATCAATCCGACCGCACGACGGTGGTGGTCAGCTCGTGGTCGAGGGTGCGGGTGGCGCTCACGTGGCGGCCCCCGGCCACGTCCACGGCCAGGTGCAGCGTGTCCGGTCGGGTCAGCGGTTCGGTGGTGACGTCGAGCCGGTAGGCGGCCGGGTCGCGCACCTGGCCCCGCAGGCGCAGGGTCACCGTCCGGCTGCCCCCCGGCGGGACGTCGAGGAACGTCGAGTAGGCGTAGCGGCCCGCCTCCCGCTGGCGCTCGATGTCGGCGGCCTTGCCGTCGATGGCGGCGCCATCGAGGATCCACGGGCTGTAGATCGACAGGTAGGTCCGGTTGGTGCCGGGAGGCGGCGCGGTCCGGGCCGGCAGCGACGAGCCGATGACGTTGCCCGGCAGGCCGGACGCCGGGGCGCTGTTGGCGAGGGTCACGGTGGCGGTGGCGAACACGTCGCCCGAGGCCGGGTCCCAGGTCGCCCGGTAGGTCAGGTCCCGGTGGAGGAACAGGTCGGCCTTGTTGCCGCCGGCGTTGTTGGTCACCACGCCGAAGGCGTCGCCCCGCACCGGCGGCAGCGCCCCGGCCAGCCCTACCCGGGCCACGACCCGCTGCTGGGCGGGGTCGGCGGCGTACACGTGGAGGTGGCCGCCGCGCACGATCGGGCCGAGCACGTCGGCCAGCTTGCGGGGGCCGGGGAGGTCGCCGGTGGTCAGGCGGCGGAAGGTGGCCCGGGACAGGTCCTCGAGGGAGTCGATGCGGGCCTGGTTGCTCCCCGCCGCCAGGTACTGGTCCCGCAGCAGGTAGCGGGCCGCGTTGGTGGCGTCGAGCGGGTGGCCGACGCCCGGGACCTCGATCGGCCCGGTGAACCGCATCAGCGCCGCCAGCCCGACCGGGTCGACGGCGATGACCCCGTCGACCTTGCGGCCACCGGACTGGGGGTAGAGCTGGGTCATGACCTGGCCGACGCTCGGGAAGTCGGGCGACATCGTGATGTTGCGCCAGGTGGCGGCCGGGCGGAACCGGCCCCAGCGCTCGAGGTAGTCGGCCGGCCCGTCGAGGGTGCGGTCCGCGCCCCGGGTGCCGCCGGACTCGAGCTCGCCGGCCCGGCCGAAGCGGGTCATGTCGACCTTGCCGTCGGTCGCCGTGAGCTCGGCGAAGTTGCCCATGAACCCGGTGCGGCCCCGGCCCTCGACCGGGGTGACGAAGGCGACCAGCCAGCGGCTGGGCCCGTCGGCCCCCAGCATCGAGGGCAGGACGGCCACGGTCTCGGCCGCCAGGTCGGCGTCGGGGCGGGCGCCGGCCAGCTCGGCCCTCACCCGGTCGAGGCGGCGCGCGACGGGGTCGACCAGCCACGGGGCGTCGGCCGCGGCGGCGTCGTGGTCGGCGGCGGCCAGCGCGCCCCGGACCCGGTCGAGCGGGGGCCCGACTGCGCTCACCCGGGCCAGGTCGAGCTGGCCGCCCCGGACGGTGAGGGCGTCGAGATCGGCGTCGCGGGCCGCCCCGCCGCCCGCCCCGGCCACGTCGGCGGCGGCGCCGGCCATCGTGTGCAGCGCCCGGGCGTTGGGGCCGAGGCCGGGCACGACCCGGGCCGGGGCCGCCCACCAGGCGCCCAGGCGGTCCTCCGCCCGGCCCAGGTCGGTGGCGGCCGCGGTGAGCTGGGCGGCGGCCCGGTCGTCGTCGCCTCGGCGGGCGGCGGCGAGGCCGGCGTCGAGGCGGTCGATCCCGCGCTCGACCGCGCTGCGGGCGGTGACGGCCGCGACCCCGAAGGCGACGACGACCACGGCGAGGGCGCCCCCGGCGACGAGGGCGCCGGTGCGGGCGCGGGAGCGGGTGCGGCGGGAGGCGTGCCGGTAGCCCGAGGCGAGGACCGGGGCGACCGCGGCTGCCGTGGCCAGGGCCGAGGAGCCGGAGAACCCGAGGTCGGCCGCCCGCAGCAGGGCGAGGGCGCTCAGCCCGCCCACCGCCGCGCCCACGGCCGGGTGGGGCCGGATCGGGCCGGTCGAGGCCAGCGCCAGCACCAGGGCGACCAGCCCGCAGACCTGGGCCGGGCGGCCGTCGGCCAGGGCCAGGGCGGCGCCGGCGGCGACGAACCAGGTCCAGCGGCGGGCGCTCGACCCGGCCGCGGCCACCAGGCCGACGAAGCCGGCCGCCAGCAGACGGTCGGCGACCCGGTTGCCGGTCGGGGCCACGGCGACGAACGCGCCGGCCACGGCCGCGGCGACGACGACGGCCCGGGTCGCCCAGCGCTCGGCCTGCCGGCCGCCGCGCTTGCGGGCGGGCGCCGGCCGCGGGGCGCCGGCGGCGGGCCGGCGGTCGGCGGGAGATGTCACGGCGCGCCGGGCCGCCTCCCGCAGCGACAGGACGCCCGCGCCCGCCACCGGCGGCTGCTCAGTAGGCACCACGCCCCCGGACCACGGCGAGCGGCGTCCGCACCAGGATCTCGAGGTCGAGGCCCAGCGACCAGCGGTCGACGTAGAGGGCGTCGAGCCGGACGGTCTCGGCCCAGTCGAGCTCGGAGCGGCCGCTGACCTGCCACAGGCCGGTGATGCCCGGCTTGACCCGCAGGCGGCGGCGGGCGTCGCCGACGAAGGCGTCGGGCGACACGGGCAGGGGCCGGGGGCCGACCAGCGACATGTCGCCCCGCAGCACGTTCCACAGCTGGGGCAGCTCGTCGAGCGACAGGCGCCGCAGGCGGCGGCCGACCGGGGTGATCCGGGGATCGTCGGGCACCTTGAACAGCAGGCCGTCGGTGATGTTGCGCTCGGCCAGCCCGGCGGCGTGGGCCTCGGCGCCGGGGGTCATCGTGCGGAACTTGAGGAACGTGAACGTGGCGCCGTCCCGCCCCACCCGGCGCTGGCGGTAGAGGACCGGCCCCGGCCCCGAGGCCCGCACGGCCAGGGCGGTGACGGCGAACACCGGCGCCAGGAGGACCAGCAGCACGGCGGCCCCGACCCGGTCGAGCACGGTCTTGGCCAGCAGCCGGCCCCGGGTGAGCCGGCACCCCTCGACCCGCAGCAACGGCACGCCGGCCAGCGGCCAGGCGGCCAGGCTGTGCTCGGCCACGTCGGCCACGGCGGGCGCCACGAGCACGTCGGTCCCGGTCCCCTCCAGCGCCCAGGCCAGCGACCGCAGCCGGGCGGGGCTGGTCCCGGCGGTGACGGCCAGCACGTCGGCCCCGGTGGCCGCCATCACGCCGAGCACGTCATCGAGCTCGCCGCGCGGCGGGCGGTGGCCGTTCCCGTTGCCGTTCGGGTGCGGCGCCTCGTCCGCGACGCAGGCGCCCACGACCTCGACGCCGAGCGACGGCTCGGTGGCCAAGCGGCGGGCGAGAGCCCCGGTCTCGTCGGCGGACCCGTACAGCACGGCCCGCTGCACCCAGCGATGGCGGGCCCGGGCATGGTGAGCGACCCGCTCGGCGGCGAACCGCACGGCGAGTGTGGCCAGGACCGCCAACACGACCGCGAGCAGCACCAGCCGCCCCGACACGTCGTCGAACACCAGCAGGTGCCCGACGGCGACAACGCCCAGCAGGACCAGCCCGGCCCGCAACACCCGCCGCAGCTCGTCGGGCCCGGAGGCCACGACGTCGTGCCGGTAGGTCCCGACGAGGGCGAGCACCGCCAACCAGGTGCCGGCGAACACCAGCGCCACGACGCCGGTGCCGACCCGGTGCTCCGCCGCGTCGATTGCCGGCACGGCCCGGCCGTAGCGCAGCCGCACGGCCAGCACGGCGGCCAGCCCGGCGGCGAGCCCGTCGCCGGCCGCCACCGTGACGGGCAGCACCCGGCGCCACACGGCGGGCGTCGCCCGCGGGCGCGGCCGCCGCGCATGCGCCGGCCGGGCCGGTCGGCCCGTACGGGTGGTGCCCGCCACGTTGAAGGCCCCCGTGGTCATGGTCAGGCCCGGGCGCCGCCCCTCGCCGCTCCCCAGCGAGGTGTCCTCGCGCAGTCCATGGCCGTCTGGTCCCTTCCAGTGGCAGTCTTGCTACTGACAGTGGTTTCTAGCGTTCCATGCCACGGCCCGTCTGCCAAGTGTTTGCTTGCACAGCAGCCACACGAAGCGGGGGTTGTTCCGGAGATACCGCCCGGCGAGCCGCCGTGGCTCACTGGCCGCCCGGAAGGCCCACTCCAGTCCGGAGCGCTGCACCCACGGGGGCGCCTGGCGCTTCACGCCGGCGTGGAAGTCGAACGCGGCCCCGACCCCGACGAGCACGGGCGCCCCGACCCGACCGACATGCGAGGCCATCCACCGTTCCTGGGTGGGGGTCGAGAGCCCGACCCACACGATGTCGGGATGGGCCTCGGCGATGCAGTCACACACGGCGGCGTCCTCGTCGCGCCCAAGCGCCCGGAAGGGCGGACTGACGGCCCCGACGACCCTCGCCCTCGGAAATCGGTCGTGCAGGTTGTCGGCCAACCGATCGAGCGTGGCGGGAGCGGCCCCGTAGAGAAAGTGCCGCCACCCGGTGACCTCGGACCGCTCGAAGGCGGCCAACATGAGGTCGGGCCCATACACCCGCTCGACCCGCGAGTCGTGCAACCGCCGCCGACTGAGCCACACGAGCGGCATCCCATCTGCGGTCACCATCCCGGCATCGTTGTGTATCCGCCGCAACTCGGGATCGTCCTGACACTCGATGACCCCATGCACCCCGGTGATGCACACGTAGTTCGGCTCGCCGCCATCGACCCACCCGCCGATGGTCTCGACGGCATGATCGAGCGTCTGCGCATCGACCCCGACCCCCAGCACATCGACCCGGGCGCCGGGGCCGCTCACCCGAGGCGCCCTGTCGCCTCGATGCCGAACGTGTTGGCCGCGCCCAGGCGCTCGCCCACCCGCTGGAGCGAGGGCGACTGCGTCGACCAGTAGCGGGTGACGGCCACCTCCCGGAAGGCGGGACGCAACAGGGCGGCCAGCGCCACCTGATCGACCCCGTGCCGCACGACGTGGTACTCGGCCATGTCGGCCGGGCTGTCCGCGTCGTAGACGCGCCGCAGCCGCCGCCACCGGGTCGCGGCACCCCGCGCCAGGTCGCCCCGCCCGACGCGCCAGGCGAAGTACGCCCCGGTGCTGAGCACCCGATGGGCGA
>DATFRN010000141.1:0-10468 GCA_035263165.1 Acidimicrobiales bacterium | reverse complement strand
GTAGTTCTTGTAGACCCGGTGGCCGAAGCCCTGCAGCTTGCCCTTGCCCCCCTTCACCGATGCGATGAACGGCGCGACGTTGTCGATCGAGCCGATCTGGCGCAGCATGGTGATGACCGCCTCGTTGGCGCCGCCGTGGCGGGGGCCGTAGAGGGCGGCGGCGGCGCCGGCCACGCAGCTGTAGGGGTCGGCGTGGGCCGAGGCGATGGTGCGCATGGCGGTGGTGCCGCAGTTCTGCTCGTGGTCGGCGTGCAGCACGAACAGGACGTCGAGGGCGTGTGCCAGCGCGGGGTTGGCGTCGTAGCGGGGCTCGGCCACCTTCCACAGCATCGAGAGGAAGTTGGCGGTGAAGCCCAGCGAGTTGTCGGGGTAGACGAACGGCATGCCCACGCTGAAGCGGTGGCAGGCCGCGGCGAGCGTCGGCATCTTGGCGATGAGCCGGACGATCTGCTTGTAGCGGTTGTCCGGGTCGTCGATGTCCTTGGCGTCGAGGTAGAAGGTCGACAGCGCGGCCACGGCCGACACCAGCATCCCCATGGGGTGGGCGTCGTAGTGGAAGCCCTCGAGGAAGCGCTTGCGCACGTTCTCGTGGATGAACGTGTGGTACGTGATGTCGTGGGTCCACGGCTCGAACTCGGCGGCGGTGGGCAGCTCGCCGTGGATGAGCAGGTAGGCGACCTCGAGGTAGGTCGAGCTCTCGGCCAGCTGCTCGATGGGATAGCCGCGGTAGCGCAGGATGCCGGCGTCGCCGTCGATCTCGGTGATCGAGCTGCGCGTGCAGGCGGTCGTCATGAACGCCTCGTCGTAGAACCACACGTTGGGCATCAGCTTGCGCCACTCGGCGGCGTCGACCCCCCCGTCCGTGATCGGGACCTCGACGGACTCGCCCGTGCGGTTGTCGGTGATCGTGATGGTCTCGGGCACGGTCCGAATCTACTGCCGTGCGCCCCGCGACCCCAGGGGCGGGCCCCGGGGACCAGCGTTGGCCCGCGGTCAGGCGCCGAGCGTGAGCCGCACGCCCTCCTGCTCGGTGGCGCGCACCAGGTCGCGCACTGCGCCCCGCACGGCCCGGGCGGGCGCGGACAGCCGGGCCCGCCCGGGCATGGCCAGGCCCACGGACCGTGGCGCCAGGCCGTCGACCGCGACCCGCCGGCAGGTCTGGTCGAACCAGGGCCGCACCGCGGTGGCCGGCACGACGGCGGCGCCGTAGCCCTCGAAGGCCAGCGACGTCAGCAGGCGGATGCCGTCGATCTCGGCCTGGGGGCGGACGGCCAGGCCGACCTTGGCCGCCTCCTCGTCGAGGACGTCGCGGAAGGCGGTGCCCTGGGGCTCCAGCAGCAGGTCGTGGGCGGCCAGGTCGGCCAGCGTCACCCGGTCCGCGGCCGCCAGCGGGTGGCCGAGCGGGACCAGCAGCACCCGGTCCTCGTCGAACAGCGGCTCGGTGGCCAGCTCGCGCTGGTTGAGCGGCAGGTTGATGATGGCCAGGTCGAGGCTCTCGGACACGACCTGGGGCACGAGCGAGGTGGTGGTGGCGTCGACGATCACGACGTGGACCCGAGGGTGTCGCTCGGCCATGAGGTCGAGCAGCCGGGGCACCAGCCAGCGGCTGACCGTGCTGATGCAGCCGAGCCGCACCGACCCGGACACCTCGTGGAGCAGCGACGAGACGTCGGCCCGCAGCGACTCGATCTCGTGGTTGACCCGGCGGGCGCGGGCCACGACCGCCTCGCCCTCCTCGGTGAGCGTGCCGGTCGCCCGGTCGACCAGCGTCGCCCCCAGCTCGCGCTCGAGCCGGGCGACGTGGGTCGAGACGTTGGACTGGACCGTGTGCAGGCGGCGGGCGGCGGCGGAGAACGACCCGGTGTCGGCGACGGCGGCGAGGGCGGCGAGCTGGCGGAGATCCATCGCTTCCAATGATGGCATCTATCATCAACAACTGTTTGACGGATGAACGGTTGTCCGCCAAACTGTCGTCAACAGAGCGGTGAGCCGGTATCCCCCCTACCGATCCCGCTCAAGCAACAGCGTGCCACCGTCGGATCCCCCCTCTGGCGGTGCCGCACCTGCAGGAGCCGACCGACCACCCGCGGTCGGCTCCTCTCGTTTTCCGCCGCGACTAGCGTGCAGGGCGATGACCTCGGCGGCCGTCTTCGACCTCGACCGGACGCTGCTGGCCGGCGCGAGCGGGCCGGTCATCGGCGCCGCCCTCCGGGCCGCCGGCGTGCTGTCCGACCGGAGCGTGCCGGGCGAGGGCATGGTCTACCGGGTGTTCGACCTGGTGGGCGAGACCCGGCCGTCGATGATCCTCACCCGCCAGGCGGCCCGCTTCGCCAGGGGCTGGTACCGCGACGAGGTGATCGACGCCGGCAAGCGGGCGGCCGAGGAGCTCGACGACCTGGTCCAGCCGTTCGCCCGCCCGCTGCTCGACCACCACCGGTCCGAGGGCCGGCGGCTGGTGCTGGCCACCACCACGCCCGACGACATGATCCGCCCCCTGGCCGAGCGCCTGGGCCTCGACGCCGTGGTCGCCACCCGCTACGGGGTCGACGGCGAGGGCCGCTACGACGGCAGCATCGACGGCGAGTTCGTGTGGGGCAAGGGCAAGCTGCGGGCGGTGCGGGCCTGGGCCGAGGGCGAGGGCGTCGACCTCGCCTCGTCCTACGCCTACAGCGACTCGTGGTACGACAACCCCCTGCTCGGCGCCGTCGGTCACCCGGTGGCCGTCAACCCCGACGTCCGGCTGCTGGCGCTGGCGACCCTGCGCCGCTGGCCGGTGCTGCACCTCGACGTGCCGGCCGGCGTGCCCAAGCTGCCGGTGCTCGGCATCGAGCCCCAGCGGCTCGTCCAGGCGCTGGTGCGGCCCGAGCTGCTGCCCTGGGTCCGCTTCGACGTCGACGGCGTCGAGAACATACCGGCGGACGGCCCGGCCATCGTGGTGGCCAACCACCGCAGCTACTTCGACCCCCTGGCGCTGGGCACCGTGTTCGCCCGCCGGGGTCGGGCCGTGCGCTTCCTCGGCAAGCGGGAGGTGTTCGACGCCCCGGTCGTCGGCCAGCTGGCCCGGGCGCTCGGGGGCATCCGGGTCGACCGGGCCTCGGGGTCCGACGATCCCCTGACCGAGGCCGCCGCCGCGCTGGCGGCGGGCGAGCTGGTGGCGATCCTGCCCCAGGGCACGATCCCCCGGGGGCGGGCCTTCTTCGACCCCGAGCTCAAGGGCCGCTGGGGCGCCGCCCGCCTGGCCGCCGAGGCCAAGGTGCCGGTCGTGCCGATCGGCCTGTGGGGCACCGAGGCCGTGTGGCCCCGGTCCGAGCGGGTGCCCCGCATCTGGAACGTGACCCACCCGCCGACCGTGCGGGCCCGGGTCGGGCCGCCGGTCGAGCTCAAGCTGCGCTCGCCCCAGGCCGACACCCGCCGCATCATGGCTGCCATCGCCGACCTGCTGCCCCCGGAGGCCCGCGAGCACCGCGAGCCCACGCCGGAGGAGCTGGCCCGCACGTTCCCCGCGGGCCACCGGGGCGACGACGCCGACGAAGCGACGCGCCGCCCCGGCGAGGACTGACCGTTCCGTGGACGGATCTGGTTGGGAGTCAACCAGATCCGTCCACGGAACTGACTACTCGAGCCCGAGAGCCCGGGACATGGTGTGGAACAGCTCGGTCTGGTCGGTGATGCCGAGCACGTTGGCCGCCTGGGGGCCCTGGGCGGCGATGCGCACCTCGGTGCCGGTGTGGTCCTGGGAGGCCGCCGGGACCGGGCTGACCGTGGCGTAGTTGACCACCATCGGGGCGCCGTCCTTGGTGAGCAGGGTCTGGAACCCGCCCGGGGTGTGGTGGGCGGCGACCTGGGGCGGCGAGATGATCTGGCTGGTGTGGCCGTGGTCGGCGGTCACGACGATCAGCGTGTCGGGGTGGGACCTGGCCCACTCGACGGCCACGCCGATGGCCTTGTCGAACTCGACCGTCTCGCCGATCTGGGCGCACGGGTTGGCCGCGTGGTCCTGCTTGTCGATCGAGGCGCCCTCGACCTGGAGGAAGAAGCCCTTCCTGCCCTTGGCGCCCTTGCCCGAGCCGTGCCGCTCCTGCGCCTCCAGCAGGTCGATGGCCCTGGCCGTCATGTCCGACAGGTGCGGGTTGGTGGCCGGCCGGTCGGGGTTGGACTCGGTGCAGCGCACCGGCACCGTGTTCGGGGCGGTGTCGGTCGTGTAGGGCGTGGCGGCCGGGCCGGTCCACTCGGTCGGCATGTTGCCCGAGCTGAACAGGCCGAGCACCTTCGTGCCGGGCTGGGCGGCCTGCATGCCGGCCGCGTCGGTCACCACGTCGTAGCCCCGGGCCGCGGCCTGGGCGGTGACGCTGGTGCCGGCGGCGGGGCCGCCGTCGCTGACCTGGTCGAAGCGGGCCTTGCCCCCGCCCATGAGGACGTCGACGTCGTGGTCGACCATCTGCTCGGCGATCGAGCCCGGCCCGCCCGCGGACTTCTTGTCGTCGGGGCAGGTGGCCATGTCGGCCGGGCCCTGGCAGCCCCGCAGGTTGACGTGGCTGGCCAGCACGGCCGGCGTGGCGTCGGTGAGCTCGGCGGTGGTGATGTCGCCGGTGGCGAACCCGGCGGCCTTGGCCTTCTCCAGGATCGTCGGCAGGTCGACGTCGCCCGGCGTCACCGAGATGGCGTTGTTGTAGGTCTTCTGCCCGGTCGACCAGGCGGTGCCGGTGGCGGCCGAGTCGGGCACGTACTCCGGCAGCGACGGGTTGCTCTGCTGCACCGCGTAGGTCGTGTACTCGCCGGTCAGCGGGAGCTTGTCCATGGTGAGCCGGCCGGCCGCGCCGACGGCGTAGTTGCGGGCGATGGTGATCTCGCTGTCGCCCATGCCGTCGCCGAGGAACATGATCACGTGGCGGGCCCGGCCCCCCACGATCGCCCGGCGGGCGTCGCCGGTGTTGTCGTCGTGGGACGTCGTGGCGCCGGCGGCGACGCCGACGGCGGCGGCCGCCACGGCCACCGCGGCAGCCCCGGCGACGACGCGCCCGAGCGTGAATCTGGCCAAGGGAATCCCTCCTGGTCCGTGAGCTGACCGGGGTAGCCCACCAGCCGCATCTGGACCCGGCGGAGCTACGGGGTGACGCGCACGTGAACGTTCGGGAATCGCTCCGCGACTTTCGCCACCGGGGATGCCACGCCCGCCGGCGGTGGCGGGTCAGCTGCGGTGGCGCACCCAGCGGCCCCGGCCGGTGATCTTGGCCTCCCGCATGGCCTGGTCGACCCGGGCCAGGGTGGCGTCGACGCCCTCGGCGGGGTCGAGGTCGGTGACGCCGATGCTGGCGTCGACCCGCACCTCCGTGGCCAGGCCGGGCTGAGGCTGGATCGGCTCGCGCACGACCGCCAGCAGGCGCTTGGCCACCGCCTCGACGTCGTCGGCCGCGGTGAGCCGCTCGCACAGCACGGCGAACTCGTCGCCGCCGATGCGGGCCACCAGGTCGCCGGGCCGCAGGGCGCCCCGCAGCCGGTCGGCCACGATGGCCAGCACCCGGTCGCCGATGGGGTGGCCCAGCGTCTCGTTGATCGGCTTGAAGTGGTCGAGGTCGAGGAACAGCACCGCGGACCGGCCCTCGCCGCCCTCGGCCACGGTGGTCAGCCGGTCGAGGAAGGCGAGCCGGTTGGCCAGCCCGGTGAGCTGGTCGTGGGTGGCGGCGTACTGCAGCGAGCGGCGGCTGCGGTCCCACTGGAGGGTCAGGCGCAGCAGCTGGCCGACCCGGTGGACGGTGCTCCAGGTGAACCGGGTCGGCACGCCGGGGCGGTCGCGCCAGATGACGATGGCGGCCGCCACCTCGCTCTCGCCGGCCGCCGACACCGGGTGGACCCAGCAGGCGGCGTGGCCCTCGGCCACGGCCAGCGCCCGCAGCGGGGCGGGGAGGTGGGCGGCGTCGGCGGCGTACACGTCCTCGCCCGACGCCAGGGCCCGGGCCCACGGGGTGGCGCCGTCGCAGGCCAGCAGCCCGGTGCGGTCGCCGGCCACCACCGAGAACCGGTCGCCCATCCAGCGGTCGCCGATGGCCACGGTCGAACCCGGCACCATCTGCTCCAGCGCGCCCACCAGCAGGTGGAGGATCTCGCCCAGCCGGGCGCCCTCGGCCATCGCCTCCAGCGCCAGGTCGAGGGCCCGCTCGTAGCCGACCCGGCGGACGTTGACCACGTACCACGGCAGCCCGGTGCGGCGCGTGGTGACCACCGACAGCTCGCAGTCGACCTCGCTGCCGTCGGCGTGGAGCAGGCTGACCGGCAGGCCGACGCCGCCCCACGGGGTGATCTCGTAGGCGTCGTCGATCACGGTGAACGACTGGATGATCCCGGCCAGCGACCGGGGCGCCACCACCCGGGCGAAGCTGCGGCCGACGAGCTTGTCGCGGTCCCAGCCGAAGAACCGCTCGACCGACGCGCTCAGCCAGCAGATCGTGCCGGCGTTGTCGATCAGCGCCTGGGGGAAGATGGCGTGCTCGGCCATCGTCTCGAAGGTCTCGAAGGTGGGGCCGACGGCCTGGATCAGCTCGATGCGGTTGCCGAAGGGGTCGTCGGTGTGGACCCGGCGGATGCCCGGCTGGTCGTCGGCCGGGGTGACCACGCCGCCGGCGTCGACCACGTCCTGGCACACGACGTCGAGGTCGTCGACCAGCAGCGCCGGGTGGGCCTTGGCCGCGGGGCGGAAGTCGGCCTCGACGCCGAGGTGGAGCCGCACGGCCGGGCCCTCGAACCAGCAGCCGCCCCGGGCGGCCATCTCGGGCGGCTTGGGGACCCGCTCCAGCCCGAGGACGCGTCCGTAGAACTCCTCGGCCTGCCGCTCGGCCTCCTCGCCCGCCGGCATGGCCAGCTGGACGTGGTCGAGGCCGAGCAGCCGGGCCGGGAGGCGGTCGGCCGCGGCGGCGGTCAGCCGGCGTGCTTCCGGCGGATGATGTTCAGGGCGCTGCCCGCCGTGAACCACTCGATCTGCTCGTCGTTCATGGTGTGGGTGGTCAGGAACTCTTCGCTCGTGCCGTCCGGGTGGCGGAGGGCGCACCGCACGGGCTGGTCGGGGGTGAGGTTGGTCAGGTCGAGGACGCTGATGCGATCGTCCTCCCCGATCATGTCGTACGCGGCGGGGTCGGCAAAGGTCAGGGCCAGGACGCCCTGCTTCTTCAGGTTGGCCTCGTGGATGCGGGCGAAGCTGCGGGCGAAGATGACCTTGGCCCCCCGGAAGCGGGGCTCCATGGCGGCGTGCTCGCGGGAGCTGCCCTCGCCGTAGTTCTCGTCGCCGACGGCGCACCAGGCCACGCCGGCCTCGTGCAGGTGGCGGGCGATGTCGGGGTAGGGCCGGATCTCGCCGTCGAGCGGGTCCTTGCCGTAGCCGGCGTCGACGTCGCGGAAGGCGTTGACCACGCCGAGGAACAGGTTGCCGGAGATGTTCTCCAGGTGGCCCCGGAAGCGCAGCCACGGCCCGGCGGCCGAGATGTGGTCGGTGGTGCACTTGCCGGCCGCCTTCATCAGCACCGGCAGGTCGATGTAGTCGTTCCCGTCCCAGGGGGCGAACGGCGTGAGCAGCTGGAGCCGCTCGCTGCCCTCGGCCACCTCGACGGCGACGCCGCGGCCGTCGGCCGGCGGGCCGACGAAGCCCGACTCGCCGGGGTCGAAGCCCCGTGCGGGCAGCTGCTCGCCCTCGGGGGGCGCCAGGCGCACCTGCCGGCCGTCGGGGGCGGTGAGCGTATCGTGCACGGGGTCGAACTCGAGCGTGCCGGCCAGCGCCAGGGCGATGACGACGTCGGGGCTGGTCACGAAGGCCAGCGTGCTGGCGCTGCCGTCGTTGCGCTTCGGGAAGTTGCGGTTGTAGCTGTTCACCACCGTGTTGGGCCGGGACGTGTCGAAGCCGCTGCGGTCCCACTGGCCGATGCACGGGCCGCAGGCGTTGGCCAGCACGGTGCCGCCGATGGCCTCGAGGTCGGCCAGCAGGCCGTCGCGCTCGATCGTGGCCCGGACCTGCTCGGAGCCGGGGGTGATGAGCAGCTGGGTCTTGGCGGTGAGGCCGTGGGTCGCCGCCACCCGGGCGATGGAGGCGGCCCGGGTGATGTCCTCGTAGGACGAGTTGGTGCACGAGCCGACGAGCGCCGAGGAGATCTCGGTCGGCCAGCCCTCGGCCCGGGCGTGCTCACCCACCTCGCTGACCCTGTGGGCCCGGTCGGGGGAGTGCGGGCCGTTGATCATCGGCTCGAGCGTCGACAGGTCGATCTCGATGACCTGGTCGAAGTACCGGCCGGGGTCGGCGGCCACCTCGGGGTCGGGGCGCAGGTCGTCGAGGACGGCGGCGGCGGCGTCGGCCAGGTCCTGGCGGCCGGTGGCGGCCAGGTAGGCGAGGCCCCGCTCGTCGAAGCTGAACACGGAGGTGGTGGCGCCGATCTCGGCGCCCATGTTGCAGATGGTGGCCTTGCCGGTGGTGGACAGGGCGTCGGCCCCGGACCCGAAGTACTCGACGATGGCCCCGGTGCCGCCCTTGACGGTGAGGATCTCGGCCACCCGGAGGATGACGTCCTTGGGGGCGGTCCAGCCGGACAGCTCGCCGGTGAGGTGGACGCCGATCAGCTGGGGCCAGCGGACGTTGAACGGGAAACCGGTCATCACGTCGACGGCGTCGGCCCCGCCCACGCCGATGGCGATCATGCCCAGGCCGCCGGCGTTGGGGGTGTGGCTGTCGGTGCCGATCATCATGCCGCCGGGGAAGGCGTAGTTCTCCAGCACGACCTGGTGGATGATGCCCGAGCCCGGCTTCCAGAACCCGATGCCGTAGCGGGCCGACACCGTGCGCAGGAAGTCGTAGACCTCGGCGTTGACGTCGGTGGCCAGGCGCAGGTCGATGTCGGCGCCGGCCTTGGCCTGGATGAGGTGGTCGCAGTGGACGGTGGTGGGCACGGCCGTCTCGTCGAGGCCGGCGGTCATGAACTGGAGCAGGGCCATCTGGGCGGTGGCGTCCTGCATGGCGACCCTGTCGGGGTCGAAGTCGGCGTAGCTGCGGCCCCGCTCGAGTTCCTGGCCGTGCGGGTCGCGCAGGTGGTTGACCAGGATCTTCTCCGCCAGGGTCAGCGGCCGCCCCAATCGCTCCCGCCCGAGGGCCACGCGCTCCGGGAGGCGGGCGTAGACCTGGTCGACCAGGGAGAGGGGGGTGGTGGCGGAGACGGCCATGAGCTGCGAACCCCTTGCGTCGGAGGGCGAATGCAGACAAGTATATGACAAGTGCGTGAGGTCCGCTATCGAGCCATTGCCGACGAGCTGCGACGGCGCGTCGAGGGCGGCGAGCTGGCGGCCGGCGCGCTCCTGCCCAGCGAGAGCGAGCTGTCGGTAGCTTACGACGTGAGCCGGGTGACGGTCCGCAAGGCGCTGGAGCTGCTGCGGGACGAGGGGTTGATCGACGCCCGCCAGGGGTTCGGCTGGTTCGTGGCGACCGCCCCGGTCCGCCAGTCGCTGGGGCGGCTGGGGACGATCGAGGACCAGCTGGCCGAGCTGGGGGTCGACTCCGAGCGGCGGGTGGTGGGGTTCCGGTTCGTGGCCGCCCCGCCCCGGGCCCGGCAGGTGCTGGGGGTCGAGCAGGTGCTGGAGGTGCGGCGGGTCAACCGCGCCGACGGCCAGCCCTTCGCCCGCGTGACCGTGTGGTGCCCCGAGTCGCTCGGCTCCCGGCTGTCGCGGGCCGACGTCGAGGCGTCGCCGTTCTACGAGCTGGTGGGGGTGCCGCTGGGGGGTGCCAGCCAGACCATCGGGGCCGCGGCCGCCGGCCCCGAGGACGCCGAGCTGCTGGCCGTGCCGGTGGGGTCGCCCGTGCTGCGGTGCGAGCGCATCACCCGCGACCAGGCCGACCGGCCGGTGCTGCTGTCCGAGCACGTGTTCCCGGGGCACCGGACCGAGTTCGTGGTGGACATGCCCCGGGCGGCGGCGTCGATCAGCCCGTCGGGCCTGCGCCTGGTGGAGTGACGGCTCAGGCCGGGGGCCGCATCTGGTCGACCGAGGCGCCGGGGATGCAGCCCGCTTCGCTGGCCGGGCCGGGCTTGCCACCCTGTTGGGCGGGGGCGGCGGCCACGGTGTAGCACTGGCCCGCGCCGCCGGGGGCCCCGGCCGGGGGCACCAGCACGGCGGTGCCCTTGGTGGGGGGCAGGGTGCGGGGCGGAGCCGTGGACGACATGACCGTGACGACGTAGCTGGCCTGGGCGTCGCCCTTCCACGACACCCGGACGCCCTCGGGCCCGGGCTGGGCGGTGACGCCGGTGGGGACGGGGGCGGTGACGGGGGTGCCGCCGCCCTCGGACGCCGGCTGGCCGGCGTCGTCGCCGTTGATGACGAGCCAGGCGACGCCGAGGAGCAGGATGGCGACGACGGCCACCAGCACGATCACCGGCAGGGCCGGCGGGCCGGCGTTGGCGGCCGCCTCGCGGGCCCGGGAGCTCTGGCGTTGCGGTGCCTCGACCGG
>DATFRN010000140.1:0-10934 GCA_035263165.1 Acidimicrobiales bacterium | reverse complement strand
CTCGCCGAGATCGTGCGCCTTGCCGAGATCGGCGAGGTCCAGACGCTCACGGAGCCCGAAGCGGCCGCGATCTGGTATGCGTCCGAGGAGCGCGTGGCGGCCGGGGAGACCATCGCGGTGTACGACCTCGGTGGGGGCACCTTCGACGCCGCGGTGCTGCAGAAGACCGACACCGGCTTCGCCGTCCTCGGGACGCCGAGAGGGATCGAGCGGCTCGGGGGCGTGGACATCGACGCCGCGATCGTCTCCTACGTCCTCCGGGCCATCGGCAGCGACGGGTCCGATCTCACGTCCGAGCCCGCCATCACGGCCGCCCGCCGCCTGCGGGCGGAGTGCACCGCGGCCAAGGAGGCGCTGTCGTCCGACACCTCGGCGTCCATCTCGGTCGCGCTCCCCGGCCTGCACGCCGACGTACGGCTCACGCGTGCGGAGCTGGAGGAGATGGTGCGGCCGCTCCTGCAGGAGACCGTGCGGTCGTTGGAGCAGGTGATCCGGTCCGCCGGCCTCGATCGGACGAACGTCGACCGGGTGCTGCTGGTCGGCGGCGCGTCACGCATGCCGATCGTCTCCGAGCTCGTCACCGACGCGCTGGCGAGGCCGTCGTTCGTCGATGCGCATCCCAAGCACGTGATCGCGCTGGGCGCGGCCATCGCCGCCGGGGCCACGACTGCCGCCGCCGCGCGCACCGCCGCTCCGCCGCCTCCCGTGCCATCCCAGCCCGATGCAGGGCCTGCACCGGCGCCGCCGCCCGCACCGGTGCTGTCGCCCCCGCAGCCGGTGCCCGAGCCGGCCGAGGCCCCGCCCCCGGTCGCTGCGTCCGCCGCAGTCCCGGCCGAACCCCTCGTGACGCCGCTCGACCAACCCGCCGGACCGGGCCCGGGGCCGCGGCCGCGACGACGGGCCGTCGTCGCGATCGCCGTGGGCGCCGCGGTCATCGCCGCGGGCGTGGCCGCCGTCCTCGCACTGGCGCCCAGCGAGGGTTCCCCACGCACCGACACCACGGACTCGACCGAGGAAGCGGCCCGCACGGTGGCGATCCCGGCCACCCAGCAATGGACCGATCCGCACGTCGCCTGCAGCATCGGGGACGTGCTCGACTTCTCGGCCCGCGGCACCGTCCTGCCCAACAAGGACGACCCTGATGTCGTCGTCGATCCCGACGGCAGCGACGACGCGGCGCTTCACCAGTCCAACGTCCCCGAACTACCCGACGCCAACCACGGCGCGCTCATCGGCAGCATCGACAAGCAAGGGTCGTTCTTCGTGGTCGGCAGGGACACCAGCTACGAGTGCCCGCGCGACGGCAGCCTGTTCCTGGGGATCAACGACTCGGGGGTCTCCGACAACAGCGGCAAGTTCGACGCGACGATCTCGCGGGGGATCGTCCAGACCGGGCGCGCGAGCCCGAAGGGACGGACCCTAGAGATCCCGATCAAGCAGCTCTGGACGGACACCCACCTCGAATGCAGGACCGGGGACAAGCTCGACATCTCGGCCAGCGGCACCGCCAAGCACGAACCGACGCGGAAGGGCACTGTCGATCCCACCGGCCTCAAGGACCCGAGCTTCCACAAGTACAACGTCCCCGGACTTCCCGACGCCAACACCGCGTCGCTCATCGGGAGCATCGACCAACGACAGCCGTTCTACGTCGGCAAGGGCAAGACCTACGAGTGCCCGCGCGACGGCAAGCTGTTCCTGGGCGTCAACGACGTCGGGGTGCACAACAACAGCGGCAGCTGGGTCGCCACGATCAAACGCCAGGCGGGCTGACGACTCCGTCAGCCCGTGCCGTCCATGCGCTGGTCAGGGGCCGGTCGCCCGGGTCGGGAGTGTGGGGCTAGCTGGAATCGAACCAGCGGCCTCACCCTTGTCACGGGGTCGACGGGCTCATGAACCGCTGATCGCGGGCGGGGCATGGCGTTGCACCACTTGCACGTTGGCTGTTGCGGTTGCAAGCAGTTCGCCGTCGGCGCTCTCGAGTTCTGCGGTGACTGCGAGGAGGTCGCCATCGCGACCGACGACGCGGCCCCGCCCGACGAGCCGCCCGGCCGGCGTCGGGCGTAGGAAGATCGTGTCGAGGTCGTGGGTAAGGATGAACTCGCCGGGGCCGAGCGTGGCCAGCACGGCCGGCCCGACGGTGTCGTAGAGCATCGCCGCGAGAAACCCGCCAAGGACCTCGCCGAACGGGTTGGTGAACGACGGCCCGGCGGCGAAGGCGACGACGATCGATCCGCCGGCCGGGTCGACTTCGACGACCTCGAAGCCGAGGGTGAGCGCGGCAGGCGGTGGTGGTAGCTGCCGCCGGAGGGCGTCGATGAACATGCCGGGTCGGTCCGCAGCGCTCATGGCCGGGTCAACGGGTCGTCGAGCACGATGTGCCACGTTCCGTCGGCGCTGCGCCGCGAGACCATCGTGCCGAGGCCGCCGAGCTCGATGCGGCTCCCGGCGTCGACGAGGGTCAGCTGCCATCGGCCGTGGGTGAGCGCCAACTCCCCGGCCCGCAGCGTCTTGCCTGGCACCAGCCTCAGCCTCGGCTGCATGCTGAAGAGGCTCACGATCCCGGCCCGGATCTCGTCGCGGCCGACAGCGGTCGCGCCGTCCGGTGGCATCACGACCGTGGCGTCGTCAGCGTGGGCGGTGACGAACGCGTCGACGTCGGCGCAGTTGACAGCGTCCTGGACGATTGCGGGGAGCTCGTTCGGCTCGGCCGCCGCTCGGCGAGGCGCGCGGACGGCTGGACTGCTCGACAGCATTCGGTCCTCCTTCATGTGACCACCGTGCGTTCCGCCGGGCCCGCGATCCATCCCACAACGCTGGGGGTTGGCGGGTGCGAGGTGGTGGGTAATTTGGGGCCCATGCGCGCTGCGGAGGCCGGTCGGGCGCGGGCCCGTTCAGACGTCGTGCGCGCCGTGCACCGCGGCCTCGGGCTGGAGGCGCTCACCCGGAGCTTCGTCGGCGCGCTGCGACGGGTCGTCCCATTCGAGGGAACCTGCCTGCTGACGGTCGACCCGACGACGCTGCTGCCGACAGGCGAGATCGTCGACAACGGGCTACCACCGACGGCCCGCATCCGGCTCACCGAGATCGAGCTCAGGGAGCCGGACTTCAACAAGTTCACGGCGCTCGCCCGGGCGGACGTCCCGGCGGCCAGCCTCAGCGGCGCCACCGGCGGGCAGCTCGACCGCAGCGCCCGCCAGCGCGACGTTCGCCGTCCCTACGGCTTCGGCGACGAGCTGCGATGCATGCTGAGGGGGCCGACCGGCACGTGGGGCAGCCTGACCCTGCTGCGCGAAGCGGGCCGTCCAGCGTTCACACCCGTCGAGGTCCGCTTCGTCGCCTCGCTCGCTGCACCGCTCGCCGACGGCGTCCGCCAGGCCACGCTGCTGAACGACGTCACCGTCGACGGCCCCCAGACCGACACGGGGTTCCTTCTCGTCGCACCGGACGGCAGTGTGGAGCTGGCCAACGACGCCGCCCAGCGCTGGCTGGACGAGCTCACCGTCGCAGGACGCTCGACGATCCCGCTGCCCATGGCCGTCCGCGCCGTGGTCACTCAGGCCCGCCACGTCGCCGAGGGCGGGGCCACGGTGGCGACGGCCCGGGTCCGCAGCCGCTGCGGGCGCTGGGTCGTAGTCCGTGGCTCGACCGTCGGGGCCGGCGGCGGGATCGCTGTGCTCATCGAGCCGGCCCGGCCCGCAGAGCAAGCGTCCGCCTTCGCCGACATCTACGGGTTGACCGAACGCGAGCGCACTGTGACCGAGCTCGTGGCCCGCGGGCTGTCGACCAAGGAGATCGCCAACCGCCTGCACGTCTCGGCGTACACCGTGCAAGACCACCTGAAGGCGATCTTCGACAAGACCGGCGCAACCTCCCGCGGTGCCCTCGTCGCCCAGCTGTTCCTGGAGCAACACCTCGGTCCACTCACCGACGCGACCTGATAAACCTCGGCACGACCGGATGCGGTGCGTGACCGGTTTGCTACAGGACCACCGCTGCATCCTGGCACCGTAGAACCGGCCCCCCACGATCCTGGGATGGCACCAGGACCACGTCAGCCGCACGGTGGACAGGGTGAGCGCCCACCCCGCAACCCCCCTTGCCGGCACCAGCGCAGCGGCGAACGCCGAAGGTTCCGTGGCGGACGGATCGCGCTGGCGACTCTCGCGCCGCGCCCGCCACGCCGCGCTCACCGCCCACATCGCCGTGTCGGTCGGGCTGCTCGGCGACACGGTCGGCTACGTGGCCGTCGCCATCCGCGCCTCGACCGAGGATGATCCGCTGGCGGTGCGCGAGTCGGCCCACATCCTCAACATGTTCAGCCTGGTGTTCGGGATCCCGCTGAGCTTCGCGGCCCTGCTCACCGGCATCGTCCTCGGGCTGGGCACCCGGTGGGGGGTGTTCCGCCACCCCTGGGTCGTCATCAAGCTGATCCTGCTGCTCAGTGTGCTCGTCGTCGGCGGCGTACTGCTCGGTCCGGCCAGCAACGACCTCCTCGACGGCGCCGACCGGATCAACACGCTCGTCCTCGCCGCCGGCTACGACGTCGTTGCTCTGACGGCCGCCACCGCGCTCTCCGTGTTCAAGCCCGGTCGGCCGTTCCACCGACGCGCCAACCGCCAGACGGCACCATGACGCCGTCCCAGCGTTCTGGGATGGAGCATGGTCCGCGAGCGCGAGACGATCAATCCCATTGACCGCGGCGAACAATGAGGAGCCAACCGTGACCACCACCCGCGAATCGATCAACCCTGTGTCATGGTCGCTCGGCCTGGGATTCGATCAAGCCCAGATCATCGAGCGGCATCAGCGCGTGCTGATCTGCAGCGGACAAGACGCAGTCGACGCCGCCGGCAACCCACAGCATGCGGGCGACATGGCCGCGCAACTCGAACTCGCCCTCGACAACCTCGAGGCCGTGCTCGCCGACGCGCACATGGCGCTCCCCAACATCGTCCGGCTCAACGTGTACACCACCGACGTCGACGAGCTCGCCACGCATTGGCCGAGCCTCACGGCTCGGTTCGGCGGCTCCGGCCGCTTCGTGACGTCCGTCCTTGGCGTCACCAGGCTGTTCGCCCCACAGCTCCGCGTTCTGCTCGAGGCGACTGCGGCCGCCTGAGAAGCAAAGAGCTGATCGTGACGCTGACGCACAGAGTGCGGGCCCTCGTCGACGGCAAGAACTTCGCCGTACTCACGACCCTCGAACCTGACGGCAGCCCGCACTTCCACGCCGCCAACCCGTACGAAAGCGCCCAGCTGCAGGGCACAGCGTCGATCGAGGACGACCCGGATGGCGTTCTGGTCGAGGAACTGTCGCAGAAGTACACGGGCGGTCCTTATCCGGGGTTCGCCGGACCGAACCCCCACTGGGCAACAGTGCGGATCACCGTCGACAAGGTCACCACCACCTGGCCCGACGCGTGACCGGGCGGTCCCGTGAGGAGCCGGGATCCGGGCCGTCAGGGTCGCTCTCGCCCGGGTGGGGAGTGTGGGGCTAGCTGGAATCGAACCAGCGGCCTCACCCTTATCAGGGGTGCGCTCTAACCGACTGAGCTATAGCCCCGGACGCAAGCGGGACAGCTTACCCCTGGGGGCGGCGCCGCGGCGAACCGCGTTGCTGGCCCGGCTGTCTCGCCACCGGCTCGCGGACGATCGTGTGGCGGAGGCCGCCGGTCATCTCGTTGAGCAGGTTGATCAGCACCGTGAGCAGGACGTTGCCGATGGATCCGGCCAGGACCAGGATGCCGGTGCCGACGGCCGCGGCCTTGAACAGCGTGCCGTCGTCGAGCTTGAACCCGCCGACCAGCACCTGGCCAGTGGCGCAGTCGGAGTCCTCCTGGAACTCCACGCCCTTGGCCAGCTTGGCCTTGGGCGTGCAGCTGCCGTAGGCGCCCATGCGGGTGACGAAGCCCTCGACCTGGTCGATGGTGCCGACCGACCGGCCGACGTTGTAGAGCAGCGTGCCCGCCACCAGCACGATGAGGCCGATGCACAGGTAGAACAGCGCCGAGATCTTGAACACCGACCACGGGTCGATCGACCACAGCCGCTGGTTGACCCGCAACCCGTGGCGGGTGGCGCGGTCGGGCCGGTTGCGGAGCGCCGGCGCGTGGCGGGCGCGGCGCCCGGGCCCGGGCGGGGGACCGGCCGGGGCGAGCACCGGCGGGGCCGGGATGTCGCCGGGCCCCGGCGGCAGGCCGGGGCCGAGGGGGACGCCCGGCGTGGGACCGGGCGCCGGCACGGCGCCGGGGGCCGGAACGGCGCCGGGGGCCGGCGGAGCGCTGGGGCCGGGCGCGGTCACGGCACCGGGGGGCGCCGCCGGTGCGGCCGCGGAGGACGGAGCAGGCCCGGGGGACGGAGCGGCAGCAGCGGACGGGCCACCACCATCGGGCGACAGGGCACCACCCCCGCCCGGAGCGGCAGGCGGCGGCGTGGCCGCGGACGGAGCACCACCATCGGGCGACAGGGCACCACCCCCGCCCGGAGCGGCGGGCGGCGGCGTGGCCGCGGACGGGCCACCACCATCGGGCGACAGGGCACCACCCCGGCCCGGAGCGGCGGGCGGCGGCGTGGCCGTCGGGGTGGTGGGGTCGGCGGCGGGAGTCATCGTGGTCGTCGTGTCGCCGGGCGAGCGGCCTGCGCCGGCGCCACTGGTCCCTACCCCGTTGCCCGCGCCCTGAGGCGCCATCGTCGTGGTCGTGTCGTCGGGCGATCGGACCGCGGGCGCGGCAGGTCCGCCGTTCCCGTGGGCCCCATTGCCGCCCGGAGAAGGCGACCCGCTCGATCCCGACACCGAGGGAGGCGACGGCGCAGCGGCACTCGGGTCGTCCGGACCCTGGCCATCGCCCCGGTTGCCGCCAGGGGAATCGGCGGTGATTCCGGACGTATCTGCCGGCATCGGCACGAGTCTACGGCACCGACCCGCCAGACCTGCAGCGCGCACGCGCACACGGCGCGGCGGACAGGCGCCGGCCGGCCCGCGCCGCCGCCGTCACGACCCCCACGCGCACCCGCACGATCACCTGGTCACCCTCGGCCCGGAACGCCTCCAGCCGGCCCCCGTTGGCCGCCGCCAGCCGGCGGGCGGCGGCCTCGCCCCCCGTGGCCCCGGCCAGCGCGGCGGCGTCGGCCGCCGTCGCCGCCCGGGCTCGGTCGGTCATCGCCCGGGCGGCCGGCACCAGGGCCACGAGGCCGGCCACCACCAGCGCCAGCATCGCCGCGGCCAGCGGCAGCACCTGTCCACGCTCGTTCATCCCCACTCCCCTCCCGCACCCGGGGGCGCGGCACGTCACACGGTCGGTGAGGGGAAGTTGGGTCAGTCGTCGGCGGTGAGCACCGGCGCCACGGCCGCCACCGCCGAGCCGGCGTCGAGGTTCATCACCCGGACCCCGGTGGCGTCGCGGCCCTGGGACGATACGTCACGCACGGCCATGCGGATGACCGTGCCCGACGAGGAGATCACGAAGATCTCGTCGTCGATGCCGACCATGAACGCGGCCACCACGATGCCCTTGCGGGCCGTGAGCTTGATGCCCCGCACGCCCTGGCCGCCGCGGCCCTGGGCGTTGAACCGGTCGAGCTGGGTGCGCTTGCCGTAGCCCAGATCGGTGACGATCAGCAGCGCCACGTCGTCGCGGGCCACGTCGCACGACACCACCTCGTCGCCGCTGCGCAGCTTCATGCCCCGGACCCCGGCCGCCGCCCGGCCCATCGACCGCACGTCGTCCTCGGAGAACCGGATGGTCATGCCCGAACGGGCCACCATGAAGATGTCGTCGCCCCCGTTGGTGGGGATGACCTTCACCAGCTCGTCGCCCTCCCGCAGGTTGATGGCGATGAGCCCGCTGCGCAGGGACGAGTCGTACTCGTTGAACTTCGTCTTCTTCACCTGCCCCTGGCGGGTGGCGAAGAACAGGTAGCGGTGGGTCTCGTAGTCCCGCGTGTCGATGATGGCCTGGATGCGCTCGCCGGGCTGGAGCGGCAGCAGGTTGACGATGGCCGTGCCCCGGGCCGTGCGCTCCTTGCGCGGGATCTCGTGGGCCTTGAGCCGGTAGACCCGCCCCCGGGTGGAGAAGAACAGCAGGTAGGCGTGGGCGGTCGTGGTGAGGATGTGGGTGACGTAGTCGTCGTCGCGCAGCTTGGTCCCGGCGACGCCCCGCCCGCCCCGGCCCTGGGCCCGGAACGTGTCGGAGGGAACGGTCTTCACGTAGCCCCGCTGGGACAGGGTGACGACCAGCTCCTCGTCGTCGATGAGGTCCTCGATGTCGATGTCGCCGATGTCGTAGGTGATCTCGGACCGGCGCGGCGTGGCGAAGCGCTCCTTGACCGCCGCCAGCTCCTCCTTGATCACCGCGAACAGCCGGGACTCGTCGGCCAGGATCGCCTCGAGGTCGGCGATGCGGGCCCGCAGCTCGTCGAGCTCGGTCTGGAGGTCGATGCGGGCCAGCCGGGTCAGCTGCCCGAGGCGCATCTCGAGGATGTGCTCGGCCTGCTCGGCGGAGAACTCGAAGGGCTCGGCCATGAGGCCGGCGCGGGCGGCCGGGCGGTCCTCGGACGACCGGATGAGGGCGATGACCTCGTCGATGACGTCGATGGCCTTGAGCAGGCCCTCGACCAGGTGGGCCCGGCGCCGGGCCTTGTCCAGCCGGAACTGGCTGCGCCGGCGGACGACGTCGATCTGGTGGTCGATGTAGTGCTGCAGCACCTGCACGAGGTTGAGCGTGCGGGGCACGCCGTCGACCAGCGCCACCGTGTTGACCGCGAAGTTGGTCTGCAGCGGCGTGTGCTTGTACAGGTTGTTGAGGATGATGAGCGCCGGGGCGTCCTTCTTGAGCTCGATCACCAGCCGGGTCCGGCCGCCGGCCGACTCGTCGTTGACGTCGGCGACGCCCTCGATCTGCCGGGACTCGACCAGTTCCTTGATCTTGACGGCGGTGGCCGAGATCGACGTCTGGTAGGGCATCTCGGTCACGATGATGCGGTCGCGCTGGCGGCCGGTGCCCTCGACGATCTCGGTGCGGGCCCGGAGCCGGATCGACCCCTTGCCGGTGCGGTAGGCGTCCATGATCCCGGCCCGGCCCATGATCAGGCCGCCGGTCGGGAAGTCGGGGCCCTTGACGAACTGCATGAGGTCGTCGGGGGTCGCGTCGGGGTGCTCGAGCAGGTGGACCACCGCGTCGATCGCCTCGCCCAGGTTGTGGGGCGGGATCTTGGTGGCCATGGCCACGGCGATGCCCTCGCTGCCGTTCACCAGCAGGTTGGGGATCCGGGCCGGCAGCACGTCGGGGACCTGGAACTCGCCGGTGTAGTTGTCGACGAAGTCGACCGTGTCCTCGTCGATGTCCTGGAGCATCACCATGGCCAGCGGGTCGAGCCGGCACTCGGTGTAGCGGCTGGCCGCGGGCCCGAAGTCGGGCGAGCCGAAGTTGCCGTGGCCGTCGACCAGCGGGTGGCGCAGCGAGAAGTCCTGGGCCATGCGCACGAGGGCGTCGTAGATGGCGCCGTCGCCGTGGGGGTGGAACTTGCCCATCACGTCGCCGGTGACCCGGGCGCACTTCATGTAGCCGCGGTCGGGGCGGGCGCCGATGTCGAGCATGCCCCAGAGGATCCGGCGCTGGACCGGCTTGAGGCCGTCCCGCACGTCGGGCAGCGCCCGGGCGGTGATGACCGACATGGCGTAGTCCAGGAAGGAGCGCTCCATCTCCTCCTGGATCTCGATGGGCTCGATGGCCAGGCGCCCGCGCTGGGGCTCGCCGTTGCCGTTGCCGTCGGGGGTGGGGGGTGTGGTGTCGTCAGCCATGAGTACTCAGATGTCGATGAACCGGACGTCTTTGGCGTTGGTCTGGATGAAGTGCTTGCGCATGTCGACGTCGTCGCCCATGAGGATCGACATGACCTCGTCGGCCAGCGCGGCCTGCTCGACGTTCACCTGCAGCAGCGTGCGGGTGGCCGGGTCCATCGTCGTGACCTTGAGCTCCTCGTAGTCCATCTCGCCGAGGCCCTTCAGCCGCGAGAACTCCTTCTTGTGGTTCGGCCGCTCGGCCATGAACCGGGCCCGGGCGGCGTCGTCCTTGAGGTAGACCTTGTCCTTGCCCACCTCGGTGGAGTACAGCGGCGGCTCGCAGATGTAGACGTGGCCCTGCTCGACCAGCGGCCGCATCTGCCGGAAGAAGAACGTCAGCAGCAGCGTGCGGATGTGGGCGCCGTCGACGTCGGCATCGGTGAGGATGCAGACCTTGTCGTAGCGCCGCTTCTCGATGTC
Source organism: Acidimicrobiales bacterium (assembly GCA_035263165.1). GTDB lineage: Bacteria > Actinomycetota > Acidimicrobiia > Acidimicrobiales > VFJN01 > ZC4RG19. Next base: position 670 of record DATFRN010000140.1, on the reverse strand, counting down.
GAACTCGTCGCCGAGGCCGGCGCCGATGGCCGAGATCAGCGTCTGGATCTCGTTGTTCTTCAGCATTTTGTCGATGCGGGCCCGCTCGACGTTGAGGATCTTGCCCCGGATGGGCAGGATCGCCTGGGTGGCGGGGTCGCGGGCGTAGACGGCCGAGCCGCCGGCCGAGTCGCCCTCGACGATGAACAGCTCGCGCTCGTCGCGGTTCTTGGACGAGCAGTCCTTGAGCTTGTCGGGCATGCCGGCGCCGTCGAGCAACGTCTTGTTGCGCACGACGTCGCGGGCCTTCTTGGCCGCGGCCCGGGCCTGGGCGGCGGCGATGCCCTTGCGGACGACCTTGTTGGCCTCGGTGGGGTTCTCCTCGAGCCAGTCGCCCAGCTTCTCGTTGGTCGCCTTCTGGACCAGCGTCTTCATCGCCGTGTTGCCCAGCTTGGCCTTGGTCTGGCCCTCGAACTGGGGGTCGCGCAGCCGCACGGAGATGATGGCGGTGATGCCCTCGCGGATGTCCTCGCCGGCGAGGTTGGCGTCCTTCTCCTTGAGCTGGGCCTTGGCCCGGGCGTACTTGTTCACCGCGGTGGTGAGGGCCGCCTTGAAGCCCTCCTCGTGGGTGCCGCCCTCGACGGTGTTGATGCCGTTGGCGAAGCTGTGGATGCCGTCGGTGTTGAAGCCG
>DATFRN010000139.1:0-5940 GCA_035263165.1 Acidimicrobiales bacterium | reverse complement strand
GTCGTCGATCGGCGTGCCCAGGAAGATGATGTTCTCCTTGAGCAGCCGGCTGTAGAGGTCGTACGCACGCTCGCCCCGGTTGGTCTGCTCGACCACGGTGGGCACCAGGTAGTTGCGGATCACGTCCCGGTGCTGGCCGATCACGTCGGCCGCCCGGGGGTTGGGGAAGGTCACCTGGCGTCTGTCTCCGTGTCGTCGTCGGCTTCGGTGTCGGGTTCGGTCTCTGCCGCGTCCACGGCGTCAGCCTCGGACTCGGCGGTGGGAGCCGGAGCGGCGTCCTCGTCGGCGTCGCCGGCCTGGTCGTCGGTGTGCTGATCGCTGTCCTGGCCGACCTCGAGATCGGCTCGGTCGATGGCGTGACCGTCCTCGTCGACGATCTCGACCCGCTCGAGGAGCCAGTCGAGCGCCTTGCGCTTACGCACATCGGAGCGTACAGCCGCCAGCTGGCCGCCGCGTTCGAACTCGGCCCGGACCTTCGTCACGCTCTCGCCCACCCGCTCGGCCACGTGGCCGAGCTCGTGGTCGACCTCGTCGTCGGTGCACTCGATGAGCTCGGCGTCGGCCACGGCCCGCAGGGCCAGGTCGACCTTGGCCGAGGTCTCGGCCGCCTCCCGCAGCTCGGCGGTGAGGTCCTCGGAGGTCTTGCCCGTGATGGCCAGCCACTGCTCGGCGGTGAGGCCCTGGGCCTGGAGGCGCATGGCCAGCTCCTGGGCCCGGTTGTTGAGCTCCTGGCCGACGAGCGCCTCGGGCACCTCCTCCTCGACCAGGCGGGCCAGCGCCGCGCCGGTGGCCTCGCGCAGGTTGCCCTGGGCCTGGGCCCGGCGGACCCGGGAGCCCCGCTCCCTGAGGGAGGCCCGCAGCTCGTCGACGGTGTCGAACTCGGAGTTCTCGGACGCCCAGGCGTCGTCGAGGTCGGGCAGGACCTGCTCGCGCACCTGCTTGACCAGGACCTTGAACCGGAGCTGGCGCTCCTCGTCGGGGTCGGGGTGGGTGGCGTCGAACTCGAGCACGTCGCCGGCCTTGGCCCCCCGCAGCTGGTCGTCGACCTCGGGGGTCACCGCCGCGCTGCCGACCGTGTAGCTGTAGTCGTCGGCGGTCAGGCCGTCCTGGCCCTCGCCGTCGAGGGTGCCGGTGATGTCGATGTTGACCGCGTCGCCGTCGCGGGCCTCCCGGTCGACGTCGGAGAAGGTGGCCTGGACCTGGCGCATGCGCTCGATCTGGGCGTCGACCTCCTCGTCGGACATCTCGGGGCGCGGGATCTCGACCCGCAGGCCGCCGTAGCCGGGGACGGTGACGGTGGGCCGGACCTCGACGACGGCGTCGAAGGCGATCGGCCCGTCCTCCTCGCCCGAGGTGATGTCGATCTCGGGGGCGTCGATGGCGTCGACGTCGTTGTCGGACAGCGCCTTGGCGTAGTACTCGGGCAGGGCGTCGTGCAGCGCCTGCTCGCGCCCGACCTTGCTGCCGAGCCGGCGCTCGAGCACCTTGCGGGGCGCCTTGCCGGGCCGGAAGCCGGGGATGCGGACCTCGCGGCTGATCTTGCGGAAGGCGTCGTTGAGCGCCCTGTCGAACTCGTCCTCGTCGACCTCGACGGAGAGCTTGACCTTGTTTCCCTCGAGGGGTGCGACGGTGGTCTTCACAGAGGCGTGAGTGTAACGGGGGTGTGTCGGACCCCCGACAATGGTCAGGCCACCGCGGCCAGCACCTCGCCCCACCGGGTCATGGCCACGAGGTGCCCCTCGCCCGGCACGGTGCGCAGCCGGGCCCCGGGAACCTGCCCGGCGTACCACTCGCCGTGGGCCGGCGTGACGATCTCGTCGGCGCCGCCGTAGAACGCCGTGGTGGGGGCGGCGACGGCCCCGGGGTCGAAGCCCCAGTCGGCCACCGTATAGGAGACGATGTCGGCGGCCACCCCGGCCGCCCCCTGGGCGAAGCCCTCGGCCAGCATCGCCTCCAGCCGGGCCCGGCGGCTCGGGTCGGCGCCGAGGGCGTCCTCGTCGGCCGGGCCGGCCCCGAGCACCCCCACCGCCGCGGGGTCGGTCGTGGGGGCCAGGGCCTGGGTCATGACGCCGGTGGCGTGGCCGGGGTCGGCCCGGAGCTGGTCGATCTGGGCCAGATACGCGTCGGGGATCCACGGCACCGCGTCGTTGGGCGCCGGGGTGCCGACGACGGCGACGGCCCGGGCCAGGTCGGGCCGGCGGCCGGCGACGGCCAGGGCGATGCGCCCGCCGGCCGACCAGCCGACCAGGGCCGCCGGGCCGGTGCCGAGGGCGTCGAGGGCGGCGGCCATGTCGTCGGCGAAGGCGGGGATGGTGGGGACGGTGCCGTCCGGGATCGGGGTCGAGCCGCCGTAGCCGGGCCGGTCGACGCTGACGAGGCGCACGCCGGCGGCGGCGGTGGCCGCGGGGTCGGGGTCGAGCAGGCGGGAGCCGGGCGCCGGGTGGCAGAGGGCGACGACGGGGCCGGCGGGGTCGCCGGCGTCGTGGATGGCGAGGCTGCGGCCGTCGGGGCGGTCGATGCGATGCTCGGTCATGGCCCGATCCTGCGCCCCGAAACTGGCCATCGCCTGTCCAGGTTGGGCGGATCCGCCCCGAGTAGGCTCGAACCCTCCGGGGAGTGGCGCAGTGGAAGCGCACCTGCTTTGGGTGCAGGAGGTCGGGGGTTCAAATCCCCCCTCCCCGACCGGGTGGCCGGCGGCAGCCGAGACTGTGCCACGCTGGGCCCATGCGGGTGTAGCTCAATGGTAGAGCTCCAGCCTTCCAAGCTGGCTATGCGGGTTCGATTCCCGTCACCCGCTCGCCTCGCTCCGGGCCTGGTCAGGAGTGACGTCGCCCGCCAATCCCGACACGCCGCCAGCCGGCCGAGCGGCGGCCGTGCCAGCTACGTGCCAGATGGGCCGGCCTCATCGTCGATCTTGGCGGCCGCCAGCTGGCGGCCGATGCCTGGCGCCCGGCCTGTGGGCGGCGCCTGCGGCGCCGTCCTCGGCCGACGGACCTTGGGATATGCCCGTTGAACTGCGCTAGTCGCCGATGGACCAGACGTACAGATGGGTCTCGTCGCGGCACGTCGTCGCGATTGGGCGTAGGCGGTCGAGACCACGGCGCTCGATCGGCTTCAGATCAGCCCGAGCAGCGAGCCGATCTACGTCGCGGATGAGATCGTTCATCTGGAGCCTGTTGAACACGGTGTCTCCGTATTCATCGATGTATCGAAGCAGCATGCCGTCGTCGGGAAGTAGTCGATCGAAGTCGCCGCTCGCGTCGAACGTCCCACCGCTCGGGTCGTCGAGAGCCCGCACGACCTCACCCCGTTCGGTTCGCAGCTCGACCACGATCGGCACACCCGACAGATTGCCCAGTGGCGCATTGCCGGGCGAGCGGCGTAAGGCAGCCAGGTCGTCGCGCATAGCCGTCCGGAGCGGTCCGCCCAGGGTCGGCCGACTCGGCTTCGTCGAATGTACGTTCCCCGGTCGCGTCCAAGCCGGCTATGCGGGTTCGATTCCCGTCACCCGCTCGTCTGGCTCCGGGCCTGGTCAGCGGCGCCGGCGCCTCGCCGACCAGGCCGGCGCACGCACGGTGCGAGCGTGTGCGAACCTGGATCCGTGCTGACGCCGTGCGACCGTTGCGGTGCGGTGCACGGCCCGTGGGGGGTCCACGCGCCGGCCGCTGCGATCACCTATGCGGTCTGGGTGACCACCGAGGGGTCGATCGAGGGTGCCCTGACGGTCCCGTCCGACGGCGACCGGTCGGCACACGCCGCCCGCAGGTGGTTCACGAGCGAGTTGGAGCGGTTCGTGGCCGAGGAGCCCCCGACGACGCTTCGCATGCCGGTGGCCGTCCTCCAACTCGGCTTCGACGACGACCGAACCCACTCGGGTCCCGGCTACGGACCGCTCGGCGCACCCGAGACGGTGCTGCGCCCACTCGGTGAGCTCATCGGCTACGCGCTCGACGACCTGTCGAGTCATGTCCTCTGATCCGAGCGGCCGCCCACCATCGGAGCGCATGGACCCTGACCGCTCACTCCAGCGTCGGCGGATCCAGTTGCAGCTCACCGCCACGATCGTCGTCACGAACGTCATCGGCGCGGTGGTCGTCTCGGTGCTGGTCGGCATCGTCGTGCCGATGCCCCGGCAGAGCGACGGGGCCATGGCGGCCACGTCGGTCGCCACGGTCGTGTACGTCGTCGCCGCCGTGGTCGTCGGCACCGTCTGGGGCACGGCCTGGCTCGAGCGAACCCTGCACTGGGCGATCGAGGACCGTGAGCCGGACGCGGCGGACCGGACAGCGGCCCTCCGCGCCCCGCTGGTGCTCGTCTGCGTCCAGGCCCTCCTGTGGGGCCTGGCGGCCATCGGGTTCACCGTCGCCAACGGCGTCGTCAGCCCCGACGTGGTCCCGGCCGTGGCCTTCTCGGTGCTCATCGTCGGCATGGTCACCTGTGCGGTCACCTATCTCGCCGGCGAGCGCATCCTGCGTCCCGTGGCCGCGCTGGCCCTCGCCGACGAACCGCGCGCCGGGCTCGTGATCCCCGGCCTGCGGGCCCGGTCGCTGATGGCCTGGGGCCTCGGCTCGGCGATCCCGATCGTCGGCCTGATCCTCGTCGCCGTCTTCGCCCTGGTGCGGGGTGACGCCACGCCGACCCGCCTGTCGGTGGCGATCATCGCCATCGGCGGCGCCACCCTCGTCGTCGGGTGGCTCCTCGTGGCGGTCGCGTCCCAGGCCATCGTCGACCCCGTGCGGGACCTCGGGCGAGCGCTCGAGGCGGTCGAGGAGGGGGACCTGGACGCGTCGGTCGAGGTCTACGACGGCACCGAGATCGGCCAGCTGCAGAGCGGGTTCAACCGGATGGTGTCCGGCCTGCGCGAGCGGGAGCGACTGCGCGACCTGTTCGGCCGGCACGTGGGTGCCGACGTCGCCGCGCGGGCGGTCGCCTCCCCGAGCGGGCTCGGTGGCGAGGTCCGTGAGGCGGCGGTGCTGTTCGTCGACCTCGTCGGGTCGACCCAGCTCGCGTCGACACGGCCGCCGAGCGAGGTGGTGGCCCTGCTCAACCGGTTCTTCGCCGCCGCCGTCGAGGTGGTCGACGACCACCACGGCTGGGTGAACAAGTTCGAGGGCGACGGCGCGCTCGCCGTGTTCGGGACGCCGGTGGCGCTCGACGACCCGGCCGGCGCCGCGCTCCACGCCGCCCGCCGCCTCGCCGGCCGGCTCGGCACCGACATCCCGGAGGTGCGAGCGGGCATCGGCGTCGCGGCCGGCACCGTGGTGGCCGGCAACATCGGCGCGGTGGAGCGCTTCGAGTACACGGTGATCGGCGATCCGGTCAACGAGGCCGCTCGCCTGACGGAGGTGGCGAAGACGCTCCCGGGCGGGGTGGCCACGTCCGCGTACACGGTCGCCCGGGCGTGCGCCGAGGAGCAACGGCACTGGGTCGTCGGCCAGGAGGTCACGCTCCGCGGGCGGGAGGCCCCCACTCGCGTCTTCACCCCGCGGGAGGTGGTGACTAGGGATTGACACGGAGGCGATCCCCGGGCGACCCATGTGACAGTGGCTCCACGATGTGGCGCGGTGGCACGACGGTGGTCGGTCACCCGACCGAAGGGGGAGCCGACATGACATCAATCTCCGATCGGGAGCGGCAGGAGATCGAGGCGGCCAACGCCTCCGGCACCACCCCGGTCGTCCTCATCCACGGCCTCTGGGTGCTGCCGAGCAGCTGGGCCGCGTGGGTCGACTTCTTCGCACAGGCCGGCTACGCCCCGCTGACACCGGACTGGCCGGACGATCCGGCGACGCTCGACGCGGCCCGGGCGAACCCGGAGGTCCTCGCCAGGAAGACCTTGAAGCAGATCGCCGACCACACCACCGACGTCATCCACGCGCTCGACACGAAGCCGGTGCTGATGGGGCACTCGACCGGAGGCCTCCTGGCGCAGATGATCGC
>DATFRN010000138.1:0-23958 GCA_035263165.1 Acidimicrobiales bacterium | reverse complement strand
GGGCCACCAGCTCGTCGCGGTCCATGCGGTCGCCGCCGTCCTCGGCCAGGACCAGGGCGGTGAGCACGTCGTCGCGGGGATCGGCCCGTTTGGCGTCGATCTGGCCGGCGACGTACTCGTACATCTCGTCCATCTCGGCCGAGAGGCGGGCGTGCTCCTCGTCGTCGATGACGGGGTCGAGCATGCGGGCCACCGCCGCGATCCAGGCCCGGACCCGGGGGGCGTCCTCGCCGGGCAGTCCGAGCATCTCGTTGAACACCGCCACCGGCAGCGGGTAGGCGAAGTCGCCGATCACGTCCATCGCGCCCCGGGACGCCGGGCCGGCCAGCATCTCGTCCACCCGCCGCTCGACCAGGTCCCGCAGGCCGGCCACCGGCCGGGCGCCGAACGGTGCCTGCATGAGCCGCCGCAGCCGCTGGTGGTCGGGGTCGTCCCGCAGGACGAGCGTGTTCGACGGCCGGCCGGTGCGCTCCTGGCGCTCGCGCTGGAGGGCGACGAGGGCGGTCGGCGTGGCGTTGTCCATCTCGACGCTGACGGTCGGGTCGCGCAGCACCCCCACCACGTCGTCGTGCCGGGTGAGCAGCCAGCCCTCCAGGAGCTCCGAGCGGTGGACCGGGTCCTCGGCCCGCAGGCGGGCGTACTGCTCGTAGGGCGACGCCACGAACCCCGGCTCGAACGGATCGAACGCCACGACCATCCCGACCCCTCCCTCGCTGACGCGTCCGTCACCGAAGCTAGCGGCCTACAGCTCCTCGCGCCGCTGCATCTGCTGGAACATCAGCCAGCCCGGCAGCATCGGCAGCCAGTAGGTCACCAGCCGGAACGTCAGCACGGCCGACACCGCCGGGCCGCTGGCCATGCCGTAGCCGGTCAGGGCGGCCACCAGCGCGGCCTCGACCGCGCCCAGGCCGCCGGGGGTGGGGGCGGCCGAGCCCAGCGCCGAGGCCACGACGTAGGCGGCGCCGATCTCGGGGAAGCTCACGCCGCCGCCGAACGCCGCCACCGCCGCGGCCAGCGTGACGATGAACGACACGGTCGTCCCGGTCGAGCCGCCGAGCAGCCCGATGACCCGCACCGGGTCGGTGAGCACGTCGGCCAGCGACGACGCCGCGTTGCGCACCTGGACCACCAGCGGCGGCAGCACCCGGCGGCGCACGGCCGGGATCAGCCCGATGACCAGCCCGCTGGCGGACACGGCCACCGCGATGGCGATGAGGATCGTCGACGAGTCGGGCAGCGAGAACCCGACCGAGCTGGTGCCGACCCAGGCCAGGAACACGGCGAGGAGCGACAGGTGCACGATCAGGCCCGAGAGCATGGTCAACCCGACGGCGGCGGCCGCCGGGCCCGGCTCCAGGCCGGAGCGCTGGAGGAAGCGCACGCCCACCGCCACCGTGCCGGTGTTGGCCGGGGCGATCCGGCTGACGAACGACGAGGCGATCTGCATGCGCAGCGCCGGCAGGTAGGCGATGGGGTCGGGCACCGACGCCACGAAGGTGAGGGCGGCCGACGCGATGACCGCGGCGGTGCCGAGCAGCATCGGCACCAGCCACCACCAGTTGGCCTGGCTGGCGGCGTCGACGGTCTCGTCGAAGCTGGCCAGCTGGGGCAGCAGGAAGTAGAACGCGCCCGCCAGCGCGGCGATCGACACCACGGTGCGGGGGCGGATGCGGTCGAGGCGGGCCAGCGGCGCCGGCTCGACCCCGGTCGCCTGCTGCACGGCCTCCCGCAGGGCGTCGAGCACCTCCTTGTTGCTGCGCCAGGCGGCCCGGGTCGGCGGGGGCAGGGCCAGCGGCTGGAGGTAGGGCACGGCGGTGACGACCGACTGGCGGCCCACGGCTCCGACGGCCACGTCGACCGCGGTGCGGGGCCCGACGACCAGCGCCGTCGACACCAGCAGCTGGGCGCGGTCGAGGGCGAGGTCGCGGTCGGAGGCGGCGATGGCGGCGGCGTCGAAGCCCCGCAGCACGGCGCGGCCGTCGGCGGTGACCCCGATCTGGGCCAGGCCCAGGTTGCGGTGGGCGATGCGCTCGCGGTGCAGCGCCTCGACCTGGCGCCACACGTCGGCCAGCAGCGCGGGGGTCAGCCGCTCGGGGGGCACATCCGACGCCGGCTCGCCGGGGATGCGCTCCTCCAGCAGGCCGATCGCCCCCTGGGGCGAGGCCACGATGCCCCGCACGGCCGCCACCCGGGCGCCGGTGTCGGCCGCCGCCCGCTGGGCCAGGGCCTCGTGCTCGATGCGGCGCTGGACCGTGTCGTAGGGCCGGTCGGTGACCCAGCGCCGCAGCCGGGCCGACCGCCACAGCTGCTCGAGCAGGTTCTCGGAGCGGTCGTGGGCGGTGCGGACCCGCATCTCCATCTCGCCGCCGCCCACCATGTCGACGGCGTAGACCAGCGGGCTGTTGCCGGCCAGCTGCTCGATGCGGGTCGGGTGGCCGGCGGGCCGCAGCATGGCCACCAGCTCGGGGGCCTCGGGGTCGGCGCTCTCGGTGCCGAACACGAGCAGGGCCAGCGAGCCGACCGCCATGCCGACGGCGATGGCGATCACGATGTCGAGCGGCGCCTCGCTGGAGGACACGACCCGGAACAGCACCAGCAGGCCGACGCCCGACCACAGCACCCGGCGCCACTGCTGGGACAGCCAGGGGGTGGCGATGATGACGAGGGCGACCGCGGCGGCGATGAGGGGCGAGGTGGCGAAGGCGGGGTCGGTGAGCTCGACCACCTGGCGGGTGGCGGGGTCGACCGCGGCGATCACGCCCTGGCGGGCCAGGATGGCGGTGAGCTCGGCCATGGCCAGACCGGCCCCCGCCGCCCCCAGCAGCAGCGCCGCCGCCTGGCGGAACCGCTTGCGGGCCAGCAGCACCACCAGCGCCAGCACGGGGACGACGCCGGCCATGATGACGGCCAGGCCGGTGAGCACCTCGGCGAAGCGGTCGGGCACCCGCTCGTACACCTGGACCAGGTCCTCCTCCGCCCCGCCGATGGTGTTGCGCAGCCAGATGGCGACGAGCACGCCCACCCCGACGAGCGCCAGCGCCCCGATCAGCCGCACCACGTCGGCCTGCGACCGCACCCGCCGGCGGGGCGACACGGACACGACCACGCCGGCGAGCACGCCGACCTGGTCGTTGTCGCCGCCCTCGGCCGCGATGGCACGCGCGCTCTGCACCGCGTTCATCCTGGCACGGGGCCACGTCCACGCCGTACCGGGGCCCGGTCGCCGGGCCCCGGCGGGCGGTGGGCTAGAGCTTGTCGAGGACCGAGTCGGCCGAGCTGACGTCGAGGCCCGGGTTCGACTCGACCATGAGCTCGGTGACCACGCCGTCGTCGAGGATGGCCGCGTAGCGCTGGGAGCGGGTGCCGAGGCCGAAGCCGCTGCCGTCCAGCTCCAGGCCCATCTGGGCGGCGAAGTCGCCGTTGCCGTCGGCCAGCATGAGGACCGCGTCGCCCGTGTTCTGGACCTGGCCCCACGCCCCCATCACGAACGCGTCGTTGACCGCCACGCAGGCGATCGTGTCGACGCCCTTGGCCCGGATGTCGTCGGCCCGCAGCACGAAGCCCGGCAGGTGGTGGTCGGAGCAGGTGGGCGTGAACGCCCCCGGCACCGCGAACAGGACGACCTTGCCCTCGCCCAGCACGTCGCCGCTCTGCACGGGGCGGGGGCCCTCGTCGGTCATGGTCATCAGCTTGACGTCGGGGATGCGCTCGCCGACCGAGATCGCCATCGCTCTGCCTCCAGGGTGCGGGGTGAACCCCGCGATCATGCCCCATGGCGCGCCGCACCCCGGCACGGCGGCCGGTGTGCGCACGGCTGCAGGGCGCCCTCGTCGAGGTCCTTGTTGAACAGGGCGTAGCCGAGGAAGCCGCCGATGAACGAGCCGACGACACCCAGCAGCAGCGTCCGCAGGAACGACATCGGATCGCGTCCCGGCACCAGCAGCCTGGCCAGATAGCCCGCCGCGGTCCGGGCAGCGGGCCGATCCCGCTGCGACGACTGACGCGACAGGACTGCCCCCGCCCGGTCGGGGCCAAACGTCGGGCCGCCGCCGGCCGGCGCCGGACGCCGGCAGGTCAGACCGGCTCGAGCTCGCGGTCCTCGGGGGTGGGCTCGGCGTCGCCGCCCTCGGAGGCGTGGCCCTCGAAGTCGATCGTGGGCAGGATGCGCCCGAGCCAGCGGGGCACCCACCAGTTGCGGTCGCCGAGCAGCTCCATCGTCGCCGGCACCAGCAGCATGCGCACCACGGTGGCGTCGAGGAACACGGCGGTGGCCAGGCCCACGCCGAACAGCTTGACCGTCCGGTCGGTCTCCAGCAGGAAGCTGCCGAACACGAACACCATGATCAGCGCAGCCGCCGTGATGACCCGGGCCGTGGCGGCCAGGCCGTCGGCCACCGACGTGTGGCTGTCGCCGGTGTGCTGCCACTCCTCGCGGATGCGGGACAGCAGGAAGACCTCGTAGTCCATCGACAGTCCGAACACGATGGCGAACAGCATCATCGGCAGGAAGGGCACGATCGGCGCCCCCTCGATGTGCAGCAGCGGCCCGACCCAGCCCCACTGGAAGGCGGCCACCACCACGCCGTAGGCGGCCCCGATCGACAGCAGGTTCATCACCACCGCCTTGAGCGGCACCAGCACCGACCGGAACACGACCATCAGCAGCAGGAACGACAGCGTCAGCACGGCGCCGAAGAAGATCAGCAGCCGGGCCGCCAGGTAGTCGGCGAAGTCGACCCGGACCGCCACCGACCCGGTGACCGCCACGTCGAGCCCGGTGCCCCGGGTGGCCTGGGGCAGCACGTCCTCCCGCAGGTGGGTCACGAGGTCGCCGGTGGCCGCGTCCTGGGGCGCCGTGGTGGGGATGACCCGCCACAGCACGGCGTCGTCGCGGGGGTCGTTGCGCACCGCCGGGGTGGCGAAGGCCACGCCGTCCGCCTTGCCGAGGGCGTCGGTGACGGCCTGGAGCTGGGCGTCGGTCGTGCCCGCCGGCAGCAGAGCGGTGAGCACCAGCGGCCCGTTGAACCCGGGTCCGAAGCCCTCGGCCAGCAGGTCGTAGGCCTGGCGGGTCTCGGTGTCGGCCGGGAAGTTGCCGTCGTCGGGGAAGCCGAGCCGCATGCCGAACACCGGCAGCGCCAGCACGCCGAGGAACGCCACGCCGGCCAGCGCGGCCGGCCACGGCCGCCGCTGGATGAGCCGGCTCCAGCGGTAGGCGAAGGTCTGGTCGCGGGGCTTGGGCGTGCGCCGGGGCACCTCCCGGCGCAGCGGGCGCACGGCGAACCCGGCCAGCAGGATGACCACCGCCACCGGCAGCAGCAGGGCCATGGCCTGGAGGCCGGCGCCGACGCCGACCAGCGCCAGGGCGACCAGCCCGGCGGCGATGAGCCCCCGCCAGCGGGTCTTCTCCACCCGGGTGCCGGCCAGCGCCAGCAGGGCGGGCAGCAGGGTCAGCGAGGCCAGCAGCGTCGTGGCCACGACCGCCACCGTGCCGATGGCCAGGCCGGTGATGAACGTCACGTTCATCACCACCATGCCGAGCAGCGAGATGACCACGGTCGTGCCGGCGAACAGCACCGCCCGGCCGGCGGTGTCCATGGCCACCACCGTGGCCCGCTCGATGTCGTGGCCGGCGTGGAGGTTCTCCCGGAACCGGGTGACGATGAACAGCGCGTAGTCGATGCCCACGCCGAGGCCGATCATCACGCCGAGGACCGTGGCGAAGTCGGGCATGGGCACCAGGTGGCCGAGGAAGCCGGCCAGCACCGACCCGAGCCCGATGCCGGCCAACGCCACCCCGATGGGCAGGCCCATGGCCAGCACCGACCCGAAGGCCAGCACGAGGATGACGATGGCGAAGCCCAGGCCGATCGCCTCGGACGACGGCTTCTCGAAGTTGGCGAAGGCGTCGCCGCCGAGCACGGTCTCGACGCCGTCGATGTGGGGCACCTCGGCGCGGACCTCGTCGCCGATCGCGTTGGCCCGCTCGTCGCTGATCGAGTCGGGCAGCTCGACCCGGGCGAAGGCGATCTTGCCGGCGTGCGGACCCTGGCGGGCGACCTGGGGCGCCCCGGCCGCGTCGTACGGGCTCGTCAGGGTGACGTCGGGCAGCCGGTCGATGCGGGCGAACGCCTCGGCCATGGCCGCCTTGACCTGCGGGTCCTCGACGCCCTGGTCGGCCCGGAACACGATCGAGCCGCCGAAGCCGCCGCCCACGCCGCCGAAGTGGTCGTCGAGGATGTCGGAGCCCCGCTTGCTCTCGACGTTGGGCAGCCCGAACTCCTGGCTGGTGCTGCGCCCGACCGCGCCGAGGGCGAGGGAGCTGACGAACAGCGTGGCGAGCCACGCGCCGATCACGATCCACCGGTGCCGGTGGCACCAGCGACCCAGGGCAGCGAACAAGGGGGATCCTCCAGGGGGCGGAAGGCGACAGCCTAGTGTCCGTCCCCGCCGCACGGACTACCAGGTGACACCCGCCACAATCGGGGGGTGACCCCGCTCCCCTCCCGCCCCGACGTCGACGCCGCCGCCGGGCGCCTGGCCCCCTGGATCCGGCGCACGCCGGTGCTGGAGGTCGACGCCGCCGACCTCGGCCTGCCCCCGCGACGGGCGCCGCTGGTGCTCAAGCTGGAGCTGGTCCAGCACGCCGGGTCGTTCAAGGCCCGGGGCGCCCACCTCCAGCTGCTGGCCGACGACCTGCCGGCGGCCGGCGTGGTGGCGGCGTCGGGCGGGAACTACGGCGTGGCCGCCGCCTATACCGCCCGACGGGTGGGCGTGGCCGCCACGGTGTTCGTGCCCGACTCGACGGCCCCGGCCAAGCTCGACACGCTGCGGTCGCTGGGGGCGACGGTCGAGGTCGTGCCCGGCTTCTACGCCGACGCCCTGGCCGCCAGCCGGGACCGGGCCGCCGACACCGGCGCCCGCTTCCTCCACGCGTACGACCAGCCCGAGATGATCGCCGGCGCCGCCACCCTGGGCCGGGAGCTGGCGGAGCAGGCCACCGTCGACCGGGTGGTGCTGGCGGTGGGCGGGGCCGGCCTGCTCGGCGGCGTGTGCTGCTGGTACCGGGGCGAGGCGGCGGTGTCGGGCGTCGAGACCGCGGGGTGCGCCTCGCTGGCCTCGGCGCTGGCGGCGGGCGAGCCGGTCGACGTGGAGGTGTCCGGCCTGGCCGCCGACGCCCTCGGCGCGCGGCGGGTGGGCGCGCTCGGCTTCGCCGCCGCCCGGCGGTGGTGCAACGGGGTCACGGTGGTCGAGGACGGCGACGTGGTCGACGCCCAGCGCCGGCTGTGGGCCGCCCTCCGCCTGGCCACCGAGCCGGCCGGCGCCGCCGCCCTCGCCGCGCTGACCACCGGCGCGCTGGCCGACCCCGACGAGCGGGTGGCGGTCGTGCTGTGCGGGGCCAACGTCGACCCCGCGACCGTGGCCTAGACGGGTCAGGCGTCGACCCCGAAGACGATCAGGCCCTGGCTGCCCGTCCCCCGGGCGGTGGTGGCCAGCAGGGTGCCGTCGGCCGCGGGGTCGCCGGCGATGCCGTCGTCGCCGTTGCGGGTGTCGCGGGGGCCGCGGGCGGCGTAGGGGTCCTCCCGCTCGACCCGGTCGCTGAGCTCGTCGGTGAAGTACATCTGGGTGGTGAGCACGGCGTCGCCGCTCCGGCGGACCCGGGCGTGGACGTGCACGGCCCGCCCCGTGTACCAGCCGGGGTAGATGGTGGCGAACTCGACGATGCCCTGGTCGTCGGCGGCCTGGGCGCCCCGCAGGAACGTCGTGCCCCCGGCCGCGTCGTCGCCGGCCGAGCCGTCGGCGAAGGCCGAGTAGTCGCCGCCGGCGTCGGCGTGCCACACCTCGACCACCGCGCCGGGCACCGGCCGGCAGTCCTGGTCGACCACCCGGATGCCGAGCCGCAGCGGGTGGCCGGGCAGGCCCTCGGTGATGTCCCGGCGGTCGAGGCCGACGTCGGCGTAGAACGGACCGGCGGTCTGCTCGGGCGTGAGCCGGCAGGGGCCGAGGCCGTCGAAGTCGGCGGCGGCCAGCGTCGTGGGCCCGGCGGGGACGGTCGTGCCCGTCGCCCGGGTGGTGGGCGCCGCTCCGCCGCCACCTCCGCCGCCACCGTCGCCGGAGCCGCTGCACCCGGCCAGGACGGCGCCCACCAGGGCGGCGCCGCCGGCCAGGAAGGCCCGGCGGCTGGTCGGGGACGGCACGGGGGCGGTGGGCTCGATGCCCTCCATCACAGCACCGCCTCCCGCACCGCGGCCACGGTGTCGGCCAGCACGCCGGGCGCGGCGGCCCGGACCGCCCCGCCGTGGTCGGCCAGCGCCGCCGCCACCGGGGCGACCTGGCCGGCCGGCAGGGCCAGCCGGGGCCGCCGGGCCAGCAGGGCGTGCAGGCGGTCCGCCACCCAGGCGGCGTCGTCGTACCGGGGCGGCGGGGCGCCCCGGGCCCGGGCCAGGAAGGCGGCCCACCGGGGGCGGTCGGGGGGGTCGAGCGCGGCCAGGACGGCGTCGCCCGCCGCCAGGGCCCGGCCCATGTCGGCGGCGGCCCCGGTGCCGACCAGCGTGCCGTCGAGCAGCAGCTCCCAGCCGGCGTGGCCCACGGCCCGGGCGGGACCGGAGGCGACGCCCCGCCGCCCGACGGCGAGGCGCAGGTCCCGCATGCCCCGGCGCACGGCCGGGTGGCCGTGGAACGCGTCGTCGGTGCGCAGGTGGCAGCGCACGCCGTCGCCCAGCGCCCCGGGCATCCGGGACCGGTCGGGCCGGATGCCGGCCATCGGGGCCAGGTCCGGGAGCACGGCCCCCAGCAGGAACTCGGCGTCGTGCCGCCCGGTGGCCCGGGCCACGTGGGCGTGGCCGAGGACGTTCACGGCCCGGGCGCCGCCCCCGCCAGGTCGAGGACCGCGGCGGCCACCTCGTCGGGCGCCTCCAGCGGGGGCCAGTGGCCGACGTCGGCCAGCCGCTCCACCGGCACGTCGGGCAGGCGCTCGACCAGCCGCTCGGCGACGTGCCCGCCCGACACCGGGTCGAGCTCGCCCCACACGAACCGCATCGGCACGGCCCGGGACTCGAGCGCCGCCCGCCAGCGGTCGGCGTGGGCGCGGCGGTCGGGGATGTAGTGGAGCAGGGCGTGGGCCTGGCGGGACCCGCCGTCGTGGGCCAGCGGCTGCCAGATGCCGGCCACGTCCTCGACGGTCATGGGCCGGCGGGTGCCCCAGGTGACGCGCAGGCCGTTGCCCAGCGCCGCCTCGTCCATCGCCGCGGCCACCTCGGCACCGTGGTCGGGGTCGAGCAGCAGCTGCTGGCCCACCGTGGGGCGGTGGAGGTCGGGGTAGAGGCCGCCGTTGCTCCACACCACGCCGCTGACGGGGACGGGCCGGCCGGCGGGGTCGTCGATCTGGCGGGCCAGCAGCTCCTGGGCCACCGACACGCCGTAATCGTGGGCCAGCAGGACCGTCGACCCGACGCCGAGCGCGGCCCACACCGCCTCGGTGGCGTCGGCGGCGGCGTCGATCGAGTAGGGATGGCCGACCGGCTTGGCCGACGCGCCGAAGCCGGGGAAGTCGAGCGCCACCACCCGCACCCCCCGGGGCACGACCCGGGCGAGCACGGGCACGACGTCGAGCGACGACGAGGGATAGCCGTGCAGGAATGTCACGGCCGGCCCGTCGCGGGGCCCGTCGTCGTGGGCGGCGATGCGCAGGCCGCCCGCGTCGACGGGCACGGCCCGGGCCGCCCACTCGTCGAAGCCGACCACGGCGTCAGCCCCGGTCGCTCTCCACGATCTCGCTGATCTGCAGGACCGGGGCGATGTTGGTGTAGTTGCCGACGTCGGCCATCACGGCGGCGGTGCCCTCGGCCGCCATGGCGGCGTTCATCGCGTCCCGGTCGGCGAAGGTGAAGTGCACGGCGGCCACGTTGGGCCCGTCGACCCCCCGGTCGATCTCGGTCGAGGCGGGGTTCCAGGTGGAGCGCACCAGCGGGATGTGGTGGTCGCGGTAGTAGTCGTGGTCGAACGTCGACCCGTCGCCAGAGGGATAGAGCACGGAAAGCCGGATCATGGGTGACCTTCTAGCGCACATGGCGGTTCCGTGGACGTTTCTGGTTGGGAGTCAACCAGAAACGTCCACGGATGGGAGGGGTGGCGGAAGGTGAACGCCGTCGGCGTGGGGCCGTGGGCCCGGAGGTGCTCCAGCCGGGCGTGGGCCTCCTCGACCGTGGGCAGCGTGCCCTCGGGGATCCACCACAGGACGGCGATGGCCTGGGCCGGCCGCTCGAAGAACTCCCGCCGCCGGCGCAGGAGCGCCGTGTGGTCACTGCGGTAGGCGAAGTCGGCCAGCGTCTCGATCGAGCGCCAGACCGTGAGGTTGACGATGTACAGCGGGTCGTCGGTCACCTGGATGCCGGTGGCGTTGCCGGCCTCGTCCTGGAGGCGCCACACGTACCCCGGGCTGGCCTCGGCCAGCGCGTTGACCCGGTCGAGGCTGTTGCGGAAGTCGTCGATGCGGGGGTCGTCGAGCGGCGCCACCAGCCGCCCGACGTTCAGCTGCGCCAGGTGCATGGGCTCAGTGTGGCGCAGGCGTCCAGGCCAGGACGTGGCACCCCCAGGGCGGCAGCCCCACGTAGAGCCCCGCCGCGGCGACCTCGTCGCCGTCCCGCAGGAAGCTGTCGCCCGACAGCAGGTCGTCGAGCCGCCAGGACCGCCCCGCCACGTCGGCCCACGGGACCTGGACCCGGGCCGCCGCCGGCCCCGGGGCGTCGTTGACCACCACCAGTGTCCGGGCGGCGCCGTCCCGCCAGGCCCAGCACAGCAGCCCGTCGCACGACAGGTCGCCGGGCCATCCGGTGGCCGACGCCAGCGCCCACTCCCCCCGCCGGCGGCCCGCCACCGCCGCCACCAGGTCGAGCGAGAACCGCCGCAGGTCCTCGTCGGGCGGCTCGGACGGCCGACGCCCGAGGAACACCGGCACCCGCACCCGCCGGCCCTCGAACTGCCCGTCGTGCCACAGCGTCGCCCCCGGCAGCGTGGCCACCGCCACCGCGGCCGCCCGCTCCCGGGCCGAGGGCAGCACAGCGGCCGCCCGGGGCTCGTCGTGGTTCTCCAGGAACCGCACCAGCCGCCGCTGGTAGCCGACATCGGCCCCGAGGTGGGCCCGCACCCCGGCGGGGTCGGGCGCCCCGGCCACCAGCCGGTCGTAGAGCCGCTTGTCGTAGCAGTGGTCGAACCCCAGCTGCTGGAGGTCCCACTCCAAGTCCCAGTAGGCCTCGGCCGCGAACAGGAAGTCGGGGTGGGCGGCCCGCACCGCCCCGATGACCTCGGCCCAGTACTCGGCGCCCGGCGCCGGCCCGACCCGTTCGCCCCAGGTGCGGGTGAACACGTCGGCGAGGAGCAGCATGGCCATGTCGCAGCGCACGCCGTCGGCCTGGGTGGCGATGTCGGCCAGGGTGGCGGCCGCCGCCGCCCGCAGGCCGGGGGCGAAGGCGTCGAGCTGGGCCACGTCGGGCCACGGGGCGAAGAACGGGTCGCGGCCCCGGGCGATCACCGCATCGCCCACGGCCAGGAAGGCGTCGGGGTCGCGGGCCAGGTCCTCGGGCGAGCCCCGCACGAAGCGCTCGGGGTGCTCGGCCAGCCACGGGTGGTCGGGCGCCACGTGGTTGGGGACGAAGTCGACCACCAGCCGCACGCCCCGCTCGGCCAGCGCCGACCGGGCCGCGGCCAGCCCCGCCCGCCCGCCGAAGCGGGCGTCGACCACGTAGCGGCGCACGCAGTAGGCCGAGCCGATGACGTCGGCCTCGGTCAGGTCGGGCAGCGCCTCCCGGAACCCGGCCATCTGCTCCGGCGAGTCGAGCGCCAGCCGCACGCCGGCCGGGCTGCGCTCCCACACCCCCATCAGCCACACGGCGTCGACCCCGGGCGGGGTGATCCGGTCCCACTCGTCCGGCGCCACGTCGCCCAGCGTCGGCCCCACCTCGGCCAGCCACACCGCGGTGTTCACCTCGTAGATGACGGGATGGTCGGGCCAGGTCACCCCGGCAACGTCCCGTACAGCAGGTTGGCCTGCCGGCCGGGGTCGGTCAGGTCCTCGGGACGCAGGTAGCCGAGTGTCTGCACGATGCGGGCCACCAGCCCCGTCCAGCCCGTCTGGTGGCTGGCGCCCAGGCCGGCGCCGTTGTCGCCGTGGAAGTACTCGTTGAACACCAGCATGTCCCGCCAGTGGGGGTCGGTCTGGAACAGCTCGGTGCCGCCGTAGCAGGGCCGGCGCCCGTCGGGGCCGGGGGTGAAGATCGACACCAGCCGCCGGCCCAGCTCCTCGGCCACCTCGAACAGCGTGCACCGGCGCCCCGACCCGGTCGGGCACTCCACCGTGAAGTCGTCCCCGTAGTAGGCGTACAGCTCGAGCAGCCCCCGCAGGATCAGGTAGTTGACCGGGAACCAGACCGGGCCCCGCCAGTTGGAGTTGCCGCCGAACATGCCGCTGTCCGACTCGGCCGGCAGGTAGCGCACCTCGTAGCGGGCGCCGCTGGCGTCGATGACGAACGGGTGGTCGAGGTGGTACCGGGACAGCGCCCGCAGCCCGTGCGGGCTGAGGAACTCGTCCTCGTCGAGCATGCGGGCCAGGATCCGCCGCAGCTTGTCCTCCTCGACCACCGCCAGCATGCGCCGGCCGTGGACGCCACGCACCCGGGGGTCGTGGATGGTGGCCAGCAGCTCGGGCATGGCGTCGATGCGGCGGGCCATGCGGTCGAGGACGTCCGTCGACAGCGCCTCCCGGTCGCCCGGGAGGATGGCGGTGGCGCACAGCGGCAGCAGGCCGACGATCGAGCGCACCTTCAGCCGCTCGGCCCGGCCGTCGGGCAGTCGCAGCACGTCGTAGAAGAAGCCGTCCTCCTCGTCCCACAGGTCGTCGTGGTTGTCGCCGATGCGGTCCATGGCGGCGGCGATGAAGGCGAAGTGCTCGGCGAACTTGGGGATCATCTCCTCGTAGGTCGGGTCGTGGCGGGACAGCTCGATCGCCATGCCCAGCATCGACTGGGCGAAGAACGCCATCCAGGCTGTGCCGTCGGCCTGTTCGAGGAAGCCGCCGGTGGGTAGCGGGGCGCTGCGGTCGAAGACGCCGATGTTGTCCAGCCCGAGGAACCCGCCCTCGAACACGTTGCGCCCGGTGGGGTCCTTGCGGTTGAGCCACCAGGTGAAGTTGCACAGCAGCTTCTGGAACGCCCCGGCCAGCCAGGCCACGTCGCCCCGGCCCCGCTGCTCCAGCTCGGCCTCGTAGACGGCCAGGGTGGCCCAGGCGTGCACCGGCGGGTTGACGTCGCCGAAGTTCCACTCGTAGGCCGGGAGCTGGCCGTTGGGGTGGAAGTAGAGCTCGCCCAACATGAGCCCGAGCTGGTGCTTGGCCTCGTCGATGTCGACCATGGCCAGCGCCACCGCGTGGAAGGCCAGGTCCCACGAGGCGTACCAGGGGTACTCCCAGGCGTCGGGCATGGAGATGACGTCGTCGTTCCGCATGTGGAACCAGGCCTGGTTGCGCACCCCGCCCGGCGGGGCCCCGCCGTCCTCCCGCAGGGGGTGGACGCCGTGCTCGTCCAGCCACAGGTCCAGGTCGTAGGCGTAGAACTGCTTGCCCCACAGCATCCCGGCCATCGCCCGGCGCAGCACGACCGCCTGGTCGGCGGGCACGGCTGGCGGGGTGATCGAGGCGTAGAAGGCGTCGGACTCGGCCCGGCGGGACGCCACCAGCGCGTCGGTGGCGTGGGGGTCGACCCCCGTGGCGACCCCGGCGGGCGCGAGCCGCAGGCGCACGCTGAGCGCCCCGCCGGCCGGCACGGCCAGCCGGTAGCGGAACGCGGCCTTGGTCCCGGTGCGGGCCGGGTTCACCGCCTCGCGGCGCCCGCCCACCACGTAGTCGTGGAACGCGTCCTTGACGTAGGGCGTGGCGTTGGGCTGCCCCCAGAGCCGCTCGGCGTTGGTGGCGTTCTCGGTGAACAGCGGCTCGGGGTCGCCCTCGGCCGCCAGCACCAGCGCGTCGAGCTCGGGGTGGTCGACCGCGATCCCGCCACCGGGTGCCAGCGCCAGCGTGCCCTTCGGCCCGCCCCGCCACCAGGTGTCCCGGAACCACAGGGTGGGCAGCAGGTCGACGGTGGCGTCCTCGCCGCTGCGGTTGGCCAGCCGGATGCGCACGTGGACGTCGTCGGGCGCCGCCTTGGCGTACTCGAGGTCGACGTCGACGTAGGCGTCGCCGGCGAACACCCCGGTGTCGACCAGCTCGTACTCGTAGTCGCCCTTGCCCCGGGCCGCGTTGGTGGCCACCAGGTCGGCGTAGGGGTAGGCGGCCAGCGGGTAGCGGTAGCGGTAGGCCAGGTAGGACGACGTGGGGGTGGCGTCGAGGTGCCACCAGTGCTCCTTCACGTCCTCGCCGTGGTTGCCCTCCCGGTTGGTGAGGCCGAACATCCGCTCCTTGAGGATCGGGTCGCGGCCGTTCCACAGCGCCAGCGCGAAGCACAGCCGCTGGCCGTCGTCGCACAGGCCGCCGATGCCGTCCTCGCCCCACTTGTAGGCCCGCGACCGGGCCTGGTCGTGGGTGAGGTAGCTCCAGGCCTCGCCGTCGGGGCTGTAGTCCTCGCGGACGGTCCCCCACTGGCGCTCGGCCAGGTAGGGGCCCCAGCGCTTCCAGGGCACGCCCCGCCGGGCCTCGTCGAGCCGGTCCGCTTCCCTGCCCCGAGCCATGGCGACCTCGAACCTCCGGCGTGCCGCCCCAGCGTAGCGGTGGGCTCAACCCAGCCAGCCGGCCAGCGTCTCGATGTCGCGCACCCCGTTCGGGCCGACCGGGGTGACGTTGAGGACGGTCACGCCGGCGTCCCGGTAGGCGGCGACCCGGTCCTTCACGAAGCCGGCGTCGCCGACCAGCGACAGGCCGTCGACCAGGTCCCGGGGGACCAGACCCGCAGCCTCGTCCTTGCGGCCGGCCAGGTAGGCGTCCTGGATCTCGGCGGCCTCCCGCTCGTAGCCGTAGCCCCGCAGGACGTCGTTGTAGAAGTTCCGGTCGCGGGCGCCCATGCCACCGAAGTAGAGCGCCAGCGTGGGGCGGTAGTGGTCGCGCAGGCCCTCGACGCCGTCGCCGATGGCCAGCGGGCCGCCGGCCACGACCTCCAGCGCCGGCAGGTCCGGCGCCCGCCGGGCCCGGCCGGCGGCCAGCGCGTCGCCCCACACGTCGCCGGCCCGGTCGGGCCAGAAGTACAGCGGCAGCCAGCCCTCGGCCAGCTCGGCGGTCATCTCCACGCTGCGGGGGCCGAGCGAGGCGATGTGGATCGGGATCCGGGGCCGGAGCGGGTGGTCCATGATCTTGAGCGGCTTGCCCAGCCCGGTCCCCTCCCCCGGCGCCAGCGGGACCTGGTACGACGCGCCCTCGTGGACCAGGCGCTCCTCCCGGGCCCACACCTTGTGGCAGATGTCGACGATCTCCCGGGTGCGGCGGACCGGGGAGTCGTAGGGCACCCCGTGGAACCCCTCGATGACCTGGGGCCCCGACGCCCCCAACCCGAGGACGAACCGGCCCTGCGACAGCTTGTCGAGCCCCACCGCGGTCATGGCCAGGAGGCTCGGTGTGCGCGTGTAGATGGGCAGGATCGACGACCCGATCTGCGCCGTCGAGGTCACCGCGGCCAGGAAGCCGAGCGTGGACACCGCGTCGGCGGTGTAGGCCTCACCGGCCCACAGGTAGTCGACGCCGGCCGCCTCCAGCCGCCGGACGTGGCGGGTCAGCCCCGCCGGGTCGTCGCGCATCCCCACACTTGCGCCAAGCTTCATGGCACCGCCTCCTCCGGATGGCCGAGGCCGAGAATAGAGGGTACTCTTTCACCATGTCGATCGCGATCACCGAGGACCACAGGGCGCTGGCCGCCACGGCCGCGGACTTCCTGGACAAGCGGGGGGCGCGGGCCGCGGCCCGGGCGCTGCTCGAGGCGCCGACCGAGGACCTGCCCGGCTGGTGGGACGACCTCAAGGGCCTGGGCTGGCTCGGCATCCACCTCCCCGAGGAGCACGGCGGCTCGGGCTACGGCCTCGAGGAGCTGGTCGTCGTGGTCGAGGCCCTGGGCCGGGCCGTCGCCCCCGGGCCGTTCGTCCCCACCGCCGTGGCCGGCGCGGTGATCGCCGCGGCCGGCGACGACGACACCAGGTCCCGGCTGCTGCCCGGCCTGGCCGCCGGCACCACGCTCGGCGCCGTCGCGCTGGGCGGCGACGTCACGCTGGCCGACGGCCGCGCCCAGGGCGCGGCGGGGGCCGTGCTCGGCGGCGGCCTGGCCGACGTGCTGCTGGTCCCCGTGGGCGACGACGTGGCCGTGATCGACGTGGGCGGCGGCGGCGTCAAGGTCGACGTGCCGGCCAACCTCGACCCCACCCGGCGCACCGCGCGGGTGACGCTCGACGGCGCCCCGGCCACCGTGCTGCCCGGCGCCCGCCGGGCGCTGGTCGACCTGGCCCGCACGATCCTGGCCGCCGAGGCCATCGGCGTGGCCCGCGAGTGCACCGAGTCGGCCGCCGACTACGCGAAGAACCGGCTCCAGTTCGGCCGCCCCATCGCCATGTACCAGGCGGTGAAGCACCACTGCGCCAACATGTTGGTCGCGACCGAGCTGGCCACCGGCCTGGTGTGGGACGCGGCCCGGGCCGCGGCCGGCGGCGGCGACCAGTTCAGCTACACCGCCGCCATGGCCGCCACACTGGCCGGCCCGGCCGCCGACCTGTGCGCCAACCTCAACATGCAGGTGCACGGCGGCATCGGCTTCACCTGGGAGCACGACGCCCACATCTACCTGCGCCGGGCCTCCGCCCTGCTGGCCGCACTCGACCCCGAGGCCGCGGCCCGCGACGTCACCGACCTGGCCCGCGCCGGCGTGCGCCGGGGCCGCACGGTCGACCTGCCGCCCGAGGCCGAGGAGATCCGGGGCGAGGTGCGGGCCTTCGCCGAGAGCATCAAGGGCCTCGACGCCGACGCCCAGCGGGCCAAGCTCATCGAGACCGGCTACGTGATGCCCCACTGGCCCGCGCCCTGGGGGCGGGACGCCGGCGCCATCGAGCAGCTGGTCATCGAGCAGTGCTTCGGCGAGGCGGGCATCACCCGGCCCGCCTACGGCATCACCGGGTGGGTGCTGCTCACGCTCATCCAGCACGCCGACGAGGACCAGGTGCAGCGGTGGGTGCCGCCCGCGCTCAACCAGGAGCTCATCTGGTGCCAGCTGTTCAGCGAGCCCGACGCCGGCTCCGACGCCGCCGGCATCAAGACCCGCGCCACCCGGGTCGAGGGCGGCTGGCTCGTCAACGGCCAGAAGGTGTGGACCAGCGGTGCCCACGAGGCCGGCCAGGGCTTCGCCACCGTGCGGACCGACCCCGACAAGCCCAAGCACGAGGGCATCACCACGATGGTCATCGACATGCACGCCGAGGGCGTCGAGGTGCGGCCGCTGCGCATGACCACCGGGGCGTCGGGGTTCAACGAGGTGTTCTTCACCGACGTGTTCGTGCCCGACGACGACGTGGTCGGCCCGGTCGACGGCGGCTGGACGGTGGCCCGGGCCACGCTCGGCAACGAGAGCGTGAGCATCGGCGGCGGCCAGGGCGGCATGGCGCTGCCCGGCGACGCGCTGATCCCGCCCTTCGACGCCCACCCCGACCGGCTGGCCGGCGGCGCCGGCCGCATCGGCCGCTACGTCGCCAACCAGCAGGCGGTGGCCGTGCTCAACCTGCGCAGCGCCCACCGGGCGGTGGCCGGCGGCGGGCCGGGACCCGAGGGCAACGTGACCAAGCTGGTGCTGTCCGAGAACGGCCACGAGGCGGCGGCGATCATGTCCGAGCTCCAGGGGCCGGACGCCGCCTTCTTCGACGGCCCCGGAGCCATGGCCGGCACCCTGGTGCTCATGCACCGGGGCATGTCGATCGCCGGCGGCACGTCGGAGATCAAGCGCAACCAGATCGGCGAGCGCATCCTGGGCCTGCCCCGCGACCCGCTGCTGAAGTGATGGAGCCGGTCGAGGTCGTCCGGCAGTTCCTGGCGGCGCTCGAGGCGACCGACGTCGATCGGGCGCTCGAGCTGGTCGCCGACGACATCGTCTACCAGAACGTGCCCCTGCCCCCGGCCCGGGGGCGGGACGCGTTCGAGCGCCAGATGCGCTACCTGGAGACGTTCTTCACCGGGTTCTCGGCCGAGATCCACCACATCGCGGCCGAGGGCGGCACGGTGATGACCGAGCGCACCGACGCGCTGGAGAAGGGGACGGTCCGGGCGGCGTTCTGGGTCGACGGCACCTTCGAGGTGGTGGACGGCCGCATCACGGTGTGGCGCGACCGCTTCGACTGGGTCACGGTGATCGGCGCCACGCTGGCCGCCCTGGCCCGCGCCGCGGTGCGGGCGGTCACCCGCAAGGGGACGATGTAGCGCCGCCGTATCTGGGCGGCCCCGCCCCGTCTCTGACCGGGCATGACCACCACCATCGCGTTCGACACCGTCGCCTGGCCGATCGTCCGGCGGGGACGGGACTCCGACCAGGCCAAGACCGTGCAGCTGCTGCTGCGCGCCCACGGGAACGGGCTGGCGCCCGACGGCATCTTCGGGCCGATCACCGAGGCCGGCATACGCGAGTTCCAGTCGGCCAACGGGCTGGTCGTCGACGGGATCGTCGGCCGCCACACCTGGTCGGCGCTGATCGTCACCCTCCGCCGGGGCGCCCACGGCGACGCCGTGCGGGCCGTGCAGTGGCAGTCCGTCATCCGCCACGGCGAGGACGGCCTGGCCCTCGACGGCGACTTCGGTCCCCTCACCGACGCCTACGTGCGGGACTTCCAGACCACGCTCGGCTTCCGCTTCCCCGACGACGCCATCGCCGTCGACGGCATCGTCGGCCCCGTCACCTGGCGGGCCTTCGCCGCCGGCCTGGAGGGCCTGGGCGGCGAGTAGTCGCAGGCAGCGCGCCGCCGGGCATGATGCGGCGGTGCGCGACGACGAGGCCTCGACCACGGCCCGCCGGGTCGCGGCCCAGCGGCTGGCGTTCCGGCGGGTCCCGGCGCCCTACGGCGACCCCGACGCCGACACCCGGCTCCAGGCCCGCATGGCCGGCAGCCTAGCCGGGGCGGCCGGCCGCCCCGGGGGCCCGATGTCCCGTTACCTCCAGGCCCGGACCACCTTCGTCGACCGGGCGGTGGTGACCGCCCTCGACCAGGGCGTGACCCAGGTCGTCAGCGTCGGCGCCGGCTACGACGGCCGGGCGCTGCGCTACGCCCGGGACGGCGTGCGGTGGTTCGAGCTCGACCACCCGGCCACCCAGGCCGACAAGCGGGCGATCCTGGCCGAGCTGGGGATCGACGCCCCGGCCACCAGCTACGTGCCGGCCGACTTCGCCCGGGACGACGTGGCCGCCGGCCTGCGGGCCGCGGGCCTCGACCCGGCGCGGCCGGCGCTGCTCACCTGCGAGGGCGTGGCCGGCTACCTGGACCTGCCCGTCCTCGCCGGCCTGCTGGCCGCGCTGGCGGCCGCCGCCGGGCCGGGGAGCACTCTGGCCGTCACGCTGTCGCTGCGACCGGGCACCCGGGCGGGCCGGGCCCGGCGCCGGCGGCTGGCCGGCGCGGTGGCGGCCATGGGCGAGCCGCTGCGCTCGTCGCTGCCCCTCGCGGAGCTCGACCCGTTCCTGGCCGCCGCGGGCTGGCGGGTCCTGCGGGCCACCGACCCGGCCGGCACCCCGCTGGCGGCCGGCGGTGGGACCTCGGCCTTCGTGGTGGCCGAGCGGTGCTGATCGTCCGCGCCGAGGTCGGCGAGCGGGCCGGCCTGGCGGTGCGGGTGGCCGGCGAGGCCGTGGTCGAGGTCGGGCCGGACCTGCGGCCGGCCGGCGGCGAGGAGGTGATCGACGCCGGCGGTGGGGCGGTCATCCCCGCCCTGCACGACCACCACGTGCACCTGCGGGCCATGGCGGCGGCCCGGGCGTCGGTCGACGTCGGGCCGGCCACCACCCCGGGGGCGGCGGCGTTCGACGAGCGGCTGCGGGCGGCGGCCGCGGCCGCCCCGGCCGGGGGCTGGGTGCGGGCCGTCGGCTACCACGAGGCCGTCGCCGGGGACCTCGACCGCCGCCGGCTCGACGCCGCCGTGGCCGACCGGCCCGTGCGGGTCCAGCACCGCAGCGGGGCGCTGTGGGTGCTCAACTCCGCTGCCCTCGCTGCCCTCCCCGGCGGCGACGACCCGCCCGCCGACGGCCGGCTGTGGCGCCGCGACGGGCTCCTGGCCGGCGTCGCCCCGCCCGTCCCGCTCGACTGGGCCGGCGTCGGCCGCGACGCCGCCGCGCGGGGCGTGGCCGGCTTCACCGACGCCGACCCCACCCGCACCCAGGACGGCGTCGACGCCCTGGCCGCCGCCGCCCGGCGGGGCGACCTGGCCCAGCGGGTCGTGCTGATGAGCGCCGGCGGGCTCGCCCTCGACGCCGCCGCCGGCCAGACCGCCGGCCCCCGCAAGCTGCTGCTCGACGACGCCACCCTCCCCCCGGTCGACGACATCGCGGCCTGGATGGCTGCCGCCCACGCCGCGGGCGAGCCGGTCGCGGTCCACTGCGTGACCCGCCTCCAGCTGGTCGCCACCGTCACCGCCCTCGCCGCAGCGGGCGCCCGCCCCGGCGACCGGGTCGAGCACGGCGCGGTCGTCCCGGCCGAGCTGGCGCCCGAGCTGGCCCGCCTGGGCGTGACCGTCGTGACCCAGCCCAACTTCGTGGCCGAACGGGGGGACGAGTACCGGGCCGAGGTCGACGCCGACGACCTCCCCCTCCTCTACCCCTGCGCCTCCCTGCGGGCCGCAGGCGTGCGGGTGGCGGCGGGCACCGACGCCCCCTTCGGCGGCGCCGACCCCTGGGCCGCGGTCCGGGCCGCGGTCGACCGCCGCACCCGGGCCGGCGCCGTGCTCGGCCCGGGCGAGCGGGTCGACCCCGCCAGCGCCCTCGGCCTGTTCCTCGGCCGCCCCGACGCCCCCGCGGTCCCCCGCCGGGTCGAGGCCGGCGCCCCCGCCGACCTGTGCGTGCTCGACCGCCCCCTGGCCGCGGTGCTGGCCGGGCCGGGCCCCAACCCGGTGGCGGTTACGGTCGCCCGGGGGCGGACGATCGCCGACAATCGCTGAACCACCACCTCCTCCGCGTGTCGAGACCGGGGCGGCGGCTCCGACCACGGGGCGGCGCCGCCCGCCGGGGCGGCCCGAGACGACCAGGAGGACACCGTGTCCCGAGTCCGAGTCCACAACTTCTCCGTCTCCCTCGACGGCTACGGCGCCGGCCCCCGCCAGACCCTCGACGAGCCGCTCGGCGCCGGCGGCGAGGAGCTGCACGAGTGGGTGTTCGCCACCGCCGGCTGGCAGACCAGGGTCGGCAACGAGGGCGGCGGCAGCAAGGGCACCGACAACGACTTCATCGAGTGGGGCGACGAGAACATCGGCGCCCACGTCATGGGCCGCAACATGTACGGCCCGGTCCGGGGCCCGTGGGGCGACGAGATGTGGCGGGGCTGGTGGGGCGACGAGCCGCCGTACCATCACGACGTCTTCGTGCTCACCCACCACGCCCACGAGCCGGTCCCCATGGCCGGCGGCACCACGTTCCACTTCGTGACCGACGGCCCCGACGCGGCGCTCGACCGGGCGCTGGAGGCCGCCGGCGGCCGGGACGTGCGGATCGGCGGGGGCGTGGCCACGGTCAAGGAGTACCTGCGGGCCGGGCGGATCGACGACCTGCACGTGGCGATCGCGCCCCGGCTCCTGGGCGGGGGCGAGCGGCTGTTCGACCCCGACGCCGGGCTCGACGGCTACGAGATCGTCGAGTTCGTGCCGACGGCGGGCGCGGCCCACGTCCGCTTCGCCCCGACCGGCGCCACGCCCCTCGACCGGCCCCGGGGCGGCGCCGGGTGACCGACCGGTCGGACGCCATCGCAGCCGAGGCCCACCTCCGCCACCTGCGCGAGCGCCACCGCCCGGCCCACAACCGCCGGACGGCCGCCTCGCACGCCGCCTTCCTGGTGGCGCTGCTCCACCCGGGCGACCGGGTGCTCGACGTCGGGTGCGGCCCCGGCTCGATCACGGTCGGGCTGGCCGAGGCGGTGGGCCCGGGCGGGGTGGCCATCGGGGTCGACCTCGACCCGGGGCCGGCGCCGGTCCCGCTGGTGCGGGGCGACGCCACCCGGCTGCCGGTGGCCGGCGGCGCGGTCGACGCGGTGTTCGTCTGCGCGGTGCTCCAGCACATGACCGACCCGCTGGCCCTGCTGCGGGAGGCCCGGCGGGTGTGCCGGCCGGGGGCGGTCATCGCCGTGGCCGACGCCGACCGCGGCGGTGCGCTGATGGCCCCGGCCGACCCGTGGCTCGACCGGGGCCACGAGATCCTCGACCGGCTGCGGGGCCACGGCAGCCCGCACGTCGGGCGCGAGCTGCGGGGCCTGCTGCACGCGGCGGGGTTCGTCGACGCCGTGGCCACCGCCCGGGGCACCGGGGGCGGCGGGCCCGCCACGCCCCGGATGGCCGAGTGGGAGGCGGCGGCGTTCGAGGCCCCCGCGGCCGTCGCCGCGGCGGCCGAGCGGGGCATCGCCACCCCCGAGGAGATGGCCGAGGCCGCCGCGGCCTGGCGCCGCTGGGGCGCCGATCCCGGCGCCACGCTCGCCCGCCACTGGTTCGAGGCCACCGCCCGGGCGCCCGGCGGCGAAGATTAGTACACTCTTTCCGTGCAGCTCTCCACGACCCTCAGCTACGCCGGCGGCTTCCAGGAGTCGGCCCGGCGGGTGGCCGACCTCGAACGGGCCGGGCTCGACGTCGTCTGGGTGGCCGAGGCCTACGGCTTCGACGCCCCCAGCTTCATGGGCTACCTGGCCGCGGTGACCGACCGGGTGAAGATCGGCTCCGGCATCCTGCCCCTCAGCACCCGCACCCCCACCCTGCTGGCCATGACCGCCGCCGGCATCGACGCCCTGTCCGGCGGCCGGGCCATCCTCGGCCTCGGCGCCTCGGGCCCCCAGGTGATCGAGGGCTGGCACGGCGTCGTCTACGACAAGCCCCTGGCCCGCACCCGCGAGATCATCGAGATCTGCCGCAAGGTCTGGGCGCGGGAGGAGCGGCTGACCCACGAGGGGCCGCTGTACCCGCTGCCGCTGCCGGAAGGACGCGGCACCGGGCTGGGCAAGCCGTTGAAGATCATCTCCCACCCCGTGCGGCCCAGCATCCCGGTGTACGTCGCCGCCCTGGGCGAGAAGAACGTGGCCCTGGCGGCCGAGGTGGCCGACGGCTGGCTGCCGCTGTTCTACCTGCCCGAACGGGCGGGCGAGGTGTTCGGCGCCTCGCTGGCCGCCGGCGGCGCGGCCCGGTCCGCCGACCTCGGGGCGCTCGAGGTGTGCGCCGGCGGCGTGGCCTGCATCGCCGAGCCCGACGAGGCGGCCAAGATCCTCGACGCCACCGCCCGCCAGGTCGCCGCCCTCTACATCGGGGGCATGGGGGCCAAGGGCCGCAACTTCTACAACGCACTGGTGGGGCGCTACGGCTACGAGGCCGAGGCGGCCGAGATCCAGGACCTCTACCTGGCCGGCCACAAGGCCGAGGCCGCGGCCAAGGTGCCCGACGACCTGCTGCGGCTGACCAACCTGTGCGGGCCGCCGTCGTTCGTGGAGGAGCGCGTCGCCGCATTCCGGGAGGCGGGGGTGACGATGCTCAACGTGACGACGCTCGGCAGCCCCGAGGACCAGATCGCCACGCTGGAGCGGCTGAAGGGCTGGATGGGCTAGGCGATCTCCAACTCGGCGAGCACGTCCGCGGTGTGCTCGCCGAGCTCCGGCGGCGGGCCGGCGGACGGCGGACGCGCCGTGGGCGGCCTCTCGTCGGCCGGATCTCCCTCGTCCCACGCTTCCCGGTCGCCGGCCACCGCCGCCGCCACCCGGGCCAGAGCCACGTCGACCAGCCACCGTCCCCCGGCGGCCAGC
>DATFRN010000137.1:0-37175 GCA_035263165.1 Acidimicrobiales bacterium | reverse complement strand
GTGTCGAAGGCCTCCCAGTGACGCAGCACCTCGATCACCGACGCCAGGTGGTCCCGCATGGCCGCCTCGGCGGCGGGGCCGTCGCCGGCCACGACCGCCTCGACGATGGCCCGGTGCTGCCCGAGCGACTCGCCCGCCCGTCCGGGCACCAGCGCCAGCCGGAACTGGTGGTGAGCGGCCCGGTTGCGCAGGTTGGCCACCATCTCGTCGGCCACCCGGTGGCGGGCGATCGTGCACAGCGAGCGGTGCAGCCGCCGGTTGAGCTTGGAGTACGCCATCGTGTCCTCGCCGGCGACGGCGGCGGCCATCTCGTCGACCAGGGCCCGGAGCGCCTTGCGGTCCCCGTCGCTGGCCCGCTCGGCCGCCAGCCGGGCGATGAGGCCCTCCAGCGCCGCCCGGGCCTGGGTGATCTCCACGGCCTCGGCCACGGTGATCCGCCGCACGGTGGCGCCCCGGTTGGCCTCCCGCTGGACCAGGCCCTCCGCGTCCAGCTCGACCAGGGCGGCCCGGATCGCGGCCCGGCCCACCCCGTAGCGCTCGGTGAGCTGGAGCTCGATCAGCCGCTCGCCGGGCGGGAAGACGCCGCCCAGGATGTCGTCCCGCAGCAGGTCGGTCACCGCCGGGTGACGGGGCAGATCGTCAACACTATTGTCCACAACACGCCAGGGTAGAGGGGGAACATGGCTGAGCGCATGAATGTCGTCCTCGTGGGGGAGGGCGCCATCGCCCGCCGGCACGCGGACGCGCTCGGCCGGATCGACGGCGTCGAGGTCGTGGCCGTGGCCGGCGGGGACGCCGAGGCGACCGCCGCGTTCGCCGCGGAGCACGGCATCGCCCGCCACGGGCTCGACCTCGCGCCCCTGCTCGACGACCCGGACGTCGACGCCGCCGTGCTCGCCAGCCCCACGCCGTTGCACGCCCCGCAGGCGCTCCAGGCCATGGAGGCCGGCAAGCACGTGCTGGTCGAGATCCCGATGGCCGACGACCTGCGCGCCGCCGAGGCGCTCGTCGCCGCCCAGGCCCGCACGGGCGTGGCGGCCATGGCGTGCCACACCCGCCGGTTCAACCCCGGCCACCAGTGGGTCCACCGCCGCATCGCCGCCGGCGACCTCACCCTCCAGCACCTGGTCGTCGAGACGTTCTTCCTCCGCCGCGAGAACCGGAACGCCCTCGGCCAGCCCCGCTCGTGGACCGACCACCTGCTGTGGCACCACGCCTGCCACACGGTCGACCTGTTCATCCACCAGACCGGCGACGTGCCGACCATCGCCTGGGCCCAGCAGGGCCCGCCCCACCCGGACCTGGGCATCGCCATGGACATGACGGTCGGGCTGAAGTCCCCGTCGGGCGCGCTGTGCACGCTGGCGCTGTCGTTCAACAACGACGGGCCGCTCGGCACCACGTTCCGCTACATCGGCGACACCGGCACCTACGTCGCCCGCTACGACGACCTGGTCGACGGCCGGGACGAGCCCGTCGACCTGTCCGGCCTCGGCGTCGCGGCCGACGGCATCGAGAACCAGGACCGCGAGTTCGTCGCCGCCGTGCGCGAGGGCCGGGAGCCGACCGCCAGCCTGGCCCGCTGCCTGCCGGCCATGCAGGTCCTCGATCGCCTCGAACGGGGGCTCTGAGCCTCGAAAATCCACAAGGGGGAACCATGAAGCTGGACAAGGCGTGGCGCGCTCTGGCGCTCGTCTGCGTGATGGGGTTGGTCGTCGCCGCCTGCGGCGGGGACGACAACGGGAACGACAACGCCGCCTCGGGTGGCGGGAACGCGCCCAAGGAGCTCACCAAGCTGAAGGTCGGCGTCGTGCCCGTCGTCGACGTCGCCCCGCTCTACCTGGGGATCAAGAAGGGGTTCTTCAAGGACGAGGGCCTCGACGTCACGCCCGTCGTCGCCCAGGGCGGCGCCGCCATCATCCCCGCGGTGGTGAACGGCGACCAGCAGATCGGCTTCTCCAACATCGTGTCGCTGCTGCTCGGCCAGACCCAGAACCTGCCGGTGCAGGTCATCTCGCAGGGGGTCCAGGCGACCGACGACCCGGACAACGACACCGCCGCCATCGCCGTGAAGGGCGACAGCCCGATCAAGACGGCCGCCGACCTCGAGGGCAAGACCATCGCCATCAACACGCTGAAGAACATCAGCGAGCTCACCGTGAAGGCCGCGCTCGACGGCGAGGGCGTCGACGTGTCGACCCTCAAGTTCGTCGAGGTCCCGCTGCCCGACATGGTCGGCCAGCTCGACGCCGGCCGGGTCGACGCCGCCGGGCTGGTCGAGCCGTTCATCACCACCGGCAAGGCCGCCGGCGACCGGACGCTCATCTACGACCGGGTCGCCACCGAGCCCAAGATGACCGTGGCCACCTACTTCACGTCGAAGAGCTTCCTCGGCTCCGACCCCGACACGGTCGACGCCTTCGTGAAGGCGATGAACAAGTCGCTGGAGTACGCCACCGACCACCCGGACGAGGCCCGCGCCGCCATCGGCGAGTACACGGAGATCCCGCCGGACGTGCTGGCCAAGGTCGTGCTGCCGCTGTGGCAGACCGACCTCAACCGTGACTCGATCGACAAGATCAACGAGCTGATGGTCAAGTACGGGATCGCCGAGAAGAAGGCGGACGTCGACGCGCTGATCGCCGAGAACGCCAAGTGACCGCCCGCCGGCGCCGCCCCGGCCGTCGGTCGGGACGGCGCCGGCCCGTGTCGCCGGGCGACACGGGGGGAAGGAGAACGAGATGCCGCGCACCGAGCCACCGTTCCGCGCCGACCACGTCGGGAGCCTGTTGCGCCCGCCCGAGGTGCACCGGGCCCGCGAGGACGCCGCCGCCGGGCGCATCAGCGCCGAGGAGCGGCGGGCGATCGAGGACCGGGCCATCGCCGACGTCGTGCGCATGCAGGAGGACGTCGGCCTCCAGTCGGCCACCGACGGCGAGTTCCGCCGGGCCGCCTGGCACATGGACTTCATCTACCGGCTCGGGGGCGTCCACCCGGGTGACGAGAAGCTCACGGTCGCGTTCCGCGACGCCGACGGCGAGCTGACCTTCGAGGCGCCGGCGCTGGTGATCGACGAGCGCGTCTCGCTGCCCGAGACCATCTTCGGCGCCGACTTCTCGTACCTGGCCGGCACGACCACGACGGCCACGCCCAAGCTGACGATCCCGTCGCCGAGCATGGTCCACTACCGGGGCGGCCGGGCGGCCCTCGACCCCGAGGTCTACCCCGACCTGGACCAGTTCTGGGAAGACCT
The DNA here is from genome assembly GCA_035263165.1 of Acidimicrobiales bacterium. Lineage (GTDB taxonomy): Bacteria > Actinomycetota > Acidimicrobiia > Acidimicrobiales > VFJN01 > ZC4RG19. The sequence continues at coordinate 33,922 of DATFRN010000137.1, read as the reverse complement.
GAGCGCCGCCTATGCCGAGGAGGTGGCCGCGGTGGCCGGGCTCGGCTGCACCTACCTGCAGTTCGACGACACCAGCCTCGCCTACCTCAACGACCCCGAGCAGCGGGCCATGCTCGTGGCCCGGGGCGACGACGCCGACCACCAGCACCTGCGCTACATCCGCCAGATCAACGCCGCCCTGGCCGGCCGGCCCGAGGGGCTGCGGGTGACCACCCACATGTGCCGGGGCAACTACCAGTCCTCGTGGGCGGCCGAGGGCGGCTACGACTTCGTGGCCGAGGCGCTGTTCGGCGAGCTGGCGGTCGACGGCTTCTTCCTGGAGTACGACGACGCCCGCTCGGGCGGCTTCGAGCCGCTGCGGTTCGTGCCCCCGGGCAAGCAGGTCGTGCTCGGGCTGGTGACGACCAAGCGGCCGGAGCTCGAGTCGAAGGACACCCTGAAGCGCCGCATCGACGAGGCGGCCCGCTACGTGGCCCTGGACCAGCTGTGCCTGTCGCCCCAGTGCGGCTTCTCGTCGACGGTCGAGGGCAACAGGCTGACCTACGACGACCAGGTGGCCAAGCTGCGCCTGATCGTCGAGACCGCCCAGGAGGTGTGGGGCTAGCCGTCGCCCCGCTCAGCCGAACTCGTACAGCCGGGCCGGGTTCTCGACCAGGATGCGGTGCCGGGTGGCCTCGTCGGGCGCGAACGCGGCCAGCAGGTCGAGCAGGTCGCCGTCGTCGGGCATGTGGCGGACGTTGGGGTGGGGCCAGTCCGTGCCCCACAGCACGCGGTCGGGGGCGGCGGCGATCAGCGCCCGGGCGTAGGGCACCACGTCGTCGTAGGGCGGCGGGCCGTCGGCGGTGAGCCGCTCGGCGCCCGTCACCTTGACCCAGCAGCGCTCGTCGCCGCCGACCAGCCGCAGCAGCTCCCGGAAGGGGGCCTGGTCGGGGCCGGCGGTGGCGTCGATCCGGGCCATGTGGTCGATCACGTAGGGGCACGGCAGCCGGTCGAGCAGGGGGGCGTACCCGGCCAGGTCGGCGGCGTCGAGGTGGACGACGAGGTGCCAGCCCCGGGGCGCCACCCGGGCCGCGGTCCGCTCGACCGCCGCCAGGTCGGGGGCGCCGCCCAGGTGGGCGACGAAGTTGACCCGGGTGCCCCGCACCCCGGCGGCGTGCAGCTCGTCGAGATCGGCCTCGGGGGTGGCGGCGTCGATCATCGCCACGCCCGCGTGGCGGCCGTCGCCCCGGCGCAGGGCGTCGACCAGGGCGGCGTTGTCGGTGCCGTGGCAGCTGGCCTGGACGATCACCGCCCGCTCCAGGCCGAGGCGGTCGTGCAGGGCGACCAGGTCGTCGACCCCGGCGTCGGGTGGCGTGTAGCGGCGGCCGGGGGCGAAGGGGAAGCGGTCGCCCGGCCCGAACACGTGGCAGTGGGCGTCGCAGGCGCCCGGCGGCGGGGTGAAGGCCGTCGGCGCGTGGGGATCGGGATGGGGTGGGGGGATGGTGGGCAACGCCATCACGAGCTCCGGGGGAACACGGTGCCGTCCATCAGCTTGCGGGCGGTGCGGATGATGCCGGCCCGCTCGACCACCGGCACGCCGTCCTCGATCGTCATCTCGACCGCGGCGTCGAACGTTCCCGTGGGGTGCTCGACCGTGACCGTGCCGGTGCGTCGCCCGTCGAGGGACGCGACCTCGGCCGCCGGGCCCTCGGGCAGGAGCGCGGCGGTGGCGACGCTCACCGCGCCCAGCACGCCGATGGCCTCGTGGCAGCGGTGGGGGATGAACGTGCGGGTGGCGAGCGCCCCGCCCGCCCGGGGCTGCGCCACCAGCGTCAGCTTGGGCACGGTCGTGGCCGCCACGTCGCCGAGGCCCATGGCCGGGCCTGCGGCCAGCCGTACCCGCTCCAGCGTGTCCCGCAGGGTCGCGTTCGCCTCCAGGTCGGCGCACGACTCGTGGCCGGTCACCCCCAGGTCGGCGGCCCGCAGCACCACGACCGGCATGCCGTTGTCGACCAGCGTCACCGCCAGGCCCTCGACCTCGTCGACCGCCCGGCCGGTGGGCAGGAGGGCGCCGCAGGACGAGCCGGCGATCCCCTCGAAGTCGAGGCGGATGGGGGCGGCGGTGCCCGGCACGCCCGAGATGGCGGCCGGGCCGTCGTAGCGGGGCCGTCCACCGTCCAGCGCGATCGTGGCCGTGGCCAGCCCGCCGGTGTTGAGCATGCGGATGCGGACCTCGGCGCTGTCGCCGGGTGGGGCCGCGATCAGGCCCCGCTCCAGGGCGAACGGCGCCACACCGGCCAGGAGGTTGCCGCAGTTCTGGCGGTCGGTGACGACGGCCTCGTCCACCACGACCTGGAGGAACTGGTAGTCGACGTCCGCGCCATCGCCGCCGGGGCCCACCACGGCCACCTTGCTGGTGAGGGGATGGGCGCCGCCCATGCCGTCGATCTGGCGGGCGTCGGGCGAGCCCATGAGCCGGAGCAGCAGGTCGTCCCGCTCGCCCCCGTCCGCGGGCAGGTCGTCGGCCACGAAGTAGAGGCCCTTGGACGTCCCGCCCCGCATGACCATGCACCGGATACCGTCGGTCACGGCGCCAGTGTGCTTGATGTCCACACGATTGTCGACAATCCACCTACACTCGCGCCGACGTCCCGCAGGGGCGGGCTCGGGGGGAGCCGAAGATGCGCGATCAGGGCCCGGGCCCGGTCCGGCGACGGGCCGAGGCCGCGGCGTTGCCGGTGCTGGGGGTGGCCATGGTGCTGGCCGCCTTCGAGGTGGCGCCGCGCGTCGGCATCCTGCCCCGCTCGAACTTCCCGCCCTTCAGCGAGATCGCCGCCGCCTTCGCCCACCTCGTGACCAGCGGCGACCTGTGGGGCCCGCTGGGCGACACGCTCGACTCGTGGGCGCGGGCCATGGTCATCGCGATAGGGATCGCGGTGCCGCTCGGCCTGGCCATCGGCTCCACCCGGACGGGGATGCTGCTGGCCAGGATCACCGTCGAGTTCCTGCGGCCCATCCCGTCGGTCGCCCTCATCCCCATCCTCGTGCTCGTCTACGGCACCAGCCCGTCGCTGAAGGTGGCGCTGGGGGCCTTCGGGGCGACGTTCCCCTTGCTGTTCCAGGCGATGTACGGCGTCGCCGACGTCGACCCGGTGGCCATGGACACCGCCCGGGCCTTCGGGCTGGGGTGGCGGAGCCGCATGGGCCGGGTGGTGCTCCCCAGCTGCGGGCCCTACCTGGCCACCGGGCTGCGCATCTCGGCGTCGGTGGCGCTGATCCTGGTCATCACCGGCGAGTACGTGGTGGGCCTGCCGGGCCTCGGGCGCGAGGTGCTGATCGCCCAGCAGAGCGCCGCCTACGACCGGATGTACGCGCTGATCCTGGCCGGCGGCCTGCTGGGCGTGGTGCTCAACCTGGGCTTCCACGCGCTGGAGGGGCTGGTCCTGTTCTGGCACCCGAGCCACCGGCCGGCGGAGGCGGCGGCGTGACCCGCACCCGCCCCGGCCGGATCGCGCTCCAGCTGGTGGTGCCGGTCGCCCTGGTGGCGCTGTGGTGGTGGACCTCGGCCGGCAGCACGTCGGTCTTCTACCCACCGCTGTCCCGGATCGTGACGAGCCTGAAGGACGACTGGCTGTTCGAGCAGGTCGGCTCCGACCTGGTGCCCAGCCTCACCCGGTTCACGCTCGGCTACCTCGGCGCGGTCGTGATCGGCGTGGGCGTCGGCACGCTCATCGGACTCGCGCCCCGGGTGCGGCGGGCCTCCCTGCCGGTCGTCGAGTTCCTGCGGTCGATCCCGCCGCCGCTCATGATCCCCTTCGTGCTGGTCGTGTTCGGCATCGGGGACGGCTCCAAGGTCGTGCTGATCGTGCTGGGGGCCGTGTGGCCGGTCCTGCTCAGCACGATCGACGGCGTGCGGGGGGTCGACCCCCTCCAGCTCGACATGGCCCGGGGGTTCGGCCTCCGCCGCCGGGACCGGATCACCCGCGTCGTGCTGCCGGCCGCCAGCCCCAAGATCGTGGCGGGGATGCGCACGGCCCTGTCCATCGGGCTGATCCTCATGATCATCAGCGAGATGGTGGCGAGCACCAACGGCCTGGGCTTCCGGGTGCTGAACGCCCAGCGGACGTTCGACTCGGCGGGGACCTACGCCGGGGTGATCGTCATCGGGGTCGTGGGCCTGGTGGTCAACCTGGGGTTCGTGGCGGCGGAGTCCCGGATCATGCGCTGGCACCGGGGGTCGCGGGGGTTGCTGGAGGACGCCGCGGGCCGGCCGGCGGGCGAGGCGGCGACGACGGCCGGCGCCCCTGTGGCGGTGGCGGACGTGACGTTCATGCAGGGAGGCGATCGGGCGTGACGGCACTGGAGATCGACCGGGTCGGCAAGACCTACGGCGCCGGCGCCGAGGCGTTCACGGCGATCGACGAGATCACCTTCAGCGCCCGCCCCGGCGAGCTGCTGTGCATCGTCGGGCCGTCGGGCTGCGGCAAGACCACGCTGCTGCGCTGCGTGTCGGGGCTGATGGCGCCGACCGCCGGCGCCGTGCGCCTCGACGACCGCCCGGTGACCGCGCCGCCCCGGGCGATGGCGCTGGTCTTCCAGGACTACAGCCGCTCGCTGCTGCCGTGGATGCGGGTGCAGGACAACGTGGTCCTGCCCCTCAAGGCGGCCCGGGTCGGGCGGGAGGAGCGGGAGCGGCTGGCCAGCGAGGCGCTGGCGGCGGTGGGGCTGGGCGACCACGGCCGCAAGTACCCGTGGCAGCTGTCGGGCGGCATGCAGCAGCGGGCCGCCATCGCCCGGGCGCTGGCCTACCAGCCCGAGATCCTGCTGCTCGACGAGCCGTTCGCCTCCGTCGACGCCCAGACCCGGGCCGACCTGGAGGACCTGCTGCTCGACGTCTGGGGCCGGACCGGCCTGACGGTGCTGCTGGTCACCCACGACATCGACGAGGCGGTCTACCTGGCCGACCGGATCGTGGTCCTGTCGGCGGCGCCCACCCGGGTCCGCAAGACGATCACGGTCGACCTGCCCCGGCCCCGCGACCAGCTCGCCACCAAGGAGCTCCCCGAGTTCGCCCACCTGCGGGCGTCGGTCTTCGCCCTCATCAAGGCGGAGGGCGCCCGGCCCCCGAGCGACGGCTGACGGCCGCGTGCGATCCGGCGCTCGCATCCGACGAGCTCATGCAGCCGCGATTGCCCGGACCGGCGCGATCAGCGCAGACTCGCCCGCGGCCATCGGGCCGGACACACCCACAGGGAGGGGAGCGACGTGGACCTGCAGGCGCTCGCTGACAAGCTCGAGATCCAGGAGCAGCTGGCCCGGTACGCCCGGGGCGTGGACACCCGGGATTGGGACCTGTGGCGGTCGGTGTTCACCCCGGACGCCGTCGTGGACTACAGCCGCTCGGGTTTCGCCTGCGGCCCGCGCGACGAGGTCGCGGACGCCCTCGCCCAGGCCTTCGCCACCATCCCGTGGGCGACGCACCACGTGACCAACGTCGAGATCGACCTCGACGGCGACCGGGCCCAGGTCCGGGCCATGTTCTACAACCCGATGCAGCTGCCGGGGATGGACACGTCGAGCGCCACCGGCGGCTACTACCACCACGAGTTCGTGCGGACGGCCGAGGGCTGGAAGAGTGCCCACCTCGTCGAGGAGCCCGTGTGGTTCCTCAACGGCCCCGCCGCCTGACCGGGGGCGGCGATGGCCATCTGCAGCGATCCGGTGGTCGAGGCGCTCAAGGACGCCGGCTACAACGTGCTCGCCGTCCCGCGGGAGGACTTCGCCCCGCTCCTGCTGCTGCGCAGCGACGGCCGCCGCACGCTGCGGCCGATCGGGCCGCTCGGCCGGGAGCTCGCCTCGGACGGGCCGCTGCCGCCCGTGCGCGCCGGCGAGCGGGCCTCCGACCTGACGGTCACGAGGAGCCGCCGGCTGCGCGGCTCGCTGGGGGTCGAGGTGCTGGGCCGGCTGCTCCGGGCGGTCGGCGCCGCCCCGGCGGCGGCGGTGGAGCTGAGCCGGGAGTCCGGCACGTCGATCGTGCTGACCGGCGTCACCCGCGACTCGATCGGCGAGGGCGACCTCGCCGCCTACCTCGAGCACGACGTGCTCGCCCGCACCGAGCGAACCCGCCGGCTGGCCGAGGACGACCAGCTCTACGTGGTCACCGCCGTGCTCCGCAGCCGCGCCCTGTGCGTGGAGACGAGCAGGGCGGTGGCGGCCCGGGTCACGGCGTCGGTCCCCGCGGCGCCCGGCGTGGCGCCGAGTGTCGAGGCGGCCGGCGGCGCGGAGGGGGCGACGAGGCTGACCTACGAGGGCGAGCTCGCCCTGCCCTTCGGCTTCCAGGCCGTGCAGCTGTTCCACCGGGACGGGCGCTGGTCCAACTTCACCGACGCCTACGGGAAGATGTCCAAGTCCGCCACCCCCCGGGGCGAGGTCGTCCAGCGGCTGCTGATCCTCGACGACGACCTCGTCGAGTGACATCCGCCAGGGGTCGGCCTACCGTCACTGGAGATAGTGCACGCCCCACAGAAAGTGAGCGGCCACGCGCAGGACCCCCAGGGCGCGGCGTCGCTGGAGGCGGCCGTCGCCGGGCACGATCCCGGGCTGATCGAGGGCGGTGTCGACCTCGGCCGGGTCGACACCGCCGACGGCGCCAAGATCGTGCACAACGTCCTCGGGGACAACGAGGATCAGGTCGTCAAGACCCTCGGCGGCGGCGGGCTCGACGCGGGCATCCTCCAGAAGGCGCTGCCGATGCTGGCGCCGCTCGTGATGGCCTTCCTGGCCAGGTCGTTCACCGGCGGCGGGCAGGGCGGCGGTGGTGGCGGGGGCGGCCTGGGCGACGTGCTCGGCGGCCTGCTGGGCGGCGGCGGGCGCTGACCCGCACGACTCCGGGTGGGGGCGCGCGGGTACCCTGCTCGGGTTCGAGATCTGTCGTCGCAGGCGTGGGGAGGCATCCATGTCCACCAGCACAGGGCCCGATGAGGATCAGATCCGGCAGCGCTACGAGGCCAGCCTGGACGAGGACATCCCGACCCGGCTCACGCGCGGCGTCGTGGACGGCTTCACCGAGGCCTCCGAGGCCTTCTCGCACGAGCTGAGCGGCACCAACCGGTTCCCCGACCTCATGGGCCGGTCCGTCGCCGGGGTGATCCGGGCCAACGCCCGGCTGCTCGACGAGCTGGCCACCGTCGTCCGCCAGATGTCCGACGACTTCGGCCAGCGGCAGGCCGCCATGGCCAACGGCGACCTCGACTACGAGCGGCTGGCCGACCTGGTCGCCGAGCGCCTGCGGTCCGCCGAGCCGGCGGCGACGGCGCCCAGGGCGCGCGCCACCAAGTCCTAACCCACCCGGGCGACCTCGCCCTCCAAATTGCGGATGAGGTTGCTGAGGACCAGCACGGCGATCACGCCGATCGCCACCGCCGGCCAGGGGTTGTCCTCGATGCGCAGCACAAAGCGGCCGAGGGCGCCGCGGGCCGAGACGTGCGGGGTGAACACGGCCAGCGCCAGGGCGGCGAGGATCGCCGCCGCCGAGACGCGGCGCAGGAGCCGCAGCGCGTACGGGATCAGGCGCTCCCCGGCCGACAGCGTGCGCAGCGTCTGGCGCCCGATGTCGGGCAGCCGGCGCGTCACCCACTCCATCGTCTCCGTGATGGCCATCGGCGCCCGGGCCAGGCGGTACCAGGTGTACGGCGAGGTGGCCGGGTCCAGCACCGACCGCCGCGCCAGGTCGGTGGACAGGTCGCGGTTGAACCGGCGGAGGTGGCCGCGCCAGTCGATGGTCGGGTAGAGCCCGAGCATCACGATGTCGGAGACCAGGATGGTCCGGTACAGCTGGACCGCGCTCGACGTCATCGGCATCCCGTTGCGGCGCAGCGTGGCCAGCATCTTCAGCAGGAAGGCGCCCGTGCTCTTCTGGCTCAGCGGGGCGCCCGGGTCGTGCGAGGCGATCAGGAAGTCGCTGAGGTTGCGCTTGATCTCCTGCTCGAAGCCGCGGAGGTTGCGGTAGGGCAGCGGCTCCATGGCCTCCAGCAGGGCGAGGTACGCGGCGTGGATCTGCTCGTTGGCGATCGCGTCCCGCAGCCGCAGCTGCTGGTCCCACTGCCGCTCGTCGATCCAGCCGACGGCGCCGAAGTCGACCCAGTTGAGCGTGCCGCCGTCGCTGACGATCAGGTTGGACGGGTGCGGGTCGGCGTTGAACGACCGGTAGCGCATGGTCTGCTCCAGCACCGACCGCAGCAGGATGATCGCCGTGCGCCGGGGCGTGATGCCGCGGGCGGCCCACGCCTCCAGCTCCTCGTTCCGGCCGTTGGTCGTGGCCGCCAGCATCTCCCGCACCGTGACGCCGCGGATGCGCTCCAGGGTGAGGACGTTGCCGCGGGACAGCGAGGGGTAGACCCGGGGCGCGTAGTGGTCGATCGCGTCCGCCGTCATCTGCTCGTGCAGGTAGGCCGTGTACATCGCCTCGCGGCTGAGGTCGAGCTCGTCGAGCGCGGTGCGGCTCAGCTCGTCGATCAGCCCGCCCACCTCCATGCCCCGCAGCACCGGCAGCAGGTCGAGGAGCCGGGCGCAGAGCCGCAGGAACCGCAGGTCGATGCGCACGCGGTCGCCGATCCCCGGCTTGAGCACCTTGACGACGACCTCGTCGCCGTCCGCCAGCACCGCGCCGTGGACCTGGGCCAGCGACGCCGTGGCCAGGGGCTGGGTCTCGAACGAGGCGAAGGTCTCCGCCACCGGCCGCCCGAGGGACCGCTCGATCTCCTGGGTGATCCGGGCCGTGGGCACCGGCCGCAGCGAATCGAGCAGCCGGCCGAGCTCGTCGGTGTACTCGACCCGGAGCAGGTCGTAGCGGGTCGCCAGCAGCTGGCCGATCTTGACGTAGCCACCCCCGCAGGCCTCGAAGTACCACCGCAGCACGCGGGGGCCGGCGTGGGGCCCGAACAGGTTGCGGACCAGCAGCACCGGCGTGGCCACCACCGTCAGCGCGACGAGCCGGCTGATGCGGCCGACGGCCAGGACCAGGCGCGCGAGCCGACCGCTCATCGCTAGCGGGGGAGACCGCCGGCCGTCACGCCGGCGATGTTACGCGACCCCGCCGGCCGGTTGGTCGGCCGGGGGGCGGGTCACCCGCCCCGAACGGGCTTCGGGGCACTAGCCGGTCCTGCGCCGGAGGTCGGTGACCATCACCGGGTAGGGCCCGGCGGCCGTCTCCGAGGCGGCGGCGTCCGGGGGGACCTCGTTGTCCATGCGCAGGCGCAGGGTGGCGGGGTCGGTGGGGTCGACCGTGATGTGCCAGCGCCATCCGGGCGCGTACTCGTAGGAGACCGTCACGACGCCGCCGCCGTGGAGGGTGCCGGCGAAGGCCCGGGGCGCCGGGCTCTGGTGCCACGAGTCGCCCCAGAACGCGGCGGCCGCGCCCGGGTCGTCACCGGCGCCCACCACCAGCAGGCCGTCCTGCGCACCGTCGGCCGGGTGCGACCAGGTGTAGGCGATGGCCACCAGGTCGCTCCCGGCGGCGGCCGACACCTCCGCCGTGGCGGGCGCCTCGGCGAGCGGGTCCTCGGGCATCAGCCGGAACCCGTTGGACCCGGCCCACGGCCCGACGGCCTCGACCAACGGAGCGGGAAGCGCCATGGCGGGCCACGGTAGACGCCCGGTGGAGGCTCTAGTCGGCCGCCATCGCGTCGAGCGCGGCCTGCATCGCCACGGCCTTGCCGGCCGGGTCGTAGTCGGCGCCGACCCCCTCGACCAGGATCGCGGCCCCGTCGATGTTGCGGGTGCGCAGGGGCAGGATCGCCTGGTAGCCGGGCGAGGCGTACCAGGCGGCGGCCCGGTCGACGTCGGGGAACTCGATGATCACCAGCGTCCCCGGCCACTCGCCCTCGGCGACGGTGATCCTCGGGCCGTGCACGAGGAAGCGGCCCTCGAACGGTTCGAGCGTGGCCTGGATCCGCTCCAGGTACTCGACCACGTCGGGATGGGGGGCGGGGTTGTACAGGTGGGCGAGGGCGTAGGCGGTCATGGGCCGATCGTGACGGACCGGGGGAGCGGTCGCCATGACCTGTCAGGTCATGGCGACGGGCGCGCGGCCGCGACCAGGGCGGCCACCGCCAGGCAGGTGGCGAGCGCCCGCACCGGGGCCGCCGGGTCGGCGTCCTGGGCCGGCTGCTGGGGGCCGACGGTGAGGACCCCGCCGCTGGCGCCGATGGAGAGCACCGAGCCGGACGAGCCGATCGACAGGAACGAGCCGGTCGACGCGATCGAGAAGAACGAGCCGGACGACAGGGCGGAGCCGACCGACAGCACCGACGCGAACGAACCGGCGGACAGGGCCGAGGCCAGCGAACCCCACGAGAGGACCGACCAGGGCGAGCGGGACGACAGCAGTGAGCGGGCCACGAGCGCCAAAGCTAGCCACCGGCCCGGGCACCCGGGACGGCTCAGAGGCGGCGCAGCTTGTCCGGGTTGCGGATGGCGTCGATGCGGGCGATGCGGCCGTCGGCGACGACGAACGAGAGCGCGGCGCGCAGGCCGTCGCGGCTCGGGAGCACCAGGCCGAGCCGCCCGTTGAGCTCGACCTCGACCGCCGGTCGGATGAACCGGGGGCTGAGCCTCGCCCACGCGGCGGCCACCCGGGCGCCGCCCCGCAGCGGCCGGCGGATGGCGGAGGCCCGCCCGCCCCCGTCCGAGGTCCACACGACGTCGGGGTCGAGTACTGCCACCAGGCCCTCGAGGTCGCCGTCGGCCACCGCCCGGGCGAAGGCCCGCACGGCCCGGTCGTGCTCGTCGCCGGTGGCGCCGAAGCGGGGCCGCTCGGAGGTGACATGGCGCCGGGCGCGGGAGGCCAGCTGGCGGACCGCCTCGGGGGTGCGGCCGACCACCTCGGCCACGTCGCCGAACGACAGGTCGAACACGTCGTGGAGCAGGAACGCGGTGCGCTCGGCGGGGGAGAGCTGCTCGAGCACGGTCAGCAGTGCGTAGCTGACCGACTCGTCCAGCGTGACCCGGTCGGCCGGGTCGTCCGGCCGGTCCGAGGCCAGCGGTTCGGGCAGCCACGGCCCGACATAGGTCTCCCGGCGCACCCGGGCCGACCGGAGGCGGTCGAGCGCCAGCCGGGCGACGACGGTGGTCAGCCAGGCGTCGAGGTTGTGGATCTCCCCGGCACCCGTGCGCTCGAGGCGGAGCCAGGCCTCCTGGACGACGTCCTCCGCCTCGCCGACGTCGCCCAGCTCGCTGTAGGCGAGCCGCAGCAGCCGGGGCCGCGCCCGGGCGAAGCGCTCCTCGGTGGTCATGCGGCGACCCGGTCCCACGTCTCGATTCCCGCCCGCACCCGGGGCGCCCAGCCGCTGGCCTCCCGCAGCCGGCGGTTCGACACCCGCTGCGAGCGCGCCAGCGGGCCCTGCCGGGGCACGGACGGGCGCAGCGCGTCGACCCCGACCACGGCGGCCAGCGCGGCGTCGATCTCGGCGTTGGTCGGCGGGTCGTCGTCGGTCACGTTGTAGGTCCCGGCCGGGACCCGGAGCGCCGCGGCGACGGCCGTCGCCGCGTCGTCCAGCCACAGCGTCGGCCGGTAGGCGCCGGGCGGCCCGATGGCGATCGACGCCCCGCCGCGGGCGGCGGCCAGCGTGGCCTGGGTCGAGCCGCTGTCGGGCCCCATGAACAGCCCGAACCGCAGCACGACCGTGTCGCCGTCGAACAGCTCGCGGGCGTTGCGCTCGGCCACCAGGGCCGTGGTCGTCACGCCCCCACCCTCGACCGGGGCGTCCTCGTCGAGCCAGGCGTCGCCGCCGTCGGCGTACACGAAGGCGATCGACTCCTGCACCAGGCGCCCCACGCCCGCGGTCGCGGCGGCCCGGGCGATCGCCGCCGAGGCGTCGGTGCGGACCCGGTCGTTCTCGGCCCAGGCGGACAGGTCGCCCATGCGGTCGGCGGGCGGGACGTGGGTCAGCACGTTGACGACGGCGTCCGCCCCGGCGAAGGCCCGGCGCAGCGAGGCCTCGTCGAACACGTCGGCCTCGACGGCCGCGGCCCCGAGGGCCTCCAACCGCTCCCGGCCGGCGGCCGAGCGCGTCACCCCCGTGACGCGGTGCCCGGCGGCCACGACCTCCCGGACGGCGCGCCGCCCGATGACCCCTGTGGATCCGGTGATCACGATGTCGCTCATGCCGTACCGACGGCATACCCCGCGGGAGCGTGACACGCGGCATGATCCGGGCATGCGCCTCGGTTATCAGATGCCCGACTTCACCTTCCCCGACGTGGCCCCCGAGGGCCTGTTCCCCCGGCTGCAGGAGGTCGCCCGGGCCGCCGAGGGCGGCGGCTTCGACACCGTCATGGTGATGGACCACTTCTACCAGCTGCCGCTCCTCGGGCCGCCGGAGCACGAGATGCTCGAGGCCTACACGCTGCTCGGCGCGCTGGCCGCCAGCACCGAGCGGGCCCGGCTCGGCACCCTGGTCACCGGCGTGACCTACCGGAACCCGGCGCTGCTGGCCAAGGTCGTCAGCACCCTCGACGTGATCTCCGGGGGCCGGGCGATGCTCGGGATCGGGGCCGCCTGGTTCGACGTCGAGCACCGGGCGCTCGGCTTCGACTTCCCGCCCGTGAAGGAGCGCATGGAGCGGCTCGAGGAGGCGCTGGGGATCTGCACGGCGATGTTCCGGGGGGAGCGCCCCACGATCGAGGGCCGCCACTACCGGGTCGAGGACGCCATCAACTCGCCCGCCCCGCTCCAGGGCGGCGCCGTGCCGGTCATGGTCGGCGGCCAGGGCGAGCGCCGGACGCTGCGGCTGGCGGCACAGTACGCCGACATCCTCAACCTGACCTCGGGCTGGGACGAGCTGCCCCACAAGGTCGAGGTCCTCCAGGGCCACGCCGCCGACGTCGGCCGCGACCCCGGCGAGGTGGCCGTGACCATGCTGGTCAGCGCGTGCGTCGGCGAGACCGAGGCCGAGGCGGAGGCCCGGCGCGACGACCTGCTGGCCCGGCGGGGGCTCGACTGGTCCTCGCTCGACGACGCCACCCGGGCACTGGTCGAGGCCCGGTTCCTCGTCGGCGGCCCCGAGGGGCTGGCCGACCGGCTCGGCAAGGCCCGTGAGCAGGGCCTGGACGGGATCGCGGTCAACCTCCCCGGCGATGGCCACGACCCGGACCGGGTCGGCCGGGCCGGCGAGCTCCTGTCCGCCGCCCTGGCCTGACGCCGCGAAAAGGTGCGAGAAGGGGCAGACAAGACCGTTCGCTATCGCGTACGGTGAGAGCGCTCCCACACGCTCGAATGGAGGAGGGGCCATGACGAGCACGACGAGGTATCCGCGGGTCTGGGGGAGACGGATCGCCGGCCTGGCGGCCATCGTCCTGGCCGGCGCCACGCTGGCGCCGGGCGCCTCGGCCGCACCCGCCGCCGGCGCCCACCGGGCGCCGGTCGGCGGGCTGTACGTGCCGCCGCCCGACCCCGGGGCCAAGCGCCAGGTCGCCCGGCTCATCGCCCAGGGCGACAAGGAGCACGCCCGCCAGATCCGGGCGCTGATCGACACGCCCCAGGCCGTCTGGTTCACCAAGGGGACGCCGGCCACGGTGAAGCGCGAGGTCCGCCAGACCGTGACCCGGGCCACCGCCAAGGGAACCGTCCCCGTGCTGGTGGCCTACAACATCCCGTTCCGCGACTGCGCCCAGTTCTCGGCCGGCGGGGCGACGACCCGGGCCGAGTACGAGGCGTGGATCGACGCCTTCGCCGCCGGCATCGGCAACCGCAAGGCGATGGTGATCCTCGAGCCCGACGGGCTCGGCATCATCCCCTGGTACGACCCCTACGGCAGCGCCGACGGGTCGAACGCCCTCGAGTGGTGCCAGCCGGCCGAGGCCGACCCGGCCACCGCCGCCTCGGACCGCTTCGCCATGCTCCACCACGCCGTCGACGCGCTGGGCGCCCAGCCCAAGGTGACGACCTACCTCGACGGCACCCACACCGCCTGGCTGGGCGTCGGCGACATCGCCCACCGGCTGGCCCAGGCCGGCGTGGGCGACGCCGCCGGCTTCTACCTCGACGTCTCCAACTACCAGCTCACCGCCAACAACGAGCAGTACGGGCGGTGGATCTCGTCCTGCCTGGCCTACGCGACGCAGGTGGCGGCGGGCGACTTCTTCGGCTGCCCCAACCAGTACTGGAACGGCGGCCCGCACCCGGCCAAGATCGCCGACCTGCTCGGCGAGTGGACGGGCGTCGCGCTCTCCCGCCTCGCCGTGTGGAGCGACGACAGCGACGACCCCGCGCTCAACACCTCCGGCATCAACCTCCGCTACGCCCAGATGCTGGGCGCCACCGAGCCGACCGCCCACTACGTGATCGACACCAGCCGCAACGGCCAGGGCCCGTGGACCCCGCCGGCCTACCCCGACCCCCAGGACTGGTGCAACCCGCCCGGCCGGGGCACGGGGCTGGCCCCGACGCTCGACACGGGGGTCCCGCTGCTCGACGCCTACCTGTGGGTGAAGATCCCCGGCGAGTCCGACGGCGAGTGCACGCGGGGCCTCGGCCCGGCGGGCACGACGGTCGACCCCGAGTGGGGCCTCGTCGACCCCGGCGCCGGCGACTGGTTCCCGGAGATGGCCCTCGACCTGGTCGCCAACGCAGACCCCCCGTTGACGCCCTGACAGATCGGTGGCACGGGCACGCCGCGGCGGGCGTGCCCGTGCCGCCCTCCCCGCACCTCAGGCCGGCCGGCGGCGCTCGCGCTGGCGCTGCTCCCAGCGGGCGAGCATGCCCGCCTGCTCCTCCGCCAGGAACTCGTAGAACGACCGGATCTCCACCAGCTGGTCGCGGATGGCGGGGTCCTTGCCCTCGGCCAACTCCTCGCCGCGGAGCATCAGCTCCATCCAGCGCTGGGCGAGGGCCAGGCGGCTGGTGATGAAGCCGGTCATGTTCGCCCCCATGGTGGCGACGAAGTGGTCCTCCCGGCGGCCGGGCACCCGGACCCGGCGGACCAGCCCGGGCCGGATCAGCTCGCGGGTGGCGGTGCTGACGGAGGCGGCGCTGATGCCGAGGAGGGTGGCCAGCTCCGAGGAGGACATCTCCCGGGGCTCGGCCAGCAGCAGTGCCCCGAGCACGCGCCCGGCCATGCGGGACCCACCCGCGTCCTCCCAGAAGTTGCCGAGCTCGTCCGAGAAGTGGCGTTCGTCACCGATCATCGAAACGTTTTGTCCAAACTCTTTGATCATTCAATTCGTTCAGCATATGTTAAACACATGTTGGCACTCCGCACAGAGGACCTGTCGAAGCGGTTCGGGCGGACGCTGGCGCTGGACTCGCTGAACCTCGAGGTCGCGCCGGGCGAGGTCGTCGGCTACCTGGGGCCCAACGGCGCCGGCAAGACCACCACGCTGCGGCTGCTGGTCGGGCTGCTGCGGCCGACGTCGGGCCGGGCCGAGGTCTTCGGCGTCGACTGCGAGGCCGACCCGGTGGCGGCGCACCGCCGCCTGGCCTACGTGCCCGGCGAGGTCAACCTGTGGCCGTCGCTCACCGGGCGGGAGACGCTCCACGTCCTCGGGCGGGTGCAGGGGCGCGTCGACGTCGCCTACCGGGACGCGCTGCTGGAGCGGTTCGAGCTCGACCCCGCGAAGAAGGTGCGGGCCTACTCCAAGGGCAACCGCCAGAAGCTGGTGCTGATCGCGGGGTTGATGACCCGGGCGGACCTGCTGCTGCTCGACGAGCCGACCAGCGGCCTCGACCCGCTCATGGAGCGGGCGTTCCGGGAGTCGGTGGTCGAGGCCCGCGACCGGGGCCAGACCGTGTTCCTGTCCTCGCACATCCTGAGCGAGGTGGAGGCGGTCTGCGACCGGGTCGCCATCCTGCGGGAGGGCCGGCTGGTCGAGGTCGGGACGCTGGCCGAGATGCGCCACCTGTCCTCCCTGCGGGTCGAGGCCGAGCTGGACGGGCCGGTCCCGACCTGGCCAACGTGCCCGGGGTGAGCGCGGTCGAGGTCGACGGGCGCCGGGTGCGCTGCCACGTGACCGGGTCGATCGAACCGCTGCTGACCGTCCTGACCCGGGCCGGCGTGCGCCACCTGGTCAGCGAGGAGCCGTCGCTGGAGGAGCTGTTCCTGGCCCACTACGGCGCCGAGGCGGCACCCGAGGGGACCCCCGATGCGGCGTAGGGCCCTCTACGACGACGCCCGGGCCGCCCGGGCGGTGGCGGTGACCACCGCCAAGCGGGCCGCCCGCCCGGGGGCGCTGTGGGGGCTGGTGTTCGGGGCGATCGTGGCGGCCACGATGTCCCAGTACCGGTCGCTGTTCCCGACGGCGGCCTCCCGCCGGAACCTGGTGACGTCGGTGCAGGGCAACGCCGCCTTCGAGGCCCTCTTCGGGCCCATCCGGCACATGGACACGGTGGCCGGCTACACCGCCTACAAGACGCTCTACACGCTGGTCATCGTGGGCGCGATCTGGGGACTGCTGATCGCCACCCGGGTGCTGCGGGGCGAGGAGGACGCCGGCCGCTGGGAGCTGTTCCTGTCCGGGCAGACCACCCGGGGCGGCGCCGCCCGCCAGGCGGCCGTCGGCCTCGGCGTGGGCCTCGTCGCGCTGTGGCTGCCGACCGCGCTCCTGGCCGTGGCGGCCGGAGCGGGCGCCGACGTCGGCATCGGCGCGGGCGCCGCGCTGTACTTCGCCACCGCGGCGGTGAGCGCGGCCGCCATCTTCATGGCCGTCGGCGTGCTGCTCTCGCAGCTGGCGGCCACGCGCCACGACGCCAACCTGATCGGCGCCGGGGTCCTGGCCGGGTCGTACCTGATCCGGATGGCGGCCGACTCCGACCCCGGGCTGGCCTGGCTGCGGTGGGCCAGCCCGCTCGGCTGGATCGAGGAGCTGCGCCCGCTCACCGGGTCCCGGCCGCTGGCGTTCCTGCCGATCGCCGGCGTCGTCGCCGTGCTCGTGGTCGTCGCCGTGCGCATCGCCGCGCACCGCGACCTCGGGGCCAGCGCCCTGGCCAGCCGGGACGCACCGCCGGCCCGGACGCTGCTCCTCGGCGGCCAGGCGGGGCTGACCCTGCGCCTGACCCGGCCGGCCATCGTCGCCTGGCTGGCGGCGCTGGCGGCCACCGGGCTGGTGTTCGGCCTGGTCACCCAGGCCGCCGGCCGCTCGCTGCGCGGCAGCCCGACCCTGGAGCGGGTGATCAGCCGGCTGGGCGCCACCAGCGGCGGGGCCGTCGTCTACCTCGGGTTCGTGTTCATCATCGCGGGCGGCCTGGTGTCGGTGGCGGTGGCCGGCCAGATCGCCGCCGTCCGCAACGAGGAGGCCGGCGGCCACCTCGACAACCTGCTGGCCCGGCCCGTGGCCCGCTGGCGCTGGCTGGCGGCCCGGGTGGGCATCGCCGCCGGGCTGGTGGTGGTGGCAAGCGCCCTCACCGGCGTCGCCGCCTGGGTCGGGGCCAGCAGCCAGCACGCCGCCGTCGACTTCGGCGACCTGCTGCGGGCGGGGCTCAACGTCGCCCCGCCGGCCGTGTTCGTGCTCGGGATCGGCGCGCTGGCCTTCGGGGTCTGGCCCCGGGCGGCGATCGCCGTCACCTACGGGCTGGTCGTGTGGTCGTTCCTGGTGGAGACGCTCAGCTCGATCACGGACTCCAACCGCTGGCTGCGCGACACGGCGCCCCTGCTGCACATCACCCCGGCCCCGGCCGCGGCCCCCGATGCGACGGCGGCGGCCTGGCTCGTCGGCCTGGGCGTCCTGGCCGCAGTGGCCGGCGTCGTCGCCTTCGGCCGCCGCGATCTCCAGGGCGCCTGAGCTACTCGCTCAGGACCGTGGGCGTGTAGGGGACCAGGTCGTCGTCGTCGAAGATCCCGTAGGCGCCCGGCTCGTAGCCGCAGTAGTGCCAGCCGTCGGCGCCGATCCCCTCGTCGACCAGGTGGTACGTCCCGTACCGCGTCTCGATCCGGGGCGGGCAGCTGCTCGACCGCTCCGCGGCCTCCACCGGGACGCGCCGGCCGCGTGGCCGGCCCCCCTCGAAGGGCTCCGGGAGGCGCCTCCGGAGGATCCGGGCCGGCCGGCGCGCCGGGGCCATGAAGAACCGGGTGCCGGCGGCCAGGTCGGCCTGGCAGTGCGGGCACCGGGTGGCCTCGGCGTTGATGTCCTCCTTGCACAGCGGGCAGACGCCGCCGTGGTCCGGCTTGGCCGGAGGGATGTCGGCCAGGCAATGCTTGCACCTGACCGCCGCCGCCCTCACCTCTTCCTTGCAGAACGGGCACACGCCCATCTCTGTCTTGGCATCAGGCATCCCGATGCTCCTTCCCGCGCGAGAGGTATCGCCGGCGAGATGGTACGGCAGCGGTGGTCCGGCCGCGTAGGGTGGCGCCGCCGGGGGGTGGGGAGAGGAATCCGGGGTTTCTCGCAACAGCCCGGCGGTCTCGTGCGTGTAGGACCCTGATGACCACAATGCCGAAGGCCGAAGCCTTGGACCGCCGGGCATCCGGCGATTGGGACGGCGACCTCGTCGACGTCTACCGGGTCGAGTACGGCCGGCTCGTGCGGCTCGCGTACCTGCTGACCGGCCACGCCGCCGTGGCCGAGGAGCTCGTGCAGGACGCATTCGTCGCCACGCACCGCACCGGTGACCGGCCCCGCGACCCCTACCCGTACGTGCGGCGCGCCGTCGTCAACCGGTGCCGCTCGTGGGGGCGCCGCTACGCCGTCGAGCGCACGCACCGGCCGGCGCCGCCCGACCCGGCCCGGCTGGCCGCCGACGAGATGTGGGACGCGCTGGCCGAGCTGACCGACCGCCAGCGCATCGCCATCGTCCTGCGGTTCTACGAGGACATGGCCGACGACCGCATCGCCGCCGTCCTCGGCTGCCGCCAGTCGACGGTGCGCAGCGCCATCCACCGGGGCCTCCAGTCCCTGCGCCGGGTGATCGAGCCGTGAGCACGCCGCCCGCCGCCCGCCGGCCCCACCACCCCGTCCATGACCCCGACCCCGCCCTCGCCCCCACCCCCCGCCGCCAGGAGACCCCGATGACCCTGCTCCACGACGACAGACCCGACCTCGCTGCCGGCGTGCGCCTGGCGCTGCAGCACCTCGCCGCCGACGTGCACGCCACCCCACCCACCTGGGAGGAGCTCATCGAGCGGCCCGAGGCCGTCGTGCTGCCGCTCGCCGTCGCCCGGCCGACCGCCGCCGAGGTGCGGGAGCGCCCCCGGCGGGAGCGCCGCCCCCGCCTGGGCGCCATCGCCGCCGCGGTGCTGGTGCTGGCCCTGGCCGCGGCCCTGGTCGTCGACCGCACCGGCGGCCCCGGCGCCGAGCACCCCGCCGCCCGCCCGATCAGCGCCGTCGTCCCCGGCGCCCCGGGGTTCGACGCCTCCACCGCCGCGGCCGTGTGGTCCGCCCCCGGCCCCGACCCGGTCCAGGCGGCCCGGGCCTACCTCGGCGCCATGGGCCTGCCGTCGGGCGCCACCGCGGCCTCCGCCCCCGCGGTGGCGCTCCGCGGCACCGCCGGCACCACCGCCGTCGTCGACTGGACGCTGCCGGCCGCCCTCGGCGGCGCCCGCGGCTCGGTGTACCTGCGGTCGAGCGCGGCCTCCGGCGCCCCGTCCGCGTGGACCGTCGTCGGCTCCGCCGCCTCCGACGTGGCGCTGGCCGACGTCCGCTACGACGGGTCGACGCTGTCGTTCACCGTCTCCCGCACCTCGGGCGGGGCCGAGCAGCTGGCCGTCGGGGCCTGGGTCGACGGGCGGCCGGTGTCGCTCGGCGGGGATCCCGTGGCCCAGGCCGGTGCCGCCGGCGTCTCGCTCGGCGACCTCGTCTCGCTGGCATCGGGGGCCGGCCGCCAGACGCTGGAGCTCCCGGTCGCGCCCGACGACATCGTCACCCTGCGGGTCCTCCACGTGGTCGACGGCGCCGCACGGTCGCTGACGCAGATGGCCGTGGCGCTGCCGGACGCCGACCCGGCGCACGTGCGTGACGGCGTGCCGGCCACCCGGGCCGAGGCCGGGGCCGACGGGCAGGCCGACGCCGGTGCCGGCCGGGCCGATGCCGGCGCCGATGCCAGCGTCGGGACCGGGTCCGGGGCCGGGGCCCACGGGTCGGGCGGCGCCGAGCTGGTGCCCGGCGTGACCGTGCCGAAGCTCCCGGCGCTGCCGCCGCTCCCGCTGCCGCCGCTCACGGTCCCGAGCGTCCCGGCGCCGTCGCTGCCGGTCCCCACGACGCTCCCGGCGTCGGTCACCGACCACCTGCCGTGACGTCCTGCGCCCGCTGCCGACCTCCGACGGCGGCGGGCGCCACGGTGGTCGCTCCGGACGGAGACGACCCCCCGGCGAACCACCCAGCACCGTCGGGGCGCCCCTCGCCCGCCCGGGGCGACCACCGTTCGAGGCCCCTCCCCTCCCCTCCCTGGGGGAGGGGAGGGGCCTCGCTCATCCCAGGGCCCGGCCGCCGTCGACGACGAGGCGCTGGCCGGTGACGTAGCCCGCCGCCTCCGAGGCGAAGAAGCTCACCGCGTGGGCGATCTCCTCGCCGGTCCCGAACCGGCCGGCCGGCACCGAGGCGACGTAGTCCCGCCGGATCTCCTCGGGCACGTCCACGTGCCGCTCCACGGGGACGAAGCCGGGGGCGACGGTGTTGACCGTGATGCCGTCGGGTGCCAGCTCGCGGGCCCAGCTGCGGGTCAGGCCGATCTGGGCGCTCTTGGCGGTGGCGTAGGCGGACCGGCCGGGCGGCGGCCGGTGGGCCACCTCGGAGTCGACGTGGACGATCCGCCCCCAGCGCCGGGCCCGCATGCCCGGGACGACGGCCCGCCCGAGGAGCACGGGGCTCCTGACGAAGAAGTCGAGCTGGGCCAGGTGCTCGTCCCAGCCGACCTCGTCCAGCGGCGCCTCGGGCTGGGGCCCGGTGGCGTTGAGCACCAGCACGCCGACCGGGCCGAGCCCGGCGGCCACGGCGGCCACCAGCCGGGCGACCTCGGCCTCGCCGGTGACGTCGGCGGGGAAGGCCGCGGCCACGCCGCCGGCGCCCCGGATGGCGTCGACGACCTCGCCGACCCGCTCGTCGTCGTGCAGGCCGTTGACGGCCACCGCCAGGCCGTCGCGCCCGAGCCGGACGGCGATCGCCCGCCCCAGCCCGCGCGAGCTGCCGGTCACGAGCGCCACTCGCCGGGTCCCGGGCACGGCGCCGATCATCCCACCGGAGCCGCCGCGGCTCCGGTCATGCCCCGCCCGCCACCCCGGCCCGCGTCGATCTCCGCATCCCGTCGGGCCGGGTGAGGGAACCGCGGCGGGGCCGGTGGCGTACGGGCGGATGATGGCCGCGACACGCGACGATCCGACGCCTCATCCTCGGTCGGGCGCGCCCCAGGCGAGCTCGACCGGGACACCGGCGCGCAGGGTGTCGAGGGTGATGCACAGGTCCTCGGTCCGGTCCCGCAACAGGTCGAGGCGCCGCGGCTCGGTGCCGGGAGCGGGGTCGTAGGCGACGTGCGCCTCCAGCGACCGGAACCCCACCCGGACCCCGGGGTCCACCGCCAGCGCGCCCCGCGCGTCGACCTCGCCGTGCACGTCGACCCGCACCGACCGGAGGCCCACCCGCAGGTGGGCGGCGATCATCCGCAGCGTGGTGTCGAGGCACGACGCCAGCGCCGCGCAAAGCAGTTCCCCGGGGTTGGGGGCGTCGTCGTCGCCGCCCACCTTGGCGTCGATGCCGACGGGCCAGGCGGCCCCGTAGGGCCCGGGCACGACGACCCCGTGCACGGGGTCGTGGCCGTCGTCCCGGGTCCAGACGTGCTTGTGGATCATGGCCGCCGCGGGCTCGGCGCGGTAGCGGGACTGGAGCCGGGAGTGGCGGACGACCACGGGGCTCGGGGTGGACAGTGTCATCGGATGCTCCTCCGGGTCGGGGTCACGATGCTCGATACGGTGGCGGTGTGGCGCACGACGTCGACGCGCTGACCGAGGGCGGTCGGCTGGTCGCCCGCGGTGCCTGGGTCGAGGCCCGCGACGCCTTCGACCGGGCGCTGGCCGGGGGCGACGGCGACGATCCCCGGGCCTGGGAGGGCCGGGCGTTCGCGGCCCGCCTCCTCGGGGACCACGACGACTCGTTCGCCGGCTACGAGCGGGCGTACCGGCACCACCGCGAGCGGGGCGACGACGTGGGGGCGGGCCGGGCCGCGACCTGGCTGGGGTACAACCACGCCACCCTCCGGGGCGACGTGGCGGTCGCCCGTGGCTGGTACCGGCGGGCGCACGGGCTGCTGGACGGCCGGCCCCCGGTGGTCGAGCAGGCGTGGCTGGCCGTGCGGGAGGCCGAGATGGCCCTGGTGCTCGACCACGACGGCGGCACCGGTCTCGACCTGGCCCGCCGGGCGCGCCGGGCCGCGGCGGAGGCGGGCGACGCCGAGGTCGAGCTGGTGGCCCAGGGCCAGGAGGGGCTGGCGCTGGTCATCGTCGGGCGCCCGGCGGACGGGATGCGCCTGCTGGACGACGCCGCTGCAGCCCTCATCGCCGGCGACCTGGCCTCCTACCTGCCGACGGCCATGACCTGCTGCTACGTGATCTACGGGTGTGAGCACACGGCGGACATCGGGCGGGCGGCCCAGTGGTGCGACGTGATCGAGGAGCGGATCTGCGCCCGGATCCGGTTCGACCAGCTCGTCGGGTTCTGCCGCTGCCACTACGCCGGGGTCCTGATGGCCCGGGGCGACCTCGCGGGGGCCGACGCCGAGCTCGACGCCGCCGAGCGGTCCTTCGCCACGGGCGCCCCCGCCGCGGTGTACGAGGTGATCGTGCGGCGCGCCGAGCTCCGGCGCCGCCAGCAGCGCCCGGCCACCGCCCGCCGCCTGGCGGGCCTGGTCCGCTGGCACCCCGACGCCCTGCGCTGCCTGGCCGCGGTGGCGCTCGACGAGGGCGACCTGGTCGCCGCGGGGGATCTCGCCGAGCGCCACCTCCGCCGGCTGGCGCCGGACAGCGCCCTGGCCCGGGCTCCAGGGCTGGCCCTGGCCGCGACCGTCGCGGCGCGCCGGGGGCAGCGCGAGCACGCCCGCCGACTCGTCGACGAGCTCGGGGGCCTCTCGGAGTCGACGCCCGCCCTGGCCGCGATGACCGCGGCGGCCGCGGCCGAGCTGGCCGGGGCGGCCGACGACCACGAGACGGCGCGCCGGCGATGGGAAGACGCCGTCGACCTCTACGACCGGGCAGGTATGCCCTACGACGCCGCCCAGGCCCGCGCCGGCCTCGCCCTCGCCCTGGCCGGCCTGGGTCGCCAGGCGGCCGCGGCGCGCGAGGCGGCGCGGGCCGCGGCCGCGCTGGCGTCGCTGCGGGCCGGGCGCGGGGACAGCTCCCGCGTCCTCAGCCGCCGCGAGCTCGACGTCATCGAGTTGGTCGCCCAGGGGCTCACCGACCCCCAGATCGCCGGGCGCCTGCACCTGAGCGTCCACACCGTGCACCGCCACGTGGCCAACATCCGCACCAAGCTCGGCCAGCCGTCGCGGGCGGCGGCGGTCGCCGAGGCGACACGGCGCAACCTGCTCGGCTCGGCGGACTGAGAGGCGGGGGGCGTCCACCTCGGGAGCATGCGCCCGCTCCCCGCCGGCCGGCGTCGCCCGCCCCGGCCATTTCGCGGCGGCCCCGGCCGCCGCCCGTGGCCCGTTCGGGCCAGCGCGTCGCACCGAGCCGGATGGCCCGGCTGGGCGAAGTCTCCGGTGCCCCGCCCTCCGTACGGTCGCCCGAGTGACGAACGAGGCAGGAGGACCACGATGACAGCGACCGCGACCTGGGCCGGCACGCTCGACGACGAGATGCTGGCCCGCTTCGAGGAGCGCGCCCCCGGGCACGACCGCGACAACACGTTCGCCGCCGACGACCTGGACGAGCTGCGCGCCTGTGGCTACCTGCTGGCGGCCGTCCCGGCCGACCTCGGGGGCGGCGGCCTCGACCTGGCGGAGGTCAACCGGCTGCAGCGGCGGCTGGCCTCTGTCGCCCCGGCCACGGCGCTGGCGGTCAACATGCACCACTACTTCGTCGGGCTGTGCGCGGACCTGCGCCGCCGGGGCGACGACTCGGGCGACTGGCTGCTGCGCCAGGCCGCGGGCGGGGCGGTGGTGGCCGCCGGCCACGGCGAGGCGGGCAACGACGTCCCCGTCCTGCTGTCGTCGGCGCGGGCGACCCGGGCCGACGGCGGCTGGCGGATCACCGGCCACAAGCTGTTCGGCAGCCTGTCGCCGGCCTGGACCTGGCTCGGCGTGCACGCCATGGACGTGACCGACCCGGCCGGGCCCCGGATCGTGCACGGGTTCGTGGGCCGGGACACCCCGGGGGTGCGCATCGTGGAGACCTGGGACGCCCTCGGGATGCGGGCGACCGCCTCCCACGACACGGTGCTCCAGGAGGCGTTCATCCCCGACGAGGCGACGATCCTGGTCTGCCCGGCCGGCTTCGCCGGCGCCGGCCCGTTCCACGTCGCGCTGTTCGCCTGGGGCCTCCTCGGCTTCGCCGCCGTCTACGCGGCGATCGCCCGCCGGGCCTTCGACGAGACGGTGGCCCAGGCGCACAAGCGCACGTCCGTGGCCCTGTCCAGGTCGCTGGCCCACCACCCCGAGGTGCAGCACCGGGTGGCCGAGATGCGCCTGCACCTCGAGGCGCTCGACGCCCACCTCGACCGCGTCTGCGACGACTGGGCGGGCGGCGTCGACCATGGGCCCGACTGGCTCCCCAAGATCGTCGCCTGCAAGCACGACGTCGTGAGCCGCGCGTGGGCGGTCGTCGACACCGCGCTCGAGGTGAGCGGGGGTGCCGGGGTGTTCAAGCGGAGCCGGATCGAGCGGATGTTCCGGGACGCCCGGATGGGCCGTCTCCACCCGGCCAACTCGCTGCTGACCCACGAGCTGCTCGGCAAGCTCAGCCTGGGCCTCGATCCCGACGACCAGCCCCGCTGGGGTTGACGGTGGCGAAGCTCCGGCTCGCGCCGGACGAGGTCGTCATCCACCGGACGGCAGCCGCCTACCTCCGGAGCCGGTTCCGGCTGGTCCCCGGCGAGGCCCTCGTCACCCAGCGCCGGTTCCTCCACGTCGGCAACCTTCGGGCGACCGCCGCCGCCGGGCTCGTCGGGGCCCTCGCCGGCGGGCGCGTCGACATCGACGTGCCGTTGCGCGCGGTGGCCGCCCTCGGTCGGGCCCGCCACGGGCGGGGGCTGGCCTGGACGCTGGCGACCGTCGGGGGCGAGGAGTACAGGCTCCTCGGCGACCTGGACGGCTGGCGCCCCGCCTTCGACACGGCGCTCGCCGGCGCCGGCTGCCGGCTCGTGGAGCGGCAGGCCGGCACGTGGGCCGTCGAGCCCGCCTGAGCCGCCCGCGCCGTGCCGGGGTGCGACCCGCCGGACGCCGGGCCGGCCGTGCGCGCGCCGCGGCGCGGTGGGGGCGGCCCGCCCCCACCCGCCGACCGTGACCTGGGGCGGCGCTTCGCCGCCGCCGATCCGTCCGCCGTGCGAGACCTGTACGAGCGGTTCGCCGGTCCGGTCTTCACCGTGGCGGCGAGCCGGCTGCGCAACCGGGGGTTCGCCGAGGAGGCGGTGCAGGAGGTGTTCGCCAAGGCGTGGCGGGCCGCCGCCCGCTTCGATCCCGAGCGGCCGCTCGGCCCGTGGCTCTACGCCATCGCCCGCCGGACCGCCGCGGACATCGCCCGCCGGGAGCGGCGCCGGCCGCCCACGGGGCCGCTCCCGGCGGCGCTGCCCGGGCCGGAGGCCGCCGGCTTCGACGACACATGGGAGCGCTGGACCGTCCGCTGCGCGCTGCGGGACCTGCCAGAGAGCGAGCGAGAGCTGCTGCGGCTCACCCACTACGTGGGCCTGACGCAGGCCGAGATCGCCGCCCGGCTGGGCCTGCCGGTCGGCACCGTCAAGTCCCGGGTCCACCGCGCCCACCGACGCCTGGCCCAGGGGCTCGCCCATCTCCGCGACGACCGCTGACGCACCGCGGCCCCGGACCCGCGGGCCCGGGGCCGCGGCCGTGGGGTCAGCGTGCGACGCAGATCGCCTGGGCCACGATGAAGTCCCAGTCCACCGGGGCCGGCCGGTGGGCGCTGTCCACGGGCGAGTTCCAGGACGCCTCCGCCCGGGTGGCGTCCACGTCCGGGTAGGCGTAGTTCAACGCGGTGAGCGCCACGTTGCCGGGGGCGACGTTGCTCACGGCGCCGCCCCGGCTCACGAGGCGGGTGCCGTCGCTGCACGACGCCGTCGCGGCCTTGAACCGGTCCGGCCCTGCCGGTGAGGCGCCCGTGCGCACCTCGTAGCCGGCGGGCCGGTCGGCGCACACGGCGTAGCCGTAGAGCTGCCAGTCGGCGGACCACCCCGCCGGGCGCTCGTGCGCTTGCGCCCTCGTCAGCACGCCCTGGGCGTCGGCCCGGGCCACCTGCAGGGCCGGGCCCGCCGTCTCCGGGCCGGAGGTGGCGGCCACCATCGCGCCGGTGCCGAGCACCCGCTGGCGCGTCGTGTCGGGGCAGGCGAAGCGTCCGCTGCCGCCGTCCCAGTAGGGGACCGCCCTGGTCAGGGCGTAGGGGTCAGGACCCCGTCTCCCGCGGTGGTCGTGATCCACGTCCCGGCGCCCAGGACGACCTTGCGGGCCGGGCAGGTGGCCACCGCCTGCTGCACCCGCCCGTAGGCCGAGGCGCCATAGGTTCGCACCAGGCCCGTCACCCGGGGCGCCACCGCGGCCGGCGACGCCGCGGCCGGCCGGGGCGCCCGCGCCATCGGCGACGCCAGGCCGGCGGCGGCCAGGGCCACGACCAGTGCGGGTGCGATGCGAGGCCACCGTCGGCGGGATCGCTGTGTGGGCATCGTCGTTCCTCCTGCTCTCAGCTGACGATGCCGGCCTCTACGCCGGTCGGCCGGCCGCGGTTGCACGGCCCCGCGTGGCGGCGCCTACGTTTGCGGGACCGCTGGCCGACGAGGTGACGAGCTTGTTCACGATGCGCTTCGACATGCGTGCGCCGGAGACGGGTGCGCCCCGTGCCGAGCTGTACGCCGCCGCCCTCGAGATGGCGGCCTACGCCGAGGACAAGGGGGCCATGGCCGCGGTCGTGTGCGAGCACCACGCCTGGGACGACGGCTACCTGCCCTCGCCCCTCATCCTGGCCACCGCCATGGCCGCCCGCACCACCACGCTCCCGATCACCGTCGCGATCGTCACCCTGCCGCTCTGCCACCCCATCCGCCTGGCCGAGGAGATGATCGTCCTCGACATCCTGAGCGCCGGCCGGGTCGGCTACGTGGCCGCCATCGGCTACCGGCCCGAGGAGTACGAGCTGTACGGCCTCGACTTCCACCGGCGGGGCAAGCTGGCGGAGGAGAAGCTGGGCATCCTGCTGAAGGCCAAGTCCGGCGAGCCCTTCACGTTCGACGGGCGCACCGTGCAGGTGACCCCGGCGCCGGCCACCCCGGGCGGGCCGTTCGTGGCCTGGGGCGGGGGCAGCGCCGCCGCGGCCAGGCGGGCCGGGCGCCACGGGCTGGCGTTCATCGCGCAGGGCGGCGACCCCGACCTGGCCGACGTCTACGCCGCCGAGGCCCGGGCCCACGGCCACGAGCCCGGCTTCTGCATGATCCCGCCCCGCGACCTGGCGACGACGGTGTTCGTCGCCGACGACGTCGACCGGGCCTGGGACGAGCTCGGGCCCTACCTGATGCACGACGTCGCCACCTATGCGGCGGCCAACGCCGGCGACGCCACCACGGCGAGCCTGTCCTTCGCCACCACGGCCGACGAGCTGCGGGCCGAGAACCGGTCGCATCGCATCCTCGGCATCGAGGAGGCGGTCGCGCTCGTCGCCGGCGGCGAGCCCCTCCAGCTGCACCCGCTGATCGGCGGCCTCCCGCCCGAGCGGGCCTGGCCCTACCTCCGCCGGGTGGTCGAGGACGTCATGCCCAAGGTGGGCGCCGGCGCCTGAGCACGGTCATGGCCCGGGCGCGGCCGGCGGCGCGTCCATGGCGGCCCGGGCGGTGACGAGGGGCTGGTCCGGCACGGTGATCAGGCCCCGGTGGGGACGGTCGAGGTCGATCGAGATGAACAGGATCACGGCGACGACCGAGGCGGCCACCAGGGTCGGGGCCAGACCCCGCCCGAGCAGCGCCACGTAGAGGGCCAGCACGCCGACGGCCACCGCGCCCCCCAGCACCTGGAGGATCACGACCGTGCTCGGGACCCGGTTGCTCAGCGACGTCACCCGGTCGCTGTGCGAGTCGATCATCGAGTTGAGCGACTCGACGTACAGGCGGGGCGCGGTCCCCTGGGGGTCGGCCCGCACCGCGGCGCCGGCCTGGCGCCACAGCGACCGCTGCACGGCGTCCATGCGGTCGATGTCGGCCTCGAACCGGGCGCTCTCGGGCACCCGGTCGGCCATGTCGACCGCCAGGTCGCCGTAGCGCCGCAGGAGCGCCAGCGAGCGGGAGCGGGCCGGCTCGGCCAGCAGCTGGGCCCGCAGGTAGGTCGTGCCGATGTCGTTGGCCTCCTGGACCACGATGGCCCGGCGGGTGTCGTAGCGGCCCACGGCCATGGTCAGGCCGAAGGCCAGCACCAGGCCGACGAGGCCCAGCAGTGCGCCCTGGACGGCTCCGACCGGCTGGTGGATGGGCTCGGGCCGGGTGCGCAGCCAGCGCCCGAGGAGGGTCCCGGCCGCGGCGGCGCCGCCGACGAGCGCGACGAGCAGGAGCATCACCACGACCGTGCTCATCCGGAAGAAGGTCAGGTCCACGGCGTGCTCATCCGGAAGAAGGTCAGGTCCACGGCGTGGGCAGTCTGGCAGCACAATGTCCGGCATGACGTTCTCGATCGTGGGGCGCAGCGCCGACGGGTCCGAGATGGGGGTGGCCGTGGCCAGCAAGTTCCTGGCCGCCGGCGCCTACGTCCCCGCCGCCGCGGCCGGGGCCGGCGCCCTGGCCACCCAGGCCTACTGCAACCTCGAGCTGCGGACCCGGGGCCTGCAGATGCTGGCCGCCGGCACGGCCGCAGCCGGGCTGCTGGACGAGTTCTTCGCCGGCGACCCCCAGCGGGCCGAGCGCCAGGCGGGCGTGGTCGACGCGGCGGGCGGCACGGCCACGTTCACCGGCGAGCGCTGCCAGCCGTGGGCCGGCGGCATCGCCCGCAGCGACCCGGCCGGCGCCTTCGCCGCCCAGGGCAACATGCTGGCCGGGGCCCCGGTCGTCGACGCCATGGTCGAGGCCTGGCTGGCCGGCCACGACGAGCTCCCCGTGGCCCGCCGGCTGGTGGCCGCGCTGGCGGCGGGCCAGGCCGAGGGCGGCGATCCCCGGGGCAAGCAGGCCGCCGCGGTGCTGGTCGTGTCGCCGGGCGCCGGCTACGGCGGCCTGTCCGACGTGGTCGTCGACCTGCGCAGCGACGACTCGCCCGAGCCGATCGGCGACCTGG
Source organism: Acidimicrobiales bacterium (assembly GCA_035263165.1). GTDB lineage: Bacteria > Actinomycetota > Acidimicrobiia > Acidimicrobiales > VFJN01 > ZC4RG19. Next base: position 4,566 of record DATFRN010000137.1, on the reverse strand, counting down.
AGCGCATGCTCGACCTCCACGACCTCTACTTCGGCTCGACACCCGAGGAGGACCTGCTGGCGCTGGAGGGCCCGCTGGCGGCCGAGCTGGCCGAGCGCCTGGCGGCCACCGGCTACCGCAGCGGCGACGTCGGCCGCGACCTCTACGACTGGATGGGCCGGGAGAACTACGAGGAGCGCTGGCACGACGGCAAGGTCGACCCGGTCGTCCTCGACCGGCTCCGCCGGGCCACGACGGCCTGAGCTCCCCGCGCGGTACGGTCCCTTCCGATGGGCGCGTTGGTCGCGATCGAGGAACGCAAGAAGCTCCTCGCCGAGGTGTGGCTGTTCCACGGCGCCTCCGACGAGGAGCTGACGATGCTGGCCGAGCGGGCCTACGAGGTGTCCGTCGGGCCCGCGGTCGACGTCGTCACCCAGGGCCAGTTCGGCGACGAGCTGTTCCTGGTCGTCGACGGCCACGCCGCCGTACGCCGGGACGAGGTCGACCTCGGGGTGATGAACGCCGGCGACTTCTTCGGCGACATGGCCCTGCTGGGGACCGGGGTGCGGTCGTCGACCGTGCGGTCGATCGTCCCCATGACCCTGCTGGCCCTGCGGGCCGAGCACCTGGACGAGGTCCTGGCGGCCGACACGCTGGTCGCCCGGCGGGTGCTCAGCGTGGTGGTCGCCCGCCTGGAGGCGACCGACCGCCGGCTCGCCGAGCTGGAGGGCGGCCGTTAGCCGACCGTGGGGGAGGCGACTGCGGCGGCTGTGGCCTCGGCCCCGACGGCCTGGCGCAGCACCGCCGTCCACCCCTCGGCCTCGACGCCCAGCGCCGCGAACCGGTCCTCGGCCTCCTCGGCCTCGGCCGCGGCGCCGGGGTGGCCGGCCGCCTTGCGGGCCAGGGCCCAGCCGAGGCGGGCGAGGGCCTGGGCGACCTGGTCGTCGGTGGCGTCGACCCGGGCGCACAGCTCGCCGAACCGCTGCTCGACCGCCGCCCGGTCGCCCCGGCGGGCGTCGACGGCGCCGGCGGCCAGCCCGGCCCACAGCCGGTCGAGGTAGGTCGAGCGCTCGTCGTCCTCGACCACCCGCGCCGCGGCCGCGGCCTCGTCGCTCCGGCCGGCGGCAGCCAGGGCCAGGGCGGTCACGGCACCGCAGTAGCCCGCGCCGGCCCGCTCGCCGGTGGCTCGGCTCACCTCCCGCAGCAGGTCCAGCGCCGCCTCGGGGTCCTCGCACTGCAGCTCGAGGAGGGCCCGGGACACCAGGTACTCGCCGGCGCCGGCGGTCGCCAGGTCGTCGGAGGACAGCGCGCGGGTCGGGAGGACGTCGAGGGCGGCGGTGGCCCGCCGCCGGTCGCCCACCTGGACCGCCGCGCTGAGCAGCCCGGTCCCGGAGAAGGCCGTGAAGCGGGGGGAGTGGCTGGGCAGCAGCGTCGCCCGGGCCTGCTCCAGCACCGCGAAGCCCTCCTCGAGGCGGCCCGCGGTCACCAGCGCCCGCCCGAGCGGGAGCCGGGCCTGTACCCGGCCGTAGGCGTCGTCGATGGCGTCGAAGGTGGCCAGGGCCTGGCGGGCCCGCTCGACGGCCGACTCGGCCCGGCCGGTCCACAGGCGGATGCTGGCCGTCAGCACCTGTCCCATGCCCACGGCCCAGCGGTCGCCGGCCTCGCCGGCTGCGCCGAAGACCTCGTCGGCCATCGCCTCGGCCTCGTCGGGGTAGCCGGCGTGGAAGCGGGCGAAGGCCAGCAGGCCCATCGACCAGCCGAGGCCGCCCCGGTCGCCCAGCTCGGCGAAGAGGGCCGCCGAGTCGTGCAGCAGGGCCTCGGCGTCGTCGATGCGCCCGGCGATGAAGTGGGCCCACGACAGGTTCTGGAGCGCCCAGGCCCGGCCGAGGCGGTCGCGCTGGGCGGTGTAGAGCTCCAGCGCCGGCTCGAGCGAGGCGACCGCATCGTCGGGGTCGTTGCGCAGCAGGGCGGCGAACCCCTGGACCCGCAGCGCGGCCGCCCGGCCCGCGTCGTCGCCGGCGGCGTCGGCCCGGGCCAGCGCGGCCCGCAGCAGCGACTCGGCCTCGTCGGGGGCGCCGGCCCGCAGGGCGATCTCGGCCACCTCGATCGAGGCCGCCACCGCCGCCGGCTCGTCGCCGGCCGCCTCGGCCAGGGCCAGCGCCGAGTCGGCGTCGGCGCGGGCCGGCGGCAGCTCGCGCAGCTCGCGGAAGGCCGCGGCCCGGGCCAGGAGCAGCTCGCCCCGGCGCCCGGCGTCGGCGGCGGACGGGGCGTCGAGCAGGGCCAGCGCCTCGGAGAACAGCACGGCCGCCCGCCGGGGCGTGTCGGCGTGCGCGGCGCGCTGGCCGGCCCGCCACAGCCAGTCGACCGCCCGGGCGACGCCGCCGTCGTGCGCCGCCGAGGGGCTCCCGAGGTCGACGGTCAGCGCCGCCGCCCGGCCGTAGTGGTGGGCGATCCCGTCGATCACCGCCTCGTGGTGCGCATACTCCTCGCGCTCGAGCCAGGTGGCGATGCCGGTGTGGACCTTGGCCCGCCGCTGCTTGGTCATCGTGCCGTAGGCGACCTCCCGCACGAGCTCGGAGTGGAACTCCCACTCGTCGCCGTCGACGCCCAGCAGCTCCTGGGCCTGGAGGCCGCGCAGGCTGGTCCGGACCTCGGCGTCGCCGTCGTGGCCCTGGGCCTGCATGATCTCCAGCCAGTCGACCCGGCCGCGCGAGCCGAGCACGGCGGCGTCCTCCAGCACGTGGCGCTCCGACGTCGTGAGCCCGTCGAGCCGGGCCGCCACCAGGCCGCGGAGCGTGTCGGGCACCTGGGTCGACCCCGATCCCTCCAGCCACGACACCAGCTCCTCCAGGAAGAACGGGTTGCCGCTCGCCCGGTCGAGGAGCTCGTCGGCCACGCCGTCGTCGAGCGCGGCCAGGCGGTCGCCGGCCAGGGAGCGGAGCAGCTGGGTCGCCGCCTCCCGGCCGAGGGGGTCGAGGTGGACCAGGACCGAGTGGTGCCCGCCCTCGGGCGGCGACCAGCGCTCGGTGAGGCCGGGGCGGGCGGTGGCGAGCACGACGAACGGCAGCCGGGCCGTGGCCTGGAGCAGCGCGCCGACGACGCCCAGGACGGCCTCGTCGGCCCAGTGGAGGTCGGACAGCACCATGACGACCGGGCGCCGGCGGGCGAGCGCGGCGGTGAAGGCCAGCAACGAGCCGGTCACCTCGTCGCGGGCGCGGGTGGCGTCGATGCCCCGCAGGACCTCGTAGCCGAGCAGGTGGAGCAGGCCCTCGACGACCCGCTCGACCGCGCCGGCCCCCTCCGCGCCGTCCAGCGCCCCCGCCACGACGGACCGGACCCGGGCGGTGACGGCCGCCTGGTCGTCGCCGGGCTCGACCCCGCAGGCGGCCTGGACGGCGCTGGCCACCGGCCACCACACGTTGGCCTCGCCGTAGGGGACGCACCGGCCGGGCAGGACCAGGGCGTCGTGGCAGTCGCGGGCGGCCTCGGCGACGTCCTCGGCCAGGCGCGACTTGCCCAGCCCGGCGTCGCCCTGGACGAGCATCAGCGCCGGGCGGCCCCGGTCGATCGCCATGTTCAGCGTGTGGGTCAGCAGGGCGACCTCGTCGTCCCGGCCGACCAGCGGGGCCCGTCGGCGGTCGGCCCGGTGGCCCGGCGGGAGCCGGGCGCCCTCGGCCACCCAGGCCGCCACCGGCGCCTCGCGGCCCTTGGCGGCGATGTCGCCCACCGACCGGTAGGTCACCGCCCGCCGGGTGGCGAGATAGGTGGCCTGGCCGACCAGCACCTGGCCGGGCTCGGCCGCGGCCTGGAGCCGCTGGGCGGTGTTCACCACGTCGCCCATGGCCGTGTAGTCGCCGCCCGCCCGCAGGGAGCCGACGAGCACCTCGCCCGTGTTCACGCCGACCCGCAGCCGCACGTCGAGCCCGCGCTCGGCGGCGGCGTCGCACAGGGTGACGGGGAGCCGCAGCGCCGTGCGCACCGCCCGCTCGGCGTCGTCCTCGTGGGCGATCGGGGCGCCGAACAGGGCCAGGATGGCGTCGCCCACGATCTTGTCGACCCGGCCGCCGAACTCCTCGATGTCGGCCACCAGCCGCTGGAAGCAGCCGTCGACGATGCCCTTGACCTGCTCGGGGTCGCGGTGCTCGGACAGGCTGGTGAACCCGACGATGTCCGCGAACACGACGGTCACGACCCGCCGCTGGTCGCCGCGCAGCCCGAGGTCGGCGCCGCAGCTCGGGCAGAAGCGAGCGCCATCGGGCACGGCCGCGCCGCAGGCCGGGCAGGTCATGGCGGCCAGTCTACGGACCGCCCCCCGGCTCCCTCGGCCGTTCACTAGCGTCGGCGCGCATGGCCGAGTTCGTGATGGCCGACCTCCAGGGGTCGCGGTTCGAGTGGGTCACGCTGGCGGGGTCCGACTTCCGGGCCGTCGACCTGAGCCGGGTGCGCATCCGGGGGGCCTACCTCCACGGCGCCGTGCAGCGGGGCGTGCAGCTGGTCGGCGTCGAGATCAACGGGCAGGTGGACGGGCTCACCGTCAACGGCGTCGACGTCGGGCCGCTGATCGAGGCCGAGCTCGACCGGCAGTAC
>DATFRN010000136.1:0-13260 GCA_035263165.1 Acidimicrobiales bacterium | reverse complement strand
CGCCCTCCCCGACGAGCAGGCCCGCCACGGGCCCCGGCTGGGCGGGTACGCGCTGGCGGGCGCGGCCGCCGGGCTGGCCGCGGGCACCAAGCTGACCGTGCTCGGACCGCTGGCGGCCCTCGGCGCCGGGGCCTGGCTCATGGCCGGCCGGGGCCACCGCCGCCGGGCGGCGGCGTGCCTGGCCCTGCCGGCGCTGGCGACCGGGGCGCTGTGGTACGTGCGCAACCTGGTGCACACGGGCACGCCGCTCCCGTGGTTCCGGATCGACCTGGGGTTCGTGACGCTGGCCGGCCCGCGCATGCCCTTCGACGACCACTTCGCCCACTCGGTCGCCCACTACGCCGGGTCCCTGGGGTTCTGGACCGGGACCGCCTTGCCGGGGCTGCTGCGGTCGTTCGGGCCGCTCGGTCTCCTCCTGGTCGCCGGCGCGGGGGGCGCGGCGGCGATCGCCGCCGCCGGTCGCTCGCGCCCGGGACGCCTCGTCGGGGCCGCGGCGCTGGCCAGCATGGTGGCCTACCTGTTCACGCCCTGGGGCGCCGGCGGGCCCGAGGGCGTGCCCCGCCTGTTCGCCGCCGACCTCCGGTTCCTGGCGCCGGCGCTCGGGCTGGCCGCCATCGCCGCCGCCGGCACCCGCGCCGCCCCCGCCGCCCTGGCGGCCGCGGCGGTCGCGGTCCCCGTCGACCTGGCCCGGTCCCCCGGGGCCGGACCGGCCCTCGTGGCGACCGCGGTGCTCGCGGTCGCCCTCGGGGGTGCGGTGGCGGTGGCGGGCCGGGCCCGGGCCTGGCCCCGGCGGCTGCCGGCGGGGGCCCTGGCCGCCGCCGTCGCCGTGGTGGGCGGGGGCGGCTGGCCCGTGCAGCGCGACTACCTGGCCGACCGCTACGCCGGCGACGGGCTCGGCCACGGCATCGAGCTGCCGATGTTCCGGCACATCAGCAACAAGCGGGTGGCGGTCGGGGGGTTCGCCGACGACTACCAGCTCTATGGCCTGGCCCTGAGCAACCTCGTCCAGTTCAACGGCGTGACCGGGCCCGGCGGCTCGTACGGGCGGGCCCCCACCTGCCGGCAGTGGCTGATCGGCCTGCGCACCGGCCGCTACGACTACGTGGTCGTGAGCGTGTCCCCCGCCGCCCACCACGTGACCGAGCCGCCCGAGGAGGACTGGACCGAGGGCGACCCGTCGGCCCACGAGATCCAGCACCGCGGCCTCACGACGGTCTTCCGGCTGGTGGGCCGGCCCGACCCGGCCTCGTGCGCGGTCCCGCACGTCGACTGACGACCGGACGGCTGACGCCGCCGTCGCAGGCGGCGGCCGGGCGGTCCGGGCCGACGAGCGAGCGGTCGGGGGACGCGGCGAACCGGTAGACGAGCGCCGAGCCGTCGAGCACGCCGACCGGGCAGTAGGCCCGCAGCCAGGCCAGGTCGGCGCGCCGGTACGCGGTGAGCCGCGAGGCGGACACCACGACCCAGCCGGTGACCGGGGCGGGTGGCACGGGGAGGGCGTGGGCGCGCGGGAGCGTGGCCGGTCCCAGGCCCGGGGGCCCGAAGTAGACGACGGCCGCGGGATGCTCGGCGGTCCAGGCGGCCAGCGCGTTGTAGGACTCGCCCCAGTCGAGGTTGGAGTCCGTGGCCGTGCGGTAGCCGGGGCCCAGCAGGGGGTCGGTCCACGCCAGGGCCGGCGCGGCCAGCGCCGGGAGGAGGCCGCCGGCCACCGCCAGGGCGGCGACGGCGGGGCGGGCGGCGCCCCGCACGACCTCGACGAGCGGCGACGCCGCCAGCAGCCAGAGCGCCAGCACCGGCAGCAGGTAGCGCAGCCCGATCGGCCGCTGCTGCTGGACGGTGAACAGCGTCAGGGCCGCGGCCGGCAGCGCCACCACCCAGGCGGCCTCGCGGCGGGTCTGCCGCGGCAGCCGCGCCCAGGTCAGGGGCAACGCGGCCAGCACGAGCAGGGTCGTCGGCGGCCACTTGACGACCAGGCTGGCGGGCCAGAACCACGGCCACCGCCCGGTGTGGGCCCGCCCGAGGACGAACGCCGGGCCCGGCTCGTTGCCGACCCGCAGCAGGTGGCGCGTGCCCCGCAGCCAGGCGGGCGGCAGGGCCAGGTGCCCGAGCGAGGTCGCCAGGCCGACGACGCCGAGGTGGGCCGGGACGACGTCGACCGGTGACAGCAGCGCGTAGGCGACCCCGACGGTCGCCCAGGCGACGGCCACGATCGCGGCGGCCCGGGCCACCGCGAGGCGGCGGTCGCTGGGCCAGGCCGCCGCGGCGACGCCCACGGCCGCGGTGGACACCACGATCAGGCCCGTCAGACGGGCCAGGATGGCCAGGCCGCCGCACAGCCCGACCAGCACGACGGCCCGCCCCGTCGGCGCCCGGCGGGCCCGGAGCACGGCCAGCGCCGCCAGCACGGTCGTCAGGGTGGCCGGCCCGTCGATGCCGTCGACGTGGCCGAGCCCGACGACGAACGGGTTGGCCAGCCACAGGAGCGCGGCCAGCAGCCCGGCGGCCCCGCCGAACAGCTCCTCCCCGGCCATCGCCAGCAGCCAGGCCACGGCGGCGGCCTCGGCCACGGGCACCAGCCGGGCCACGAACAGGTCGCGGCGCAGGTGGCCGTGGCGGGCCTCGTGCCGCATGAACCGGGCCGCCAGGTCGTGCCCGCTGCCGCGGGCCCAGGCCGCCCCGGCGGGGATGTAGGGGTGCCACGCCAGCAGCGGCGCCGCCGCCAGCTCGCGGAAGAGCGGCGGGTGCTGGGGCGTGGCCCGCAGGTCGTGGCGCGTCAGCGCGGTCAGCGCCGACGTCAGGTCGGTGGCCTCGTCGTAGGTGGGCCCGTCGGCCCAGGCGCCCCGCAGCGCCAGGCCGCAGAACACCGCGGTCGCCACGACGAGCACCAGTGGCTTCCGGGTCACCCGAGACCTCCGCGGTTCAGCGCCCCGGGAAGTCTTCCCCCGGGACCCTGAATCGACGCTGAACCGCTACGCCGCGGGCGGCACCTGGACGCGCTGCCAGCTGAACAGCTGGTCGGCGCGGGGGTCGATGGTCACCCGCAGGTACTCGAACGGCAGGGTCTCGCCGTGGACCACGATGCGGGTCAGGTTGGGCACCGGCAGCGGGTGGTCGACCTTGAAGACGTGGGAGTCGCCCTGGAGCAGCAGCACGTCGCCGTCGAACCGGGCGGTCCGGGCCTCGATCTCGGCGATCACGGCCCGCTGGGCCGGCGAGGGCGAGGGGCCGAACGTGTCGGCCTGCATGGCGAGCACGACACCCCGCAGGCCGCTGGCCTCGGCGGCGTCGAAGGTCTCGTCGACCCACGCCACGGTGGCGGCGATCCGGGCGTCGACCTCGGCCGCCTGCTCGGGGGTCGGGGCCGTGAAGCCGAGCCCGGTCCAGGGCGCGGCGCCGTTGTCGCTGCCGATCACGTGGAGCGTCGCGAAGGCGACCCGGGACTCGACCCAGCGGACGTCCTCGACCAGCGACGGCTGGTAGTCCACGGTCATCGGCCGGCGGCCCAGGGCCGACCCGGGGTGGTCGAAGAACAGCGACCGCACCAAGGCCAGCCGCTCCAGCGGGTCGAAGGCGCCGTTGTTGGCCCGGTGGCAGTCGGTCCACTCGTTGTCGCCCGGCGTGTAGATCATCGGGTCCTCGAACCGGTCGAACAGCGTCCGGATCGCCCGGATCCGCTCGTCGGTGCACGTGGTGCTGCCGTTCTTGATGTCGCCGACGTGGACGGCCAGGCGGACCTTGGGGTCGTCGTTGACGGCGTCGACCAGGCTCCCGACCGTGGCCTCCTGCTCGGCCCCGTAGGGGACGTCGCCGATCACCGCGATCGTCACCCGGTCGGCCGAGCTGGTCTCCGGCGTCCCCGCCGACGCCGCCGGCGCCTGCACGGTCGTGAGCGGGGTGATCGCCAGGGCCGCGAGCGCCAGGAGGTGCCGGATCCGGTGCATGGGCCCATGTCACACGAGCCAGGTGACCACCCGATGACCGGTGCGTGACCCCCAGGCGACCGGCGGCGGACAAGTTCGACACGACCCAACGGCGCGATATTGGCCACATGCAGTGGGGGTCGGCACCGAGCGGAGGTGGGTGACATGGCGAGAGACACGTTGACGCGCGAGGCCCCGGGCGAGGGGGCGCACCGGACCCCCGAGGAGCGCCGGGCGTTCGGCAAGGCGGCCCGGGACCGGGTGCCGCGGGAGGCCCACGCCGAGCTGAGCCCGGCCGCCGGGCGGGACCCGGTGGGCCTGCTGATCGAGCAGGAGCGGACCCGGGTGCCCGAGCTGGTCCCGATCCGCCACGGCCGGATGCTGGTCTCGCCGTTCACCTTCTACCGCGGCGCGGCGCTGGTCATGGCCGCCGACCTCGCCGCCACCCCCTCCCCCGGCCTGCGCACCCAGCTGTGCGGCGACGCCCACCTGGCCAACTTCGGCGCCTACGCCTCGCCCGAGCGACGGCTGGTGTTCGACATCAACGACTTCGACGAGACGCTGCCGGGCCCGTTCGAGTGGGACGTCAAGCGCCTGACCACCAGCTTCGTCGTGGCCGGGCGCAACAACGGCTTCTCCGCCAAGCAGTGCCGCAAGCTGGCGCTCGGCGTGGCCGGCAGCTACCGCCGGGCGATGCGCACGTTCGCCCGCCAGACGATCCTCGACGTCTGGTACGCCCGCCTCGACGTCGAGGACAGGCTGGAGGAGTTCAAGCTCTCCCTGTCACCCAAGAAGCTCGAGCGGGACGCAGCGGGCCTCAAAGGCGCCGAGAACCTGGTGGCCAAGGCCCACACCCGCACCAGCCCCCAGGCGGTGGCCAAGCTGACCACGGATACCGGCGGCCACCGGCGGATCGTGAGCGACGCCCCGCTGATCGTCCCCGTCGACCAGATGACCGCGATGGACCGCGGCGAGGCGCTCCGCACGATCCAGGGGCTGCTGGCGAGCTACCGGGCGACGCTCCGGTCCGACCGCCGGGTGCTGCTGGACCACTTCTCGCTCACCGACGCGGCCCACAAGGTCGTCGGCGTGGGCAGCGTCGGGCTCCGGGCCTGGGTGCTGCTGCTCGAGGCCGGGCTCGGCACCGAGACGCTGGTGCTCCAGGCCAAGCAGGCGGAGGCGTCGGTGCTGGCCGCCTACACCGGTGCGTCCGAGTACGCCAACCACGCCGAGCGGGTGGTCGCCGGCCAGCACCTCATGCAGGCGTCGAGCGATATCTTCCTCGGCTGGCTCGCCTCCAGCCCCGACGAGGGCTGGACCGACGACTACTACGTCCGCCAGCTGCGGGACTGGAAGGCGTCGGCCGGACTGGAGGAGATGCGCCCCCGCAGCTTCGACGTCTACGCCCGGCTGTGCGGCTGGACCCTGGCCCGTGCCCACGCCCGGGCCGGCGACCGCATCGCCCTGGCCGGCTACCTCGGCGGCTCGGACGCGTTCGACCAGGCGGTCGCCGACTTCGCCGAGGCCTACGCCGACCTGAACGAGCGCGACCACGCGGCCCTGGCCGACGCCGTCGCCACCGGCCGGGTCCAGGCCGAGGCCGACGTCTAGCGCCGCCCGGGGGCCGACCGATCGACGGGTGACCGCGTCAGTCCGCCCCCGGCCCCACCCCGGGCTCGACCAGGCCGTGGTCGTAGGCGAACACGATCGCCGCCGCCCGGTCGCGGACGCCGAGCTTGGTGAAGATCGCGCCGACGTGCGACTTCACCGTGGCCTCGCCGACCGTCAGGCGGTCGGCGATCTCGGCGTTGGTGGCGCCCCGGGCCATGTGGCGGAGGACGTCGTGCTCGCGCCCGGTGAGCTGGTCGGCGGCGGCCCGCCGCCGGATCCGGGGCACGACCTGGCGCCGGAACGCGGCCATCACCCGCGGCGCCACCTGGGGGTCGAGCCACGCGCCCCCGGCGGCCACCGTCCGGCAGGCGGCGATCAGGTCCTCGGCCCCGCAGTCCTTGAGGATGAACCCGGCGGCGCCGGCGTCGAGCGCGCCCCACAGGGCGTCGTCGTCGTCGAACGTCGTGAACATCAGCACGGGCGGCTCGCCCCCGTCGCCCGGCCGCTCCCGCAGCCGGCGCACGGCGTCGGGCCCGCTGACCCGGCGCATGCGGACGTCCATCAGCACCAGGTCGGCCTCGACGGTGGCCAGGGCGCCGGCCACCTCGTCGCCGTCGTCGAGCTGGGCGACCACGTCGAAGCCGTCGTCGGGCCCGAGGATGCGGACGACGCCGGCCCGCACGACGGGCTGGTCGTCCACGACCACCACCCGGATCACGGCGCCGCGGTCCCCGGGCCGCGATCCCGGTGGTGGGCGTCGACCGGGATCGTCGCCTCGACCCGCCAGCCGTCGTCGGTCGGCGCGGCCCGCAGCTCCCCGCCCAGCGCCCGGGCCCGCTCGGTCATCCCGACCACGCCGAAATGCGGGCCGTCGTCGCTCGGGCGGGCGCGCCGGCCGTGGTCGGCGACCAGCACCCGGGCCCGCGCCCCCCGTCCCTCGCCGTCGACCGCCAGCTCGATCTCGACCCGGTTGCCGGGCGCGTGGCGGGCCACGTTGGACAGCGCCTCCCGGCAGATCCGGTGGAGCGCCGTGCCGGCCGGGCCGTCGATGCCGGCGGCGCCGGGGGAGATCCGCTCGTCGATGGTGAGCCCGGCCCGGCGGTAGTCGTCGATCAGGGCGGCCAGGTCGGCCGACCCCGGCAGGGCCGGGTCGGCGCCGTTCTCGGTGGTGCGCAGCGCGGCCACGGTGGCCCGGATCTGGTCGAGGCTGGACCGGCCCACCACCTCGGCCTCCCGCAGCGCCCGCTCCGACTCGTCGAGGTCCCGCCGCAGCACGTGGCGGGCGCCGGTGACGTGCAGCAGCATGGCGGCCAGCGTGTGGCCCGCCAGGTCGTGGAGCTCCCGGGCGATCCGCCGGCGCTCGTCGGCGACGGCCTGCTCGGCCAGCGATCGGCGGGCGGCCTCCAGGGCGGCGATCAGGGACCGCTGCCGCTGGAGCGTGCGCCCGAGGGCGAAGGTGAGGACCGCGGCCGCCGACCAGGGGACCCACCGCAGCCCGTCCTCCGGGACCAGCACCTGGGCCACGAACCAGGGGGTCACCGCGCCGACCAGGAACACGCCGCTCGCCCGGATGAGCGAGTCGAGGTGCCAGGCCGCATAGAGCGTGGTCAGCACGATGAGGAAGAACGCGATCTCGAGGTCGCCGCGCGGCCCGATCGCCAGCACCACCAGCGCCGTGGTCAGGGCGGCCAACACCTCGGCGGGGACGCGGGGCAGCAGGGCCCGGGCCGTGAAGGCCGCCGCGGCCAGCGAGGCCGCCAGGACCTCGCCGGCCGTGCCGGGATCGGTCCACTGGGCGGCGACCACGATGACGACCGACCCGGCGACGAGGAACGGCAGCTCGGTCCGGGCCACCGGCCACTCGGGCCGGCGCAGGTCGGCCCGCGCCCAGCCCACGAGCCGGGACCATCCGCCCCGCAGCCCGGTCACGGCCGGCGCCTCGGTCGTGCGGACCCGTCCATCAACGACGGCCACCGTAGTAGGCCGGGCGGTCACGCCACCGCGGCTTCGGGAGCGGCCAGCACGCCGGCCCGGGCCATCCACCAGGCGGTGGCCACCGCGAAGACCGCCAGGTTGACGGCGATGTGGTCGGTGTTGGTGCCGAGGTCGAGCCACGGCTCCTGGATCGCCCGGATCACGTGGGTGAGCGGGAGCCAGCTCGAGATGTCGGCCATGGTGCTCGACATGGCGCCGGGTGGGGGCCCGCCGCCGGCCAGCAGGAACATCGGGAAGAACAGCAGCATGCCGACGCCCTGGGCGGCGCGGGCGTTGGGCAGCAGGACGCCCAGCAGCACGCCGATGCTGATGAAGGCCAGCGCCCCGCTGAGGGCCCCGGCCAGGACGCGGGCGGGGTCGTGGAGCGCCGGCACGCCGTAGGACACCAGGCCCGTGACCCACACGGCCGCCGCCCCGATCAGGACGAACACCAGGCCGGTCACGAACTGGCTGAACGGGAACGCCCACCGGGGCACGCCGGCGGCGTCGAAGCGCCGCAGGACGCCGCGCTCCCGATAGGTGGCCACGTGGACCGGGATCATGACCAGCCCGACCGCGGCGATGACGACGCCGAGGTAGGCGGCGACGTAGTAGTCGCTCGGGGTGGCGCCGCCGAAGGCGGGGTCGTCCTTGTCGAAGACCCCGCCGAGCACCAGCACGGTGATGACGGGGAAGGCCACGACGAACGTCATGGCCAGCGGCTCCCGCAGGAACAGCCGCCACTCGGCGCGGATCAGCTTGCGGGCGAAGCTCATGATGCCGGTACCTCCTCGGGGACCAGGTTGGGGGTGTCGCCGCCGTCGAGCAGCTCGATCAGGGCGGACTCCAGGGTCGGCTCGGTCACCCGGATGTCGTCGGGCACGGGGCGGTCCCCCGTCGACCGGGCCACCAGGTGGGCGCCGACCGGCGCGACCATCGAGCGGCGCCCGTGCACCTCGACCCGGGCCCCGGACACGACGACGGCCTCGACGCCGGGCACGGCCCGCAGGCCGGCCACGTCGGGGTCCGGGAGCGTGAACGAGAGCGAGATGCCGGGGCCGTGCCGGTCGACGAGCTCGTCGGGCGTGCCCTCGGCCACGATCCGGCCGGACCGCATCACGGCCAGCCGGTCGCACAGGAGCTCGGCCTCGTCGGCGAAGTGGGTGACCAGCACGACGGTGGTCGACCGGGCCCGGATGGCCGCGATCAGGCTCCAGACCGACCGGCGGGCGACGGGGTCGAGGCCCTGGGTCAGCTCGTCGAGGAACACCACCTCGGGGTCGTTGAGCAGGGCCAGGCCGATGAACAGCCGCTGGCGCTGGCCACCGGAGAGGGCGCCGAACGGCGTCCCCCACAGCTCACCGAGGCCCCACTCCTCGACCGCCGCGTCGAGGAGGGGGCCGTCGGCGAACAGCCGGAGGGCCTCGCCGACCCGCATCCGGTCGGGCAGCTCCGCGTGCTGGAGCTGGCTGCCCACCCGGGAGCCCAGGCGGGCCCGCTGGCGGACCGGGTCGTGGCCGAGCACCCGGACGGCCCCGCCGTCCGGCCGGCGCAGGCCCTGCGCGCACTCGACCGTGGTCGTCTTGCCGGCGCCGTTGGCGCCGAGGAGCCCGAACACCTCGCCGCGCCGGATCGTCAGGTCGACGCCGTCGACGGCCACATGGGGGCCGTACCGCTTGGTCAGGCCGCTGATCTCCACGGCCGGTTCGTTCGTCGCAGGCATGATCCGACCGTACGAACGGGGCCCCGCCGTGTCGCCCACCCCTGGTCTATTCGTCGCCTCCCCCCACGGGCGGAGCCGGGGCGGCGCCGGGGCGGCGCCGGAGCCGGATGTGTGCTGCTCGACGAGACCTGCACGGTCGCGGCCCCGGCGGCGCTCTCGCCGATCACGGTGCGGCACGCGACCCCGTTCGACGCCGCACAGCTCACGGCCGGCCAGCAGGTCGCGATCCTCTGCCCGACCTTCCCGGGCGGGCGGGGAAGCCTGACGGCCCAGGACGTGTCGGTCACCGTGCCCAACCAGGTCCGCGTGGGCGAGCCCTTCAGCATCGAGGACACGGCGGGCCTGGCCTCGGTGCCGATCGTCGCCCGCTGAGCGCGACCCGCCCGCCGCTTGCGCGGGGCGGCGGGGCGGGACGAGTATCACGCCGATGACCACCGCCGGCGGCGAGGTCCTGCCCTGGGGCTGGTCGGCGCGGCGCCGGATGCTGGCCTGGCGGCCGGCGCGCTCGCAGCTGACCGTGGCCGGCCTGGCGGCGCTCACCGCCGCGCTGTACCTGTGGGCGCTCGGCGCCGGGGGCGAGGCCAACGGCTACTACGCCGCCGCGGTGCGCAGCGGCTCGCTGAGCTGGAAGGCGTTCTTCTTCGGGTCGCTCGACCCCGGCAGCTTCATCACGGTCGACAAGCCGCCCCTGGCCCTGTGGGTGCAGGTGCTGGCGGTGCGGGCCTTCGGCTTCAGCACCTGGGCCTTCCTGGTCCCGCAGGCGCTGGCGGGCGTCGGCTCGGTCCTGATCCTGCACCATCTGGTCCGCCGGTGGATGGGCGACATCGCCGGGCTGCTCGCCGCCCTCGCCCTGGCCGTCACGCCGGTGGCGGTGCTCATGTTCCGGTACAACAACCCGGATGCGCTGCTGACGTTCCTGTGCCTCGCCGCCGCCTGGGCGCTGTGGTCGGCGGTCGAGACGGGGCGCACCCGCGGCCTGGTGCTGGCCGGGGTGCTGCTGGGGCTGGCCTTCAACACCAAGCTGGTCCAGGCCTGGCTGGTGGTGCCCGCCTTCGCGCTGGCCTACGCGGCCGCGGGGCCGCCGCCCCGGCTCGGCCGCCGGCTGGCGCAGCTCGGTGCCGGGCTCGCCGCCCTGCTCGCCTCGTCGTTCTGGTGGATCGCCGCCGTGACGGTCTGGCCGGCCTCGGCGCGGCCCTACATCGGCGGGACGACCGACAACTCCGTCCTCGACCTGCTGTTCGGCTACAACGGCATCGGCCGGGTGGCCGGCGGCGCGGGCAACCCGACGGCCGGGCTGCCGGGCGGCGCGAGCGGGGGCCGCTACGGCGGGAGCCCGGGCCCGCTGCGCCTGTTCGACGGCGTCATCGGCGGGCAGGTGTCGTGGCTGCTGCCGCTGGCCGTCGCCGGCCTGGCCGCGGGGCTGTGGCTGACCCGCGGCGCCCCGCGCCCGGATCGGACCCGGGCGGGGTGGCTGCTGTGGGGCGGCTGGACCGCCACCTGCGCCGCGGTGTTCAGCCAGGCCCGGGGCATCTTCCACCCGTACTACACGGTGCAGCTGGCGCCCGGCATCGCCGCCCTCGCCGGGGCGGGGGCCGTGGCGCTGTGGCGGCTCGGCCGGGCGCGCCCCCGGTCGCGGTGGGCGCTGCCGGCCACCGTCGCGCTGACGGCGGCCTGGGGCGTCGCCCTGCTCGCCCGCACGCCGGGCTACCAGCCGGCGCTCCTGGTGCTGGTGCCGCCGGCCGCGCTGGCGGCGGCGCTCGGCCTGGCCCTCGGCGGGGCGCCGCGGTGGCGGCCCGCCGCCGCACTCGCCACCGCCGCCCTGCTCGCGGGACCGGTGGCGTACGCGGTGACGACCGTCGACACGCACGTGACGGGGTCGACCCCGATGGCGGGACCGGCCGGGCCGCGGTCGAGCCGCCCCGAGCCGACGGCGCACCAGCTGGCCCCGCTGATCCGCTTCCTGGAGACGCACCGCGGCCGCGCCCCGTACCTGCTGGCCACCTTCGGCTCGCAGGCGTCGGACCCGGTGATCACCTACACCGGCCAGCCCGTGATGACGATCGGCGGGTTCAAGGGCCTCGACCCGGTCCCCACCCTCCCCGGCCTCCGCCGCATGGCCGAGGACGGCACTGTGCGCTACGTCCTCCTGGGGGGCGACCGCCAGGGCAAGCTGCAGGCCTGGGTCACGACCCACGGCACCGCCGTCGACCCCCACCGCTACGCCGGCCCGACCGACGGCGCGCGGGCGCTCTACGACCTCCGGGCGGCGCCGCCGCCAGGGCCGGAACCCAGGTCGGCGCCCTAGTCTGGGCACCGCAGCGGGCGCGGGGGCGCTCGCCTCGGGGAGGGGGAGACGGTGAGCGAGTCGTTCCGCTACGCGCCGACCGGGTCGAAGGACCCGCAGTTCGGGGCGCCGGTCATCGACGTCGACGAGTGGCGGGACGAGCCCGTCCTGCACCGCCACGTCCACGGCGGCTTCGACGGGACCGAGGCGAAGTTCACCTTCTACTTCCCGCCGCCCGAGCGGTACGAGGGACGGTTCTTCCAGCCGGTGCTGCCGATGTCGGGCATCGAGTTCGCGGCGTCGATCGGGGTGCTCTACGGGATCGCGGGGTCGATCGAGTTCGCGGTCGACAGCGGCGCCTACCTCGTCGAGTCGAACCTCGGACGGGCCACCCCGTTCCCCGGCGACGACTGGTCGGTGGCCGGCTACCGGGCCAGCGCCGCCGTGGCCCGCTACGGCCGCCAACTGGCCGCCGAGATGTATGGCGACCACCGCCCCTACGGGTACCTCTACGGCGGCAGCGGCGGGTCGATGAAGGCCATCGCCGGGGTCGAGGGCGCGCCCGACGTCTGGGACGGCGCCGTGCCCTTCGTGATGGGCATCCCGCAGAGCATGCCGAACACGTTCTCCAGCCAGGCGCTCGCCCTGCGCGTCCTGCGGGACCGCTTCCCCCAGATCGTGGACGCCACCGAGCCGGGCGGCAGCGGCGACATCTACGCCGGCCTGACGGTCGAGCAGCGCCAGGTGCTGGCCGAGGTCACCCGGCTCGGGTTCCCGCCCGCCTCCTGGTTCGACGCCGACCGCCTGGCGCAGGGCTACACCGGCGTGTGGGCCGTGCTGGCCGACAACATCCTGCGCTTCGACCCCGGCTACTTCGAGGACTTCTGGACCGTCCCCGGCTACCTCGGCTACGACGCCCCGCAGCCGCTGCTCGACGCCCGGGTGCAGCACCGGACCACCGTGGTCGAGGTCATCTTCGGCGAGCAGGCCCGGGAGATGGGCCTGCCGCTCCCCATGGCCATGCCCCGGGGCACCGCCACCGAGCTGCCCGCGGCCATCCGCCTGCGCGAGCCCGTCGTGGGCCACGCGCTCGGCGCCACCGTGGAGATGCTCACCGGCAAGGCCACGGGCCACGCCATGTACCTCACGGGGACCCGGGACGACATCGTGATCGTCGGCATGGGCGAGGCCCACTTCGAGGAGCTGGCCGACATCGCGGTGGGCGACGAGGTCTCGGTCGACAACTCGGTCTACCTGGCCTTCCAGACCATGCACCGCCACCAGGTCGACCCCGACTTCGAGCCCTGGCAGCAGTTCACCGAGGGGGGCCGGCCGATCTACCCGCAGCGCCCCCGCAAGATCGGCCCGATCATGGCCCGCCAGGGATCGGGCATCAGCCAGTCGGGCCGCTTCGCCGGGAAGATGATCGTCGTCCAGTCGCTGATGGACGAGGCCGCCTACCCGTGGCAGGCCCTGTGGTACCGCCGGAAGGTGGAGGCCCTGCTCGGCGACGGGCTGGACGACCGCTACCGGCTCTGGTTCGTGGAGCACGCCATGCACACCGGCGGCGCCGAGCCGGTGGTCGGCCTCGGGCTGCCCGACGTGGTCCCTGCCCGCCGGACCCGCATCGTCTCCTACCTCGGCGTCCTCCAGCAGGCCCTGCGGGACGTGGCCGCCTGGGTCGAGCTCGGCATCGCCCCGCCGGCCAGCACCGCCTACCGCTACGTCGACGGGCAGGTCCACGTCCC
>DATFRN010000135.1:0-12809 GCA_035263165.1 Acidimicrobiales bacterium | reverse complement strand
GCGAGGCCGACAACGTCGTCCTCCGCACCGAGGGCTACGACCCCGCCGCCTACGGCGACCATCAGCGGGTCCCCCACTGGGACATCGGCGACGAGCTGGGCCTGTTCGACTTCCCCCGGGCCACCAAGATCTCGGGCGCCATGTTCGTCATGTACCGGGGCTGGGGCGCCCGGCTGCTGCGGGCCATGGTCCAGTGCAGCCTCGACCGCAACGCCGACGCCTACGAGGAGATCCGCCCGCCCACCCTGGTCCTCACCGACACCATGGTGTCGACCGGCCACCTGCCCAAGTTCGTCGACGACGCCTACCACGTCGAGCGCGACGACCTGTGGGCCATCCCCACCGCCGAGGTGCCGCTCACCTCGCTGCACCGCGACGAGATCCTCGACGGCGCCACGCTGCCCCGCCGGTACACGGCCCACACGTCGTGCTTCCGCCGCGAGGCGGGCTCTGCGGGCAAGGACACCCGGGGCCTGCTGCGCACCCACGAGTTCGACAAGGTCGAGCTGCTGGCCGTGGCCGGCGGCGCCGAGCAGGGCATCGCCGCCCAGGAGGACGTGCTCGCCCGCAGCGAGGACCTGCTCCGCACCCTCGGCCTCGCCTACCGGGTCCTCGACCTGTGCACCGGCGACCTCGGCAGCTCGGCCGCCCGCACCTGGGACCTCGAGGCCTACGCCCCGGGGGTCGACCAGTGGCTGGAGGTGTCCTCGGTCAGCTGGTTCGGCGACTACCAGGCCCGCCGGGCCAACATCCGCTACCGCCCGACCGGCGGCGACGGCAAGGGCACCGAGGTCGCCCACACGGTCAACGGCTCGGCCATGGGCTGGCCCCGCACGGTCGCCGCCTACGTCGAGACCCACCGCCGCCCCGACGGCAGCGTCGCCATCGTCGAGGCCCTGCGCCCCTACCTGGGCGGGGCCGAGGCGATCACGTCAGCCTGACGACCGGGCCGGCGCCGAACCGGCGGACGCACCGGTGGCGACGCACGCCGCGCACCGTCCCGACAGGGCGAAGTGCTGGGCCGCCAGCTCGAACCCCAGCTCCGACCGCAGCCGCTCGGCCAGCCCGTCGAGCGCGTCGCCCGGCACCTCCACCACCGTCCCGCACACCGAGCACACCGCGTGGGTGTGCGGCGGGTCGGCCAGGTGGAAGGTGGACGGCCCGTGGCCCAGGTGCACGTGGGTCACCACCCCCACCTCCTGGAGCCGCTCCAGCGTCCGGTACACGGTCGACCGGTGCACCTCGGGGTGCGAGGCCGCCACCCGGGCGGCGATCTCGTCGGCCGTGACGTGGTGCTCCCCGGCCAGGAGCGCCTCGATCACCGCCCGGCGCGACGCCGTCACCCGCCCGCCCCGCGCCCGCACCACGGCGAGCACGTCGTCGGCCGTCCGAGGGGTGACGTTCACCTTCCCGAAACTACTAAGGTCCGACCACGGCCCCGCCCGCTCCCTCCGGGACGGGGGCAACGCGGAAGGACAGTTCGGTCACGATCATGCGACGTGTCTGGGCCTGGATGGCCCTGAACTTCGGTAAGCACGCGGGGATCGTCGGGGCGGTCGGGCTGGCGATCACGCTGATACTCGGCCTCGGCATCACCAGGCTGGACTTCGCCACGGGCCAGGACTCCTACCTGAACAAGAGCGACCAGGTCTACAAGGACAACGTCGCCTACCAGGACCTCTTCGGCGGCGAGGCCATGGTCACCCTGTTCACGATGGACCAGGGCAAGACCGTCATCGACCTGTTCACGCCCGACAACATCGAGCACATGCGCCAGGTCGACGCCGACCTGCACCGGGCCGAGGGCGTCACCACCGTCGTCACGCCGCTGACGGCCCTCCAGTTCACCCAGAACCTCGTCACCGGCCCCGCCGGCGCGCCCAACGACGTGACCCAGAGCGTGGCCGGCAAGGCCCTGCTCAGCGCCCAGAGCCGCGACCCCAGCCAGGCCGGCCAGGCCGCCCGCCTGGCCGACGCCGGCAAGACCCTCGAACGGCTCAACGCGGTCAAGGGCCCCCACGAGTTCGACAACCCCGAGTGGGTCAACTTCCTGCTCATCGACAACCAGGGCCAGATCCGCAAGTCGCTGCTGCCGTTCTTCCCCGACACCCACCACGCCCAGATGATCACCCGCCTGGTCGGCAACGCCTCGCTCGAGGTCGAGGGGAACGCCAGCACCCGGGTCACCGAGATCGCCCAGGCCGAGCCGTTCGCCAACGCCGACACGATCACCACCGGCGCCGCCGTGCTGCTCCGCGACCTCAACAACTACCTGCGGGGCGGCATGCTCACGCTCGGCGCCATCGCCGTGGCGATCATGGTCGTGATCCTGGTGCTGCTGTTCGGGGTCCGCTGGCGGCTGCTGCCGCTGTTCGTCATCCTCGTCGGCGTGACCTGGGCGTTCGGCCTGGCCGGCTACCTGGGCATACGCCTGTCCGTGGTGACCATCGCCGGCCTGCCGGTGATGCTCGGCGTGGGCATCGACTACGCGATCCAGATGCACTCCCGCATCGAGGAGGAGGTGGTGGTCGACCGGGCCGCCCACCCGCTGCAGGAGGCGGCGGTCAACCTGGGGCCGGCGCTGCTGGTCGTCACCTTCGACGCCATCTTCGCCTTCCTGGCCCTGCGGTTCGCCAAGGTGCCGATGATCCGCGACTTCGGCCTGCTGCTCGCCGTCGGCATCGCCGTCATCTGCATCTGCAGCATCGTGCTGCCCCTCGCCATCCTCGGCATCCGCGAGTACCGCTCGCCCACCAAGGGCAAGGACTTCAGCCACGGCAACCTCGCCCGCCTCGTGGTGTGGCTGGGCGCGCTGCCGGCCCGGGCCGCGGTGCCACTGGCCGTCGCCAGCGTCCTGCTGTTCGTGGGGGGTGTGCTGGTCGAGGACCAGCTCGACATCCAGACCGACCCCGAGAAGTGGGTCAACCAGGAGTCACCGGTCATCAAGGACATCAACACGCTCAAGCGGGAGACCGGGTCGTCCTCCGAGCTGGGCGTCTTCATCGAGTCCGACGACGTGTTCAGCGACCAGACGGTCAAGTTCGTCAGCGACTTCGCCAACGAGCAGCTGGACAAGCGTCCCGAGGACCTGGTGACGGCCTCGTCGATGCCGACGATCGTGGGCTTCCTGCTGGAGGTGCCCGAGTCGACCGTGCTGCCGCCGACCGGCCAGGACGTCAAGGCCGCCTACGACGTGGCCCCGCCCGACATCCAGAAGGCGACGGTCAACCCCGAGGCCGGGGCCAACAACCTCATCTTCCAGACCGGGCCGGGCTCGCTGCAGCACCGGGCCGTCTACGTCAACGAGATCCGTGACGAGCTCAACTCGGGCGAGATCGCGTCCGGCCCGATCCCCGAGGGCGTCCGGGCCACGCCGTCGGGCCTGGCCGTCGTGGGCGTGGGCCTGCTCGAGAACATCGAGTCCAACCGCATCCTGCTCACCTACCTGGCCGTCGCCTTCGTGTTCCTGTTCCTGACCGTGCGGCTGCGCAGCGTCGTGCGGGCCCTGCTGTCGATGGTGCCGGTGCTCATCGCCGTGGGCGTGGCGTCGCTCGTGGCCTGGGCGTTCAACCTGCAGCTCAGCCCGATGACCGCCGTCGGCGGGCCGCTGGTGGTGGCATTGTGCACCGAGTTCACGTCGCTGATCCTGCTGCGGTTCATCGAGGAGCGGCACCGGGGCTACTCGCCCCGCGAGGCCGTCGACGCCACCGCGTCCCGCACCGGCCGGGCCTTCATCGTGTCGGCCTGCACCGCCGTGTCGGGCGTGGCGGTCATCGCCTTCTCGTCGCTGCCGCTGCTGCGCGACTTCGGCCTCATCGTGGCCATGAACGTGGCGGTCGCCCTGCTGTCGGCGCTGGTGTTCCTGCCCCCGATGCTGGTGTGGGCCGAGGAGCGCGGCTGGGTCACCCGCGGCCTGCGCAAGCCGCCGCCGCTCGGACCCGCCCCCACAGAGACCACCCCGCCTGCGCCCGAGCCCGAGCCCCAGCCCGTCGACTGACGTCGATCAGCGCGACATTCCTGACACCGCGGGTTAGCTTTGCTGGGTAGGAAGCCCTCATGCCTGACGCGACGACCGTGACCGACGTCGCCGCCTCCCCGGTCAACGCGGACGCCGGCGAGGGGGCCATCCGCCTCGAGCGCCTGACCAAGCGCTACCCCGGCAGCGCGCGGCCGGCGGTCGACGCCCTCGACCTCGCCGTCCCGTCGGGCGAGCTGGTGGCGCTGGTCGGCCCGTCGGGCTGCGGCAAGACGACCACGCTCAAGATGATCAACCGCCTGGTCGAGCCGACCGAGGGCACCGTGTGGCTGGGGGGCATCGACATCCGCACGCTGCCCGTGCACGAGCTGCGCCGGGGCATCGGCTACGTGATCCAGCAGGCAGGCCTCTTCCCCCACCGCACGGTGCGGGACAACATCGCGACGGTCCCCCGCCTGACCGGCTGGCGCAAGGAGCGCATCCGCGACCGGGTCGGCGAGCTGGCCGGGCTGCTCGACCTCGACCCCGACCTGCTCGACCGCTACCCGTCCGCCCTGTCCGGCGGCCAGCAGCAGCGGGTCGGCGTGGCCCGGGCGCTGGCGGCCGACCCGCCGGTGCTGCTGATGGACGAGCCCTACTCGGCCGTCGACCCCATCGTGCGGGCCCGGCTCCAGGACGAGCTGCTCGACCTCCAGCGCCGGCTGCACAAGACGATCGTGCTCGTCACCCACGACATCGACGAGGCCATCAAGCTGGCCGACCGCATCGCCATCCTCCGGGTCGGCGGTCTGCTGGAGCAGTACGGCCCGCCCGAGGAGCTGCTGCGCGCCCCCGCCACGCCGTTCGTGGCCGACTTCCTGGGCGACGACCGGGGCATCAAGCGCCTGTCGCTCATGCGGGTGGCGCAGGCGGCGCTCACCGCCGGACCGGTGGTCGGGCCCGACGCCGCCGCCGACGAGGCCCGCCGGGTGATGGACGCCAACGACACCGACTGGGTCGCGGTGGTCGAGGACGGCCGGCTGCGGGGCTGGGTGGGGGCCGCCGCCGTCGACGGCGCGGCGACGCTGGCCGGCCTGGAGCCCGAGCCGTTCGCCGCCGCCGTCGGCACCGACACGACGCTCAAGGCCGCCCTCGACGCCATCGTCACCTCCCGCACCCGGGTGGCGGTGGTGGTGGACGACGACCAGCGCTACCTCGGCGTGCTCACGCTCGACGACCTGGCCGAGGGGGTCACCAAGTGAGGGCGGCGCTGCTGGCCGAGGAGCCGCTGGTCCGCTGGGACTGGGTGCGCGACCACCAGGACGAGATCGTCACCCGCTTCTGGCAGCACGTCACCCTGACGGTCGTCGCCGTCGGGATCGGGTTCGTGCTGGCGATGGCGATGGCGCTGGTCTCGGTCCGGTGGCGCCGGGCCTATCCCGCCTTCACCGGCGTGTCCGGCGTGCTCTACGCCATCCCCAGCCTGGCGCTGTTCGGCATCCTCATCCCGTTCTACGGGCTCGGCTTCCGCACCGCCGAGGTGGCGCTGGTCAGCTACACGCTGCTGATCCTGCTGCGGAACATCGTCGCCGGCATCGACGGCGTGCCCGAGGCGGTGCGGGAGGCGGCCGACGGCATGGGCTACGAGGGCTGGCGCCGGCTGGTCAGCGTCGACCTCCCGCTGGCCCTGCCGACGATCGTCGCCGGGCTGCGCATCGCCACCGTCACCACCGTGGGCCTGGTCACCATCGCCGCGCTGGTGAGCGCGGGCGGGCTCGGCACGTTCATCGACGACGGCCTCGGCCGCGACTTCCCGACGCCGATCGTGGTGGGCGCCGTGCTGTCGGTCCTGCTGGCCATCACGTTCGACCTGTTCTTCGTGGGCGTCGAGTGGCTGCTGACGCCGTGGGCCCGCGCCGGCCGCCGCCAGGCGAGGGGGCGGGCGTCGTGAGCGAGCGCAGCGAGCGAACCATAGGCACAGTGCGTTACTCGGCCCGCAGGGCCGATGGCTCATTGCGCGCATCCCGAAGGGTGCGCCAATGAGCAACTCGTTGCAGCAGATGTGGGACTACCTCCACACCAGCGGCGCCTGGCACGGGCGCAACGGGCTGCCCGCGCTCGCCTGGGCCCACATCCAGCTGTCGGTGGCGGCGGTGCTGCTGTCGGCGGTCGTCGCCGTCCCGATCGCGGTGGTCCTCGGCCATTTCAACCGGGGCGGCTTCGTCGCCACCTCGATCGTCAACATCGGCCGGGCCATCCCCTCCTACGCCATCATGGCCCTCATCTTCCCCTTCGCCCTGCGCTACGGGTTCGGGCTCGGGTTCTGGCCGACGATGGTGGCGCTGGTGCTCCTGGCCGTGCCGCCGATCTTCACCAACACGTTCACCGGGATCCGCGACGTCCCCGAGCCCACCCGGGAGGCGGCCCGGGGCATGGGCATGCGGGGCGGCGAGCTGCTGCGCAAGGTCGAGGTGCCGGTGGCGATGCCGCTGATCCTGACGGGGATCCGGGTGTCGGCGGTCCAGGTGGTGGCGACCGCCACGCTCGGCGCGCTGGTCGGCTACCGCGACCTCGGGACCGTGGTCATCACCGGCTACACGAGCTCGAACAAGGGGCCGATGCTGGCCGGCGCCATCGCGGTGGCGGCGCTGGCCCTGCTGACCGACGGGATGTTCGCACTGGCCGAGCGCTGGCTGATCGCCTGGCGCCGCCCGGTCGGCCGGAGCGCCGACGCCACCGTCACGGCCGAGGAGGCGGCGCCGCTCGCCGCCGCCACATGATCGACAGCAACCCCCCGGGGGAAAGGACAGACCCGATGAGACGACATCTCAAGTGGCTGGGCGTGCTGCTCGCCTTCCTGCTGCTGGGTGCAGCGTGCGGCGGCAGCGACGACAACAGCTCGACCGGCGACAACGGCGGCACCACGCCGAAGGCCAAGTCGGGCCCCGAGATCAAGATCGGCGCGCAGGACTTCGGCGAGTCGAAGATCCTGGCGGCCATCTACAAGGGCGCGCTCGAGAACGAGGGCTTCAAGGCCAGCACCAAGGACGTCGGCGGCTTCCGCGACGTGCTGTTCGCGGGGTTCAAGTCGGGCGACATCAACCTCGCCCCCGACTACGTGGCCTCCCAGCTCGAGTTCCTCAACGGGGGCAAGGGCGAGGCCACCGGCGACGTCGACGCCACCTTCGCCAAGCTCAAGCCGCTGCTGGAGGCCAAGGACCTGGTCGGGCTCGACCCGTCGTCCGCCGTCGACACCAACTCGTTCGTCGTGACCCAGAAGACGTCCGACGACAAGGGGATCACCACGCTGTCCGAGCTGGCCAAGAACGGCAAGGACCTCAAGCTCGGCGCCCCCCAGGACTGCGAGACCAACGGCTTCTGCATCCCCGGGCTGAAGCGGGTCTACGGCCTCGACATGTCGGCCAACTTCGTGCCGCTCGACCTCGGCGTGGTGGGCGACTCGCTCAACGAGGGCGCCATCGACGTCGGCGTGGTCACCTCGACCGACGGCCGGCTGGCCGACCCCAAGACCGGCTGGGTGCTGCTGGAGGACGACAAGAGCATGCTGGCCGCCGACAACGTGTTCCCGACCGTGTCCAAGTCGCTGGTCGACGCCTACGGGGCCGACCTGACCGACGTGCTCAACAGCGTGTCCAAGGCGCTCAACACCGACCAGCTGGTCGAGCTCAACAAGCGCTACGACATCGACAAGGACGACCCCGAGGACATCGCGGCGACCTGGCTGAAGGAGAACGGCTTCGCCGACTGAGGCCCCGCTGCGGTAGGACCGCGGAGTGGACACGCACGAGCTGACCGACCTGCGGCTGGAGTACAGCCGCGTCGGCCTCTCGGCCGCCGACCTGGCGGCCGACCCGATCGAGCAGTTCCGCTCCTGGCTCGCCGCTTGGCACGAGGTGGCGGTGGGCGACCCCGACGCCATGGTGGTCGCCACCGCCACCCCCGACGGCCGGCCCTCGGTCCGCACGGTGCTGCTGCGCCAGGCGGACGAGCGGGGGTTCGTGTTCTTCACCAACTACGAGGGCCGCAAGGGCCGGGAGCTGTCCGCCAACGCCCGGGCGGCGCTGCTGTTCTCCTGGCACCCGGTGGGGCGGCAGGTGATCATCGAGGGGCCGGCCGCCGCGCTGACCCGGGACGAGTCCGACGCCTACTGGGCGACGCGGCCCCGGGGGAGCCAGATCGCCGGGGCGGCGTCGCCCCAGAGCCGGGTCGTGGCCGATCGGGCCGAGCTGGAGCGGCGGTGGGCCGAGGTCGAGGCCGCCCACGCCGGCCGGGACGTGCCGCGGCCCGACCACTGGGGCGGGTTCCGGGTGTCGCCCGAGCGGGTTGAGTTCTGGCAGCAGCGGGAGATGCGCCTGCACGACCGGCTGGTCTACCGGCGCGACCCCTCGGGCTCGGGCTCGGGCTCGGCCCCGGCCGCCTCGGGCTGGCTGGTCGAGCGGCTGGCGCCCTGATCCGCCTTCGGCCGCCCCAGCCGGACGGCCAGCAGCACCACCGCCAGGCCGGCCAGGATGACGATCGCGATCCGCACCGAGCCCACGTCGTCGATCCACTCGGTGATCGACGACGACCAGCTCGACACCCGGTCGGTGATGCCCGAGGCCGGCACGCTGCCGGGCGCCCGGTGGTCCCGCAGCTCGATCACCCCGTAATAGGCGACGTAGGCGCCGGCCACGGCCACCAGCGCACCGGAGATGCGGGTGATGTAGGGGAGGCTCCGGCGCAGGAAGCGCACGATCGACGTGCGGGCCAGGGCGATGGTGACCGTCAAGGCGGTGAGGATCAGCGTCATGCCCAGGCCGTAGATCAGGAAGGCGACGAGGCCGTCGACGAGCGACTCGCGGCGCATGGTGCCGGCGACGACGCCGAGGAACAGCGGCAGGGTGCAGCCGATGGAGGCGATGGCGTAGGACACGCCGAACACGAACATCGACCGCACGGTGCGCTCGCGGCCGCCCCGGTCGAGGCGGGGGAGGGCGACCGACAACTCGAAGCCGGCCAGCATGGCGACGCCCAGGACCACGAGGGCGAGACCGATGACGAGCGAGATCCACGGGACGCCGCGGTAGACGGGCAACGAGGTGAGGTCGACGGCGACGCCGGCGATGGCGAACACGGCCATGAACCCGGCGGCCACGGCCAGCGAGACCCGGATGGCCTGGCCGACGCTCGCTCGGGGGACGGCGGCCTCGCTGCCCTCCAGGCCGAGGAAGTACGAGAGATAGGCGGGCAGCATGGCGAACCCGCAGGGGTTGACCGTCGCCACCATGCCGATGGTGAGGTAGTACGCCCAGTGGCTGTCGGGGCCGATGGCGGCGATCACGCTCAGGTCCGGATCCCGTAGAGGTCGGCCAGCTTGGCCCGCAGCTCCTTCTCGCTCAGGGGGCCGGGGTTGACGTCGAGCACCTTGCCGGTCTTGTCGAGGAAGACGGTGGTGGGCATCTCGATGCCGCCGAAGTAGGTGAGCGCGGCGTCGTCGCGGTCGAGATAGGTGGGGTAGGTGACCTTGGTCTTGGCCACGGTGGCGAGGGCGTCCTCGGGCACGTCGCGGTAGGCCATGCCGACGAAGCCGACCTTGCCGCCGAGGTCGGTGTGGACGCGCTGGAAGGCCGGCATCTCGCGGATGCACGGGGCGCACCAGGACCCGAAGAAGTTGACGACGACGGGCGTGCGGCCGAGCACTTGTCCGAGCTTGCGGTCGGGCTTGCCGGTGAGCGAGGCGAGGGTGACGTCCTGCACCGAGTCGGGAAGCTTCCCGGTGCTCGGCTCGAGCTTGAACCCCTCGCTCGCCTTGTCGGCATCGCTCGCCGACGACCCGGACCCATGATCGAGCAGCGTCATCACCCCCAACGCCGCGACCAGGGCCAACGCGGTCGCGACGACGACGATCGAGGGGGAGAGCCGGCGTGTCGGCACCCCGCGACGCTATCGCCGCCCGCTCGGTGGGCGGCAATCGGGGGTGCGGCTTGGCTCTGCCCCGGTGCAGTCCCCGCGGTTGGCTGCCGGGGTGCGGGCCGTGGGCCATGTGGCAACGACGAACGAGGCCGCCACGAGGCCGCCGGGGCGGCCTCGTAGTCCAGTGTCTGTCCGCGTCTGGCTCACCCCGGGCCGTCAAGGGCACGGCCGCACATGTGCGGCCTCGGCTACGCCGACCCTTGACTGCCCTCTGGCCGGTCGCCCCATGATCGGTGGTCGCACGCCCGCGCTCGGTCGCACCCCTGGGCCGCGGGTGGGCCCACCCGGTTGGGTAGCGCGCCCCGATGGCGTGCACCCGCGCTCGGTTGCGCCGCCCCGGGGGTTGTCGGGTGGTCCTCACCCGGTCGGGCTGCGCTGCGCGCTCGGGCTGTCGCACCCCACCCGGTCGGGCGGTGGGCCCGCGCTCGGGCGGGCGCACCACCCACACCCCGGTGGGTTGCGTATGGCGGGGCCGGCGCCCCGGTGCTGGCGGGTCGGTCGTACGGGGGAGAAGTCTGGCGACCTCGCTCGGCACCGGGGTGGGGGGGGGCTTGCCGGCCTCCGCCGTGCGGGAGCACGGCCGCCGCGCCGTGCCCCCGCACTGATCCTTAGCTCCGCATTCGCCGCTGTGCCGGTGTGGCGGCTACCGGTCGTTGCAGCTAGCGGTGCCTGGTGTCGTTCTGTCGCCTGTACCTCTGTACGCCCTCGCCGTTACTCCGGTTCGATGGATCGGTCATGCGATGCGAATGACCGCCACGTCCAGGAGGTGGTCCGGGATCGGGATGTCGGGCAGCTGGTCCTCGGGCCGGGGCAGCTTGGGCGGCCGGCCCCGACGCCGCTTGGTGGCCAGGATCTTCCCGTTCAGGAAGAGCTGCCCACCCCACACGCCCCACGGCTCCCGCCGTTCCAGGGCACCCTCGAGGCAGGGGATCAGAGCCGGGCAGGTCGCACAGATGTGCTTGGCCCGGGCGATGTCCTGGAGCTCCTCGCTGAAGAACATCCCGGCGAGCTGGCCGCTGCCGTCGTTGCAGCGGGCATGCGCCCACCAGGTGTCCTCCTCGGCGAGGAGCCTGGGTTCTGGCTCCTCGGCCTCGCTGTTTCCCTGGTCGTCGTGTCTGGTCAGGTCGAGCGTCTCGTCGGGTTCGTATGTGGTGGGGGCGATCATCTGCCCTATCCCCTCGTGTTGCCTGGTCTCGCTGTCTCTCGCTGGTGTTGTCGTTGTCGCTGGTCGGAAATCGTCGGCGGGCAAAGAGAAAGGCCGCCGGGTGGATCCCGACGGCCTTTGGAGCCTCTGCGCTTCTCGTCCTGATCTGGTCAGGGGAAGCACTCCAACGGCCGTCGGGTGGGTCGATCGGTGGAGAACCGGTGGGCCTGCTTGCCGATCACGCCATCGAGCCACGGGTTGGCGTAAGCGGGCGCGGCAGCGATCACCGTGTCCATGAGGGCGGCGGCGGGGCACACACCGAGGCGCGCGGCACCGGCGGTTACGTTCCCGCCGCTATGCATGGTGCCGGTCGTCATCGGTCCTGTTACGTCCTTTCGCGCCCAGGTACATGGGACACCTGGTGTCCCGCTAGGGCACCACACGGCGTGTAGCCGCGTCAATGGATTAAACGGATCTGGCGCGAAACGTTTGTCACACGGCAGGAATGGTGCGCCGGTCGCGCAGAATCCCGGATCAGGCCGGGTTGGGCGCGGCGTCGAGCCGGAACAGGTGCTCGCGGTACCAGCGCAGCTCGCCGACGCTCTCGCGGATGTCGTCGAGCGCCCGGTGGGTGGTCTCCTTGCGGGGCGCCTTCTCCACGACCTCGGGCGCCCACCGCAGGGCCAGCTCCTTGATGGTCGACACGTCGACCGACCGGTAGTGCAGGAAGTTCTCGATCTCGGGCAGGTAGGCGGCCAGGAACCGCCGATCGGTGCCGATCGAGTTGCCGCACAGCGGGACCGAGCGCGGCGCCGGGACGTGCTCGCGGATGAAGGCCAGCGTGGCGGCGCCGGCGTCGTCGAGCGTGACGGTCGACGCCTGGATCGCAGGCAGGAGGCCGCTGCGGGTGTGCATCTCGCGCACCACCGGCTCCATGGCGTCGAGCGCCGGCGCGGGCTGGTGGACGACCAGGTCGGGCCCCTCGGCCACGATGGCGAGCTCGTCGTCGGTGACGAGGGTGGCGATCTCGACGATCACGTTCCGCGTCGGGTCGAGTCCGGTCATCTCGAGGTCCATCCACACGAGCACGGTCGGAGGCTAGACCCCGCGAGAATGGCGCCGTGCTCGCCGTCCCCGTCGTCCGGCTCGACCCCGATCTACCCATGCCCGCCTACGCCCGCGCCGGCGACGCCGGGGCCGACCTCGTCGCCGCCGAGGACGTGCTGCTGCGCCGGGCCGGCGGCCGGGCGCTCGTGCCGACGGGCGTCGCCGTGGCCATCCCCGAGGGCTACGCCGGCTTCGTCCAGCCCCGCAGCGGCCTCGCTCTGCGCCACGGGGTGACCTGCCTGAACAGCCCGGGCCTCATCGACGCCGGCTACCGGGCCGAGCTCAAGGTGGTGCTGGTCAACACGGACCCCGACGAGGACTACCAGGTCCACCGGGGCGACCGCATCGCCCAGCTGGTCATCCAGCGTGTCGAGCAGGCCGAGTTCGCCGCGGTCCCGTCCCTCGACGAGACCGACCGGGGACAGGGCGGCTTCGGCCACAGCGGTCGCTGACCGCCGCGCCGGCGGGCGAGCGGTCAGTCGTCGTCGGTGTCGTCGTCACCCGAGCGGCGCTTGACCAGGACCAGCTGGCGACCGCCGTCGCCGAGGCGCCACTCGTCGACGCTGTTGTCGAGCACGGCGGCCGCCACCGCCGGGACCGCGGCCACGCCCGCAGGTCCCCCCGGGGCGG
>DATFRN010000134.1:0-5682 GCA_035263165.1 Acidimicrobiales bacterium | reverse complement strand
GTGGAGCTAGTGGGAATCGAACCCACGGCCTCGTCCATGCCATGGACGCGCTCTACCAACTGAGCTATAGCCCCAAAAGGAAAGGCAACTCTACCAGAGCCGGGTCCCGGCTCAAATCAGCTGACGACGAAGTTGACCAGGCGATCGGGCACCACGATCACCTTCCGGACGGTGCCCGCGGCCAGCAGCGCGGCCACCCCGGCGTCGGCCCGAGCGGCGGCCTCCAGGGCCTCGCGATCGGCGCCTCGGGCCACGTGGACCCGGCCCCGTACCTTGCCGTTGACCTGCACCGGGATCTCGATCGTGTCGTCGACCAGCAGCGCCGGGTCGGCCTCGGGGAACGCCTCCAGCGCCAGGGAGTCGGGGTGGCCCAGCCGGGCCCACAGCTCCTCGGCGATGTGGGGCGCCAGCGGCGCCAGCAACAGCACCAGCGGCTCGACCACCTCCCGCGGCACGCCCCCGGAGGGGTAGCGGGCGGTCACGTGGTTGTTCAGCTCGGTCAGCTTGGCGATCGACACGTTGAAGCGCAGCTTCTCCATGCCCTCCCGCACCGCGTCGATCGTGCGGTGCAGCTGGCGCCGGGTCTCGTCGTCGGGCGCGTCGTCCGACACGGTGACCCCGCCGGTCTCCTCGTCGACCACGTTGCGCCAGATGCGCTGCAGCAGCCGGAACACCCCGATGACCGCCTTGGTGTCCCACGGGCGGGACTGGTCCAGCGGGCCGGTGAACATCTCGTACAGCCGCAGCGTGTCGGCGCCGTAGCTCTCGTACATCTCGTCGGGTGTGACCGAGTTGCGCAGGCTCTTGCCCATCTTCCCGAACACCCGGTTGACCTGCTCGTCGCCCAGCCAGAAGGCATCGTCGTGCTCGTCGACGTCGTGGGCGTCGACGTAGCGGCCCCGGCGGTCGGTGTAGGCCGCGGCCTGGATCATGCCCTGGTTGTACAGCCGGCGGAACGGCTCGAACGACGACACGTAGCCCAGGTCGTAGAGGACCTTGTGCCAGAACCGGG
The DNA here is from genome assembly GCA_035263165.1 of Acidimicrobiales bacterium. Lineage (GTDB taxonomy): Bacteria > Actinomycetota > Acidimicrobiia > Acidimicrobiales > VFJN01 > ZC4RG19. Next base: position 4,670 of record DATFRN010000134.1, on the reverse strand, counting down.
CGTACAGCAGGTGCAGGACGGCGTGCTCGGCCCCGCCGACGTACAGGTCGGCGCCGCCGGGGTCGCCGTCCCTCTGGGGCCCCATCCAGTAGCGCTCGTTCTCGGGGTCGACCAGCGCCTTGTCGTTGTCCGGGTCCAGGTAGCGCAGCTCGTACCAGCACGACCCCGCCCACTGCGGCATCGTGTTGGTCTCCCGCCGGTAGGTCTTGGTGCCCTCGCCCCGGCCCAGGTCCAGCGAGACGTGCACCCACTCGGTCGCCCGGGCCAGCGGCGGCACCGGCTCGGAGGTGTCGTCGTCGTCGGCGAAGGTCGTGGGGGAGTAGTCCTCGATGTGCGGCAGCACGACCGGCAGCATCGACTCGGGCAGCGCCCGGGGCAGGCCGTCGTCGGGGTCGTAGACGATGGGGAACGGCTCGCCCCAGAACCGCTGGCGGCTGAACAGCCAGTCGCGCAGCTTGGTGGTGACGGTGCCGGTGCCCAGGCCCCTGGCCTCCAGCCAGCCGATGATGGCGTGCTTGGCCTCGGCGACGCCCAGCCCGTCCAGGCTGACCTCGTCGTTGGCGCTGTTGATCGCCGGCCCCTCGCCGACGTAGGCCTTGCCGTCCCAGCCGGCGGGCGGCTCGACCGTGCGCACGATGGGCAGGCCGAAGACCTCGGCGAACTCCCAGTCGCGCTCGTCCTGGCCGGGCACGGCCATGATCGCCCCGGTGCCGTAGCCCATCAGCACGTAGTCGGCGATGAACACCGGGATGCGGGCTCCGGTGGTCGGGTTGGTGGCGTAGGACCCGGTGAACACGCCGGTCTTGTCCCGCGACTCGATCTGGCGCTCGATGTCGGACCGGCCGGTGGCCTGGCGCCGGTAGGCGGCCACGGCCTCGGCCGGCGTGGCGTGGCCCCCGGTCCAGGCGGCCCGGGCCCCGGCGGGCACGTCGTCGGGCCAGGCGGCGGTGGTCAGGCCGTCGACCAGCGGGTGCTCGGGGGCCAGCACCATGTAGGTGGCCCCGAACAGCGTGTCGGGCCGGGTGGTGAAGACCTCGATGCCGGGCCCGCCGTCCGTGGGGAACGTGACCCGGGCGCCCTCGGACCGGCCGATCCAGTTGCGCTGCATCAGCTTGATCGGCTCGGGCCAGTCCAGCACGTCCAGGTCGCGCAGCAGCCGGTCGGCGTAGGCGGTGATGCGCATCTTCCACTGCCGCAGCGGCCGCCGGAACACCGGGAAGTTGCCCCGCTCGCTGCGCCCGTCGGCGGTGACCTCCTCGTTGGCCAGCACGGTGCCCAGCCCGGGGCACCAGTTGACCGGCGCGTCGTCGATGTAGGCCAGCCGGTGGTTGTCGACCACGACCCGGCGCTCGGTGGGCGACAGCTCGGCCCACGGCCGCCCGGTCGGGTTGGTGCCCTCGCCCGGCCGGCGGGTGCCGGCCTCCAGGTCGGCCTCCAGGTCGGCGACGGGCCGGGCCCGGTCGGCGTCGGTGTCGTACCAGGAGTTGAAGATGTGCAGGAAGATCCACTGGGTCCAGCGGTAGTAGCGCTCGTCCATGGTGGCGATCGACCGGCGGGGGTCGTGGGCCAGGCCCAGGCGCCGCAGCTGGCGGCGCATGGTGGCGATGTTGCGCTCCGTCGTGACCCGGGGGTGCTGGCCCGTCTGCACCGCGTACTGCTCGGCCGGCAGGCCGAAGGCGTCGTAGCCCATGCAGTGGACGACGTTGTGCCCGGTCATGCGCATGTAGCGGGCGTAGACGTCGGTGCCGATGTAGCCCAGCGGGTGGCCCACGTGCAGGCCGTCGCCGCTGGGGTAGGGGAACATGTCCAGCACGAACAGCTTGGTGGCGTCGGCCACCTTGTCGAAGCCGGCGGACAGGTCGCCCACCGGGTTGGGGGTCAGGAAGGTGCCCTCCCGCTCCCAGCGGTCCTGCCAGGACACCTCGATGCGCCCCGCGAGGTCGGCCGTGTAGCGGTGGGGCGGGGTATCCGTTGTCGGGGTGCCGGCGGGCGGCGACTCGGCCATGGCACCGAAGGGTACAGGTCGGCGCGAGGGGGACCGGAAGTGGGTTCCCCGGCGAATTCACCCGGGAGGGACGGGTTATCGGTGTAACCCGCCCGTTCACGGGAAAGTCGGAGCGGTGATGCCTTCGCTTCTCCGCCGCATCGAGCGCGCCGCCGAGCGCGCCACGACCGTGACATTCGTGCTCGGCGGGGAGGAGGACGTCGTCCCCTGGCGCCAGCTCCACCAGGAGGCGAAGGCCTACGCCGCCGCCCTCCAGGCCCGGGGCGTGCGCCCCGGCGACCACGTGGCGCTGCTGTCGCCCACTACGCGTGAGCTCGTGACCGCCATCCAGGCCACCTGGCTGGCCGGTGCCGCCATCGTGGTGCTGCCGCTGCCGATGCGGCTGTCGTCGATCGAGGAGTTCGTGGCCCAGACCCGCCGGCGCATCCGCAACGCGGACGCCGTGCTGTGCGTGGTCGACCCCGAGCTGGCCGCCTTCGTCACCCCCGAGCCCGGGGACCCGCCGATGGTCGGCGTGGACGACCTGGCCGGCGGCGACGCCGCGGCCTGGGTACGGCCCCCCGACGATCCCGAGCGGCTGGTCATCCTCCAGTTCACCAGCGGCTCGACGGCCGATCCCAAGGGCGTGATGCTGCCCGACCGGGTGGTGCAGGCCAACCTCGACGCGATCGGGGCGGCCGCCCGGCTCGACCCGGACGACGACGTGCTGGTGTCGTGGCTGCCGCTCTACCACGACATGGGGCTGGTGGGCCTGCTCACCCTGCCCATGTCGACCGGCACCGACCTGGTGCTGGGCGCGCCGCAGGACTTCACCGCCCGCCCGGCCCGCTGGATGGAGTGGATGTCGACCTACGGCGGCACCGCCACCGCCGGCCCCAACTTCAGCTACGTGCTGGCCACCCGGGCGCTGAACCGCGCCGAGGGGCTCGATCTGTCCCGGGTGCGGCTGGCGCTCAACGGCGCCGAGCCCATCGACGCCGACCAGGTGGAGGCGTTCGTGGCCGCCGGCGCCCGCCACGGCCTGCGGCCCGAGGCCGTGTTCCCCGCCTTCGGGATGGCCGAGGTCGCCATCGCCGGGACGTTCCCCGAGCCCCTGTCCGGCCTGGTCACCGACTGCGTCGACCGCCGGGTGCTGGAGACCGAGCGCTACGCGGCGCCCGCCGACGTGGGGTCGGGCCACGCCCGGCGCCTGGCGCTGCTGGGCCGGCCGGTGCCGGGGCTGGAGATCCGCATCGTCGACCCCGAGAGCGGTGCGCCCCTCCAGGACCGCGAGGTGGGCGAGCTGGAGATCCGGGGCACGTCGGTGACCACCGGTTACTACCGCCGCCCCGACGCCAACGCCGATCTGTTCCGGGACGGCTGGCTCCGCACCGGCGACCTGGCCTACACGCTGGACGGCCAGATGGTGATGTGCGGGCGCATCAAGGACGTGATCATCGTCGGTGGCCGCAACGTCTTCCCCGAGGACGTCGAGCGGGCCGTCGGCGACATCGAGGGCGTGCGGGCCGGCAACGTGATCGCCTTCGGCGTGGCCGGCGACCGGGGCCGCGAGACGCTGGTCGTGGTGGCCGAGACCAAGGGCGAGGACCTGGCCCTGGTCCGCAAGCTGGTCCACGAGCGGGTCCGGGCGGTGGTCGGCGTGCCGGCCAAGGACATCGTGCTGGTCACCCCGGGCACGCTGCCGAAGACCAGCTCGGGCAAGCTCCAGCGCTCCCTCTGCCGCCGCCGCTACCAGGACGGCCAGCTGACCCTGGTGGACGCCAACCAGCCCTAGCCCCCCGGCGGGTGGTAGGCGAAGGGCGGAGCGTCGCTGCTCAGCACCAGCACGTCGTCGCCCATGCCGAAGGCCGCGCCAGGGGCGCCCCGGCGATCGAGGGCCGGCGGCCGCGGGGCGGCGAACGCCCAGGTCCCGGTGGCGGTGTCGAGCAGCAGCGGCCGGTGGCCGCCGGTCCCGTTGACGTAGATCGACCCGCCGACCCGTACCGCCGGGGCCAGCGTGCTGCCGACCGCCACGGGCGGCGCCGGGACCCGGTGCCAGGTGCGGGTCGCCGGATCGAACCCGGCCGCCTCCCGGCTGGGCGTCGGGTCGCGCCCGGTCTCCCCGCCGGCGAACAGGACCTCCGCACCGGTCCAGGCCACGACGGGATCCGTGCGTTGCCCGATCGGCGCGGGCGGCGCGTCGTGCCACGCTCGGTCCCGCGGGTCGAGGACCATCGTCGTCGGCGGAGCGCCGACCGCCTGACCGATGGCCACGAGCCGGTGGCCCGTCCACACGCTGGCGGTCGCGCCGATGAACACCGCGGGCGAGTCGGGCAGCGCCTCCCACCGGCCCGTGGCCGGGTCGAGCAGCCCGGCGTGCAGGGCCCGTGCCTGGGCGTTCAGCACGTCCCGTTCGGGGCCGACCTCGGCCAGCAGCACGCGGTCGCCTGTCCAGGCCAGGACAGTGCCGAGCCACACCGTGGGGTACGTGCCCGGCAGCACCCGCCAGGCGTCCGTCGCCGGGTCGTAGGCGGCCGCCCGGGTGTGCGCCTCCTGGAGCGGGAAGGCCACCACCTCGCGGCCGGTCCACACGGCCCGGATCTCCACGCCCACCGCGGCGTTCGGCAGGTCCGGCAGCCGCCGCCAGGTGTGGGTCGCCGGGTCGTAGGCGGCGGCCTTGTCGGCC
>DATFRN010000133.1:0-15457 GCA_035263165.1 Acidimicrobiales bacterium | reverse complement strand
ACGGCGGCTTCGTGGTCGCCGCCGAGCTCCCGCTGGGACCCACGTGACGGGCGAGACGCCGCCGATCCGGGTCGTGGTCGCCGACGACCAGGCGGTCGTGCGGGACGGGTTCGCGGCCCTGCTCGACACCCCCGACGACATGACGGTCGTCGGCACGGCCCGCGACGGCGAGGACGCGATCGAGGTCGCCCACCTGCACCGCCCGGACGTGATCCTGATGGACGTGCGCATGCCCGTCATCGACGGCATCGAGGCGACCCGCCGGATCGTCACCGGCCTCGCGCCGGCGCCGCGCGTGATCGTGCTCACCACGTTCGACCTCGACGAGTACGTGTACGACGCGCTCAGCGCCGGTGCCAGCGGGTTCCTGCTCAAGGACGTGACGGCCGCGACCCTGTTCGAGGCGGTGCGGGTCGTGGCCGCCGGCGACGCCCTGCTGACGCCGAACGTCACCCGCCGGCTGATCGACGAGTTCGTCCGCACGCGGCCCCACGTCCGGGCGGACCGGCTCGGCGAGCTGACCCCCCGCGAGCTCGACGTGCTCCGGCTGATGGCCGTCGGCCGCTCGAACGCCGAGATCGCGGCCGAGCTCTACGTCGGCACCGAGACCGTGAAGACCCATGTCAGCCGGGTCCTGGCCAAGCTCGGCGCCCGCGACCGCACCCAGGCCGTGATCGCCGCCTACGAGGCCGGGCTCGCCCGCGCCGATTGACCTACGCGCCCTCGACGAAGGGGTGGATGCGGGTGAAGTCGACGCCGGGGTCGGCGGCGGCGAAGCGGCGCCAGATCCCGGCCGTGACCTCGCCGACGGTGGCCGGGGTGCCGCGGGTGGCGACCGCCGCCAGGTAGAGGTCGAGGTCCTTGGCCATGAGGGTGTTGGCGAACCCCGAGGCGTAGGCGCCGGTGAGCACGTGGTGGACGAACTTGTCGCTGCTGGCGGCGCTGCGCCCGCTGGATGCGTTGATCACGTCGAGGACCGTGGCCATGTCCACGCCCGCCGACGTCGCCAGCGCCACGGCCTCGCTGGTCGCCGCGAGCGCCGTGGCGGACAGGAAGTTGTTGGCGAGCTTGACCGCCTGGGCCATGCCCGGCCGGTCGCCGACCCGGTAGCGGCGGTCGCTCAGGCCCTCGATCACCGACCGCACCGCGGCGCAGGCCGCAGCGGTGCCGGCGTACATGACGGTGAGGGTCCGGGCCCGCGCGCCGGCCACCCCGCCGGACACCGGCGCGTCGACGTAGGCGACATCTGCGTCGGCCAGGAGGGCCCCGACCGAGCGGGAGGCGTCGAGGCCGACCGTCGACGTGTCGACCACGTGGGTCACGGCCCGGTCGGGCGCCGCCGCCAGCGCCCCCGCCACGGCCGCCGACGCCCGGCCGTCGGGCAGGCTGAGCACGACCGTCGGGGCGCGGCGGCCGAGCTCGGCGAGGTCGTCGACGAACGTGGCCCCCTCGGGGCTGCGGCCCGGGCCGGCGAGGTCGTGGGTGACCAGATCGTGGCCGGCGGCGACCAGGTTGGCGGCCAGGGCGCTGCCCATGTTGCCGAGGCCGACGAACCCCACCGTGGCGGCCATCAGGCGCCGCGCTCCGCCGCCCGGACCTCGCCGAGGGCCCGCTTGGCCGCCACGCCGGCCGGGACGCCGCAGTAGCCGGCGATCATGAACAGCAGCTCGTCCAGCTCGTCGTCGGTCGCCCCCGTGCGGCGGCGGGCGCCGGCGTGGAGGCGGAACTCCTCCATCCGCCCGAGCGCGGCGGTCATGGCCAGCACCAGCAGGCTGCGGTCCCGGGGCGTCAGGGCGCCGCCCCGGGCCCAGGCGCCCCAGGCCGCGGCCGTGATGTGGTCCTGGAACTCCTGCAGCGCCGGGTTCGGCTCGGCGGTCTGGCCGTCGACGTACTCGTCGCCGAGCACGGCCCGGCGCACGTCTCGTGCCGCCTGCAGTCGGTCGCTCGAGTCCATGGCGTCTCCGTTCGGCTCGGTCGAGGCACAGCTTGTCAGCAGCCACCGCCCCCGCCACCTGCCCCGGTCCTTTTCGAACTTCTTGCGGGTGGGCTGCATCTGGTCTGGGATGGGAGTCGGGCCAGGAGGTCGGCATGGAGGACCGAGGGGTGAGCGACGGCGAGTTGGTGGCGGCCGCGCTCGGCGGGGATCCGGCGGGGCTGGGCGTGCTGCTCGAGCGCCACCGGGCCGACATGCGGGCGGTCGCGGTGGCGCGGCTGGGCTACGGCCCGGCGGCGGAGGACGCCGTCCAGGATGCGATGGTGACCGCGCTGCGCCGGCTGGGCGACCTGCGCGACCGCGAGGCGGTCGGACCCTGGCTGCGGGCGATCGTCCGCAACGCGTGCCGCATGCAGGTCCGCTCCGCCCGGCCCGCCGCGCCACTCGACCGCGACATCGCGGGCGTCGGGGATGCGGGCGACGCGGTGCTCGATCGGCATGCGCTGGGAGACTGGGTCTGGCACGCGATGGGCCGGCTGTCCGAGCCGCTCCAGCTCGTGCTGTTGCTGCGGCACTTCGGGGTCGGGCGCAGCTACGCGGAGATCGCCCGCGTGTGCGGCGTCCCCGTCGGGACCGTTCGCAGCCGCCTCAACGAGGGTCGCCGGAAGCTGGCCGAGGTGCTGCTGGCGGAGGCCGACGCCGCGCACGGCGACGCCGGCTCGCTGTCCCGCCGGCGCGGCGACCGGCTGCGGGAGATGCTCACCGCGTCGGTCGAGGGTGGCCTGGCCGGCGTGGTGGCCGACCTCGCCGAGCCGGGGATGGTGCTGGCCGGCTGGTGGGGCACGGTGCCCCACGGTCGCGACCTGCTGGTCCGGATCCTGTCCTCGGATGCCGAGGCCGGCGTGCGGGAGCGGGTCCTCGACGTGTCGGCCAGCACCCGGTTCACGGTGATGGACTGTGCGCTGGTCAGCCCCCCATGGGACCCCACCCACTGCCCGCCGGCGGTGCTGTGGCTCCTGCGGATGCGGGGCGAACGCATCGCCGGGGTCCGCCTGTGCCACCCGGCGGCCGCCTGATCGAACTTTTCCGGCCACCGCGGCATCCGGATGGCCATGCACACGCCCATCAACGGAACCGACCTCTACTTCGACGTCGACGGCGCCGAGCTCCGGGCGGGGCCCGACGGCCTCGGCACGCTGCCCACCGTCGTCGTGCTCCACGGCGGCCCCGGGTTCGACCAGGGGTACCTGCGCCCGGGCCTCGGCGGGCTCCGCGACCTGGCCCAGCTGATCTTCGTGGACCTACGGGGCCAGGGCCGCTCCCGGCCCGTCCCCGCCGAGAGCTGCACCCTGGAGCAGATGGCCGACGACGTGGTCGCCCTGTGCGGCCGCCTCGGCCTGCAGCGGCCGGTCCTGCTCGGGCACTCCGCGGGTGGGTTCGTCGCCCTGCACGCCGCGCTGCGCGCCCCCGGGGCCTTCGGGGCCCTGGTGCTGTGCAGCACCGCGGCCACCCTCGCCCCCGAGCCGGATCCCGGCGCCCCGACGCTGGCCGAGCGCGCCGGCAGCGAGGCGGAGGCCGTGGCCGCCCGCGTGTTCGCCGGCGACGTCACGCCCGAGACCGGCGAGGCGTTCGGCCGCCTGGTCGCACCCCACTACGCCGCCCCCGGCCGCCAGGAGCTTCCGGGCGGCCTCCTCGCCCTCAGCCGGATGTCGCCCGAGGTGATGCACGCGTTCTTCGGGGGCGGCGGGGCGGCGGGCTACGACCTGCGCCACCGGCTCGCCGAGATCGAGGCGCCGACCCTGGTCATCGCCGGCGGCTACGACTGGGTCTGCCCGCCGGCGGCGGCGCGTACCATGGCGGACGGCATCGGCGGCGCCGAGCTCGTCATCGTCCCGGACGCCGGCCACTTTCCCTTCTCCGAGGAACCAGAGATGTTCCACCGGGCGATCGCCGCCTTCCTGACCACTGTGGGGGCCCACCACCCGGCCGGGCTCGGCAACCGCTGATCGCCATGGAGATCGCCTGCGCCGACTGTGGCTGCCGAGTGGATCGGGGTCTCGTCCTGCGACCGTGTGACGACCATCCCCGCTGCTGCTGCAGCGAGCTCCCCCGGCGGCACGCCCGCTAGGCGGCGGTGTCGGTCAGGACGGCGATGGCGTCGGCGTACATGCGGGTCTTGATGGCGGCGAGGGTGGCGCCCGCGTGGGTCGTGTGCTCCCGGGCCAGGTCGAGCGCGGTCGGGACGACCTGGTCCTCGGGCGCCGCCCGATCGACGATCCCGGCGTCGCGGGCGGCGGCGCCGCCGTAGCGCCGGGCGGTGGTCATCGCCTCGTGGGCGGTCTGCGGGGCGAGCCGGGCCGTGATCAGGGCGTTCATGCCGGGCGTGAAGGGCATGTCGATGTCGACCTCGGGCAGGCACCAGTAGCCGCGGTCCTCGCGCATCACCCGGAAGTCGTGGGCGAGCGTGAGCATGGCGCCGGCGGCGAAGGCGTGCCCCTGGATGGCGGCGACGGTGATCACCGGCAGCGAGAGCACCCGGGCGAAGAGCCGGTGGACCGAGTCCAGGTAGTCCCGGAGATCGTCGCCGTGGCCGGACAGCCAGTCCAGGTCGAGACCGTTCGAGAAGAACTTGCCGGTCGCGGTGGTGACGAGCGCGCCCGGGCCTTCCGTGCGCTCGACCCGGTCGAGGGCGTCGTCGACGGCGGCGATCCAGTCGGGGTGGAAGCGGTTCTCGGCGTCGCCGAGGTGGAGGACGGCGACGCCGTCGTGCTGCTCGAGCGTGGGCGTGGCGGTCGGAGCTGTCACTGCGTGGTCCCTCCCGTCGAGTGCTCGGCAGAGCATCGTGTAGCGCACGGCGGCGTGTCCAAGCAGAGTGGTCCTCGCGGGCCAGGTGCAGAGGAGGCCGATGCCGGGCGACCAGGAGCCCCGAGGCGAGCGCCTCGACCTCGACGCCCTGGTCGACGCCACGCCGGCCACCCGCGACCGGGTCGTGGACCTCCTGCGGGCGGCGAGCATCTGCGTGGTCGTGCTGTGGCACTGGTCCCTCTCGATCACCCATTGGCGGGGCGACGGCACGCTCACCATGCCCAACCCCATCGGCCACGTGCCCGGCAAGTGGGCGTTGACGTGGGTGCTGCAGGTGATGCCCGTGTTCTTCTTCGTCGGCGGCTACGCCAACCTCGCGGGCTGGCAGTCCGTCACCCGCGCCGGGGGCGGTGCCGCCGTGTTCCTGCGGACCCGGATGCGCCGCCTGCTGCTGCCGCTCCTGCCGTTGATCGCGGTCTGGGGGATCTTCGACCTCGCGGTGCAGGCCACCGGCCGGCGGAGCGTGCTCGAGTGGGGGATCGTCGTGTTCGTCCCCCTGTGGTTCCTCGCCGTCTACGCCGCGGTCGTCGCCGCGGTGCCGATCACGGCCCGGCTCCACCAGGCCTGGGGCTGGCGGGTCCCCGCCGTCCTGCTCGCCGGCGTGCTGGCCGCCGACGTCCTGCGGCTGGGCGCCGAGTGGGGCGGGGCGGTGCCGGGGCTCGTCGGTTCGGCGTGCGTGTGGCTGTACTGCCACCAGCTGGGCTACTTCTGGCGGGACGGCACCCTGCCGGCCGGCGGCCGGCGGCTGGCCGCCGCCCTGGTCGCGGCGGGCCTCGCCGCCCTGGTCGCCCTGACCTGCTTCGGCCCCTACTCGGTGTCGATGGTGGCGGTGCAGGGCGAGAACACCAGCAACATGTTCCCGACCAGCGCCCCCATCGCGGCGCTGGCCACGTTCCAGCTCGGGCTGGTGATGCTGGCCCGTCCCTGGCTCGACGCCTGGCTGCGGGGCCGCCGGCCGTGGCGCACGGTCGTGGCCGCCAACGGTGTGGCCATGCCGGTCTTCGCCTGGCACATGACCGCGCTGGTGGCGTTCCTCTGGCTCTACGAACGGGCGGGATTCACACTGGCCAGCGAGCCGACCGCGACCTGGTGGCTCACCCGTCCGGTCTGGGTGGTGGGCCCCGGCCTGCTGCTCGCCGGCCTCCTCGCGGTCCTGGCCAGGCGTCGACCCCCGGGGGTCGCCTAGGACGTGCACGGACAGGTCACGTCATCCCGGCCGCCGTGGTCTGTGCTTCCCGCTCTTGCTGCTACGCAGCGGGCCGCTCGGGCCACGGCTGCGCCGACAGGCGCAGCCTCTAGGTGGCGTACATCTCCTCGACCAGGTCGCCGTAGCGGTCGATCACCACCGCGCGGCGGACCTTGAGCGTCGGGGTGAGCTCGCCGTCGGCCACGGTGAGGTCGCGGGGCAGGACCCGCCAGGTCTTGATCCGCTCGGCCTGGGCACGGCCGGCGTTGAGCTCCTCCACGGCACGTTCGACCGCCGCCTCGACGTCGGGATGGGTGGCCAGCACCTCGGGCTCGCCGTGGGCCGGGATGGCGTCCTCGATCGCGTCGGTGTCGAGGGTCAGCAGGGCGCTGAGGAACTTGCGCCCGTCCCCCACCACCACGGCCTGCGAGATGAACGGGGCGGACCGCAGCTGGGTCTCCATGTCCTGCGGGGCGATGTTCTTGCCCGTCGAGGTGACGATCAGGTCCTTCTTGCGGCCCGTGATCCGCAGGTAGCCGTCGTCGAGGATCCCGAGGTCGCCGGAGTGCATCCAGCCGTCCCGGATCAGCTCCGCGGTGGCCGCGGGATCCTCCCAGTACCCGGGGCACACGTTGTCGCCCTTGACCAGGATCTCCCCGTCGTCCGCGATGCGCACCTCCACGCCCGGGAGGGGCTCGCCCACGGTGCCGATGCGGATGCGGCCCGGCCGGTTCATCGTGGTGGGGCCGCAGTCCTCGGTCTGGCCGTACACCTCGCCGATCGGGATGCCGATGGCCTGGAACCAGCGCAACAGGTCGGGATCGATGGGTGCGGCGGAGGACACGAAGATCTTCCCCTTGTCCAGGCCCATCTGCCTGCGGACGCGCGCGCCGATCGTGCGGTCGAGGGCCAGGTACGTGAGACGGTCGCGGCGGGCGGGCGGGTCCCGCCGCCCCTCGCCGGCCTCGACGGTGGCGAGCCCCAGCTCGATGAGCCGCTCGACGGCGCGCCGGACGATCCCCGGCGCGTCGCCCACCGTGCGCAGCACCTCCTGCTGGAACTTCTCCCACACGCGCGGCACGGCGAAGAAGATGGTGGGCCGGCATGCCCGCAGGTCGTCGGGCACGGTGGCCAGGCTGCGGGCGAACCAGGTCTCGCCGCCGGAGAGGATCTGGCCCATGTGGCTGACGCAGCGCTCGGCGATGTGCGACAGCGGCAGGAACGACAGGAACCGGTCGGCCGGCCCGACGCTCACCACCTGGGTCAGGGACCGGATGGTCTCCGACACGTTCCGGTGGGTGATCATCGTGCCCTTGGGCTTCCCCGTGGTCCCGCTCGTGTACACCAGGGTGGCCACGCCGTCGGCCCGCAGCTCCCGCGACCGCTCCTCGACGATGTCGGGGTCCTCGGCGAGCCGGTGACGCCCCCGCTCCCGCAGCTCGTCGAAGGTGAGGACCGTGTGGTCGTCCAGGCCGTCCGGCGGGTCGGACAGCATGACGATGCGCTCGAAGGTGGGCAGCTCGTGCCGGCCGAGCAGCACCTTCGCGAGCTGGTCACGGTCGCCCACGAAGGCCAGGCGCGCGCCGCTGTGCCCGAAGATGTGGGAGACCTGGCTCGCCACGCCGGTCGGATAGGCCGGCACCGAGATGGCGCCGGCGGCCAGGATGCCGACGTCCGCCATGTGCCAGCGCGGCTGGTTGCCGGCGAGGATGCCGACCCGGTCGCCGGGCGCGATGCCGAGATCGACGAGACCGGCCGCCACCTCGCGGACGGCGCGGCCGTAGTCCGCCCAGGTGACGGGCGCCCACTCGCCCGCCCGCACGTAGCGCAGCGCGACCCGGTCGGGCCAGCGGCGCACCCGGTCGAAGAACAGGTCGACCAGCGTCTGGCCGCGATCGACAGGCGGCGCGGCCTCCACGGGGCCGCTCACCCACCCAGCCCCGAGCTTGGGTCCACGGCACTCGACGATACCCCGGCGTGGTTCGGCGTCATAACGGGTCGGCGCCGCCCTCTCTAGGGGTACCCGCCAACGCGGGGACCAGAGCGCGGGCACACGGAGAGTTCATGAGAGGCGCGGAACACCTCGACCACGGCAGCGGGCGGACCCGGCGCGGGCGGCCTCCAGGGGGGTCTCGACCGGCCGCGGGCGACGACCCGGTCGTGGTCTCCCGGCTCCGGGCGGCGGCCTGGACCATGGCGGGCATCGCCGCCGTCCTGTTCTCCCTCAGCCGGCACACCGCCGGCACCCTGGACCCCGACGTCCTCGCGCTGGTCGGCGCCTCCGTGGCGGCCACCCTCCTGTTCGCCACCGCGTGGCTCGACGTCCTCGTGTGGCGCCTCACCGGCGACCCGAGGTCGGTGTTCCTGGCGGCCGCGGCCCTCAGCCTGGCCGCCGTCCCCATCCTGATGGGTGTGGTCGTGCCCGCCCTGACCCACGCCGCGCTGCTCGACCACGCCCGGCACTCGGTCGCCATCGCCGGCATCCCGGCCCTCGTCGTCCTCACGCTGGCCGCGCGCGCCCCCGCGGCGCCGGCCGTCCGGAGCGCGAGGTTCGTGGTCGTCGCCGCCCTGGTGGTCACGGCCGGCCTCGCGGTCGCTCTGGCGGCGCCGGGGGCCCGCACCCTGGCCTTCCACGACGACGTCTCGCTGCCGCTGGCCGGGCCCACGACCTCCCTCGCCCTGGCCGCGGCGTTCGGCGTGGTGGCGGCCGTCCACGCCGGTCTCACCCGGCGCCGGACGGGCCACCTCCTGACCTGGTCCGGGATCGCCGTGACGGGCGTCGGCGTCGCCTACGCGATCGAGGCGGCCGGCGGCGGGACGGTCCACGTCGCCGCCTGGCTGATGACCTGCGCCGCCATCGCGGTCGGCCTGTACGGCACGTCGCTCGACCTGGAGCGCGAGCGCGTCGCCGAGCAGCGTGCGGCCCGCGACGCCGTCGCCGTCGCCTCCGTCGCCACGGCGCGGGCCCGCGCCGTGCACGAGGTCCAGCAGGAGCACCGGCACGAGGCCCGGGCCGCGCTGCTCGGCATCGAGGCGGCCGCCGAGTGCCTGAGCCGTTACCGGCGGGGGCTCAGCCCCGACGAGCAGGCGGAGCTCTCCCGGGGACTGGTGGCCGAGATCCGCCGGCTGCGGTTCCTCGTCGAGGACACGGTGCGCCGGACGACCACGTTCGACCTCCGCGACGCGGTCATGCCGGTCGTGTGCTGCTCCCGGGCCAACGGGCTCGCGGTGTCCGCCGACGTCCCGGCCGGGCTCGAGGTCGAGGGCGTGCCCGAGAGCACGGCCCAGGTCGTCCTGTCCCTGCTGACCAACGCCCGGTGCCATGCACCCGGCTCGCCCGTCGAGCTCCGGGCCGAGCCGGGCGAGCGGGAGGTTGCCCTCTACGTCGAGGACCGCGGCCCCGGCCTCCCCCCTGCCCTGGACGAGCCGCTGTTCCAGCGCTCGGCACGCGGCCCGGGCAGCCGCGGGGCCGGCCTCGGCCTGTTCGTCGCCCGGGGGCTGATGGCGCGCCAACGCGGGTCGATCGACGCCCGCCCCCGGCCGGGCGGCGGGTGCTCGTTCGTCGTACGCCTGCCCCGACCCGGGATCGCCACCTGATGCACCGGGTCCTCATCGTGGACGACCATCCCCTCGTCGCCGTCGGCCTCCAGCTGGCGCTGCGGTCGCGGGGCTGGGACGTCCAGGTCGCCGACGGGCCGAGCGCGGGGGCGGTGCTCGAGCGGGCCCGGGCCTTCGAGCCCGGGTGCGTGCTGCTCGACCTCCACCTCGGCGAGCTCGGCAACGGCCGCGACCTCATCGGTCCCCTGCGGGAGACGAGCCGGGCGGTGGTGATGCTCACCGGCGAGACCGACCGGCTGCTGCTCGCCGCCTGCGTCGCGGAGGGCGCCGACGGCTGGATCGGCAAGGACGCGTTCGTCGACGACGTGATCGCGGCGGTCGAGGACGCCCTCGCCGGGCGGCCACTCCTCGGCGTGGCCAAGCGCGAGGAGCTGCTGGACGACCTGCGGGCGCACCGGGCCGGCCTGGCGCGGTCACGGTCGCGGTTCGAGCGGCTGTCACCCCGGGAGCAGCGGGTGCTCGGGGCGCTCGTCGACGGCCTGTCCAGCGAGGAGATCGCCGAGGCCCAGTTCGTGGCCGTCTCGACGGTGCGCTCCCAGGTCCGGGGGATCCTCTGCAAGCTCGGCGTCCGCTCGCAGCTCGCGGCCGTGGCCGCCGCCAACCGGGAGGGCTGGGCCGGGCCGGTCCCCTCGACCGGAATTCATCAATCGTGAGGAAGCGCCCCGCCGGGCGGTCGCTCACACTCGGACCGTCTCCTCCGCAGCGGGCGGAGGTGCGGAAACCAGGAGATGCATTCCTCCGATGGACATCATCAGCGACTTCCAGACCTTCTTCGCCAGCCGACGCCACGACGACAAGGGCGCCGCGATGGTCGAGTACGGCATCCTCGTGGCCGGCATCGCCGTCCTCGTGATGGCCACCGTCTTCCTGCTCGGCGGCCAGATCAACACGCTGTTCAACAACGTCCTCACCCGGCTGGGTGGCGGCGCCTGACGAACGCGGGGATCGACGGGGGCGGGCGGCGCCCGCCCCCGTCCCCACGCTCGGCGGAGCCCGATGATGTCCAGGACCAGGCGCGACGACCGCGGTGCGGTGATGGTGGAGTTCGCCATCGTCCTGCCGGTGCTGCTGCTGATCCTCCTGGGCATCATCGAGTTCGGCCGGGCCTACAACGCCCAGGTGTCGATCCAGGCCGCCGCCCGCGAGGGCGCCCGCGAGCTGGCCCTGCGGCACGGCACCGCCGACGTGGCGAGCGCGACCCGCGACGCGGCCCCCTCGGTGACCATCGACACCGTCGCCCAGACCCCCTGCCCGGCATCGGGCGACGGCAAGGCGAAGGTGAAGGTCACCGAGTCGTTCTCGTTCCTGGCGCTGCCCTTCGCGCCGCTGAACCTCACGGCGACGGGGGTCATGCGATGCGGGCTCTGATCCGCACCCGTGCCCGCCGGGACGACACCGGCGCGGTCGTCGTGCTGGTCTCGATCATGATGGTCGTCCTGCTCGGCATGGGCGCCCTCGTCCTCGACGCCGGCCAGCTCTACGCCGAGCGGCGCGAGCTCCAGAACGGCGCCGACGCCGCCGCGCTGGCGGTCGCCCAGGACTGCGCCGGCGGCGACTGCAAGGACGAGGCCGCCACCGCCCACAGCTACGCCGACGACAACGCCCACGACGGCAAGGCCGGCGTCGACGAGGTCTGCGGGTCCGGCCCCGGGCTCGCCGCCTGCGCCACGCCGCCGGCGGACGTCCCCGCGGGCAACTGGGTGAAGGTCGCGACCGTCACGCCCGACGACAACAAGGTCGACTTCGTCTTCGCCCCGGTCCTCGGCCACGACGCCGGGAGGGCCCGCGCCGCCGCGGTGGCCTCGTGGGGCGCCGTCGGCGGGGCGACGACGATCCCGCTCACGCTGTCCGAGTGCGAGTACATCGAGCTCGGCGGCAACCTCGCCTCCGGCACGTTCCCGAGCGGGCTGAACTACGTCTACTTCCACGACACCACCGACGCCGGCACGTGCCCCGCCGGCCCGTCCGGAGCCGACCTGCCCGGCGGCTTCGGCTGGCTCGCCAGCTCGAGCGCCTGCCAGGTCACGGTCAGGGCCGACCGCTGGGTCGACGACAAGCCGGGCAACTCGGTGCCCAACGACTGCACGCCGTCCGACTGGCAGGGCAAGGAGGTGCTGATCCCCGTCTACGACCGGGTCAACGGCCTCACCGGTTCGAACGGCAGCTACCACCTGGCCGGCTTCGCCGGCTTCCGCATGGCCGGTTACCGGTTCCCGAGCGACGAGTGGCAGAACGGCTTCCCGTGCGGCAAGAAGCCCAAGGGCGGCACGACCTACATCTGCGGCGAGTTCACGCGGATCGTGACCACCGGCGAGGTCGGCACGGGCCCGGACTTCGGCGCCCGCGTCATCCAGATGATCGGCTAGCGACCCCCCTCCCCCTCCCCCTCCCCTCCTCCACGAAAAGGACGCCCACCTCATGAAGCGCAAGATGATCGGCTTGCTGGCCGCTCTGTTGCTGGCCGGCATCGGCACCGCCGCCCTCGTCGTCTACGTCGAGTCCGCCCGGGACAAGGCGGTCGCCGACGAGGCGCTGGTCGACGTCTACGTCGTCGACAAGGCGATCCCGAAGGGCACCCCCGTCGGGAAGATCCCGGCGTCGGTCGCACAGACCGAGGTGCCGGCGAAGGTCCTGGCCGACGACGCCGTCACCGACCTCGGCGAGCTCGGCAAGGACCTCGCCACGGCGGTCGACCTCGAGCCCGGCGAGCAGCTGCTCCGCAGCCGGCTCGTGGCGCCCGACCGGCTCGGCCGGGCCGCGGTGCCCGCCGGGCGCCAGGAGCTGACCGTCCCCCTCGACCCCAGCCGGGCCGTGGGCGGGTCGCTCCACGTCGGCGACACCGTCGGCGTCGTCCTCTCCTTCGAGCCGTTCGACCAGCCGGGCTCGCAGGACAAGACCCCGTCCATGAGCCACCTCACCTTCCACAAGGTGGTGGTGACCTCGGTCCAGTTCGCCGAGGGCGACAGCCGGAGCACGAGCGCCGGGAGCGGCGACAAGCAGGCCGGCGACGACGACACGAAGGCCGAGCCGGCGCCCGCCAACCAGGTCCTCGTCACGCTCGCCCTGTCGTCCCGGCAGGTCGAGCAGGTCGTGTTCGCCGCCGAGTTCGGCCACATCTGGCTGACGGCGGAGGGCGCCGCGGCCGACGAGTCCGGCACCCGGGTCATCACGCTCGGCGACGTGTACAAGCCGGCGGCGGCCCGATGACCGTCGCCCTCGTGACAGAGAGCCACGAGCTCGTCGACCGGGTCCGGTCGCTGACCGGCGCCGACCAGCCCCTGGTCCTGCAGCCGTGGCGCAACGGCCAGCCCTTCGACGCGGAGCGCATCGTGCGCGAGGTCGGGGCCGAGACCGCGTCGGTCGTCTGCATCGGCGACGACGTGCCCCTCGACCTCGCCATCCAGGTGGCCGCCGTCGCCGACCGCGACCACCGCGCCGAGATGTCCGTCGTGCTGGTGGCCAGCCCCTCGAACGACCTCTGGCGCGACGCGGTCCGGGCAGGCGTCCGCGACATCGTCGATCCCCACGTCGTCGACGTCGAGCTCGAACCCGCCCTGGGGCGGGCCGCGGAGTGGACGGCCCGCCTGGGACGGGAGGCCGGGCCGTCCACCCCGCCCCTTCCCCCGGAGACCGGGCGCGTGATCGTCGTGCTGTCCCCGAAGGGCGGGTCGGGCAAGACGATGGTGGCGTCCAACGTCGCCGCCGCCCTGGCCCGCGAGGTCGACGGGTCGGTGGCACTGGTCGACCTGGACGTGCAGTTCGGCGACGCGGCCTACGCGCTGGGCCTGGTGCCCGAGCACACGATCGGCCAGCTGGCGACCGTGCCCACGCTCGACGCCACCACCCTCAAGGTCTTCCTCACCCGCCACGAGCCGTCGGGCGCCTACGTGCTGTGCGGCGCCGAGTCGCCCGACGAGGGCGAGTCGGTCACCGACGAGCTGGCGGACCGCATCGTCGAGCTGCTCGCCCGCGACGTCGCCTACGTCGTCGTCGACACCCCGGCCGGGCTGGACGAGCGCACGCTCGCCGTGCTCGAGCGGGCGACCGACGTCGTGCTCGTGTCGAGCCTCGACGTCTCCAGCATCCGCAACCTGGGCAAGGAGGTCGACGCGCTCGACCGGGTCGGCCTGCTGCCCGAGTCGCGCTGCTTCGTGCTCAACCGCGCCGACGCCCGGGTGGGGATCGAGCCGTCCGACGTCGAGGCGGCCCTCGGGATGCGGATCGACTCGGCGGTCCCCAGCTCCCGGGCGATCCCGTTCTCGATGAACCAGGGCCGCCCGATGGTCCTGGAGGAGCCGGGCTCGCACGCGGCGCGCGAGCTGGCGGCGCTGACGCGCCGGTTCCTCGACCCCGACGCGACCGACACCGCGCCCGCACCCCGGTCCGGGCTCTTCCGCCGGAGGAGAGATCGATGAAGCTGTCCGAGCGCCTCGCCGAGCAGGCGGGCGACGCCCCCGAGCGCTCCCCCCTCGACTTCAGCGCGGCCCGCCCGAACCCCGAGCCCGCCGCCGTCGACGCGGTGAGCGAGATGAAGACCCGGGCCCACGAGGCCCTGTTCGCCCGGCTCGGGCTCCGGCTGTTCGACTCGACGCTGAGCCAGGAGCAGCTCCACGCCTACGTCGCGCAGGAGATCGGCGACCTCATGGCGTCGGCCCCCACCCTGCTGTCGCCCGACGAGCGCCAGGCGCTGGTGGCGGAGATCCTCGACGACGTCGTCGGCCTGGGCCCGATCGAGCGGTTCCTCGACGACCCCACGGTCTCGGAGGTGATGGTCAACGCCACCGACTTCATCTACGTCGAGCGCCACGGGGTGATCGAGTCGACCGACGCCCGCTTCCTGTCCAGCGACCATCTCCGGCGGGTCATCGAGCGCATCGTCGCCCAGGTGGGACGGCGGATCGACGAGTCGTCGCCGATGGTCGACGCCCGCCTGGCCGACGGGTCCCGGGTGAACGCGGTGATCCCGCCCCTGGCCGTCGACGGCCCCATGCTGACCATCCGCAAGTTCTCCCGCGACCCTCTCCAGGTCGACGACCTGGTCGGGCTCGGGACCCTGACGCCGGGGCTCGCCGCCATGGTGTCGGCCTGCGTCCGCGGCGGCCTCAACATCCTCGTGTCCGGCGGGACCGGCACCGGCAAGACGACGCTGCTCAACGTGCTGTCGTCGTTCGTGCCCGACAGCGAGCGCATCGTCACCATCGAGGATGCGGTCGAGCTCCAGCTCCGGCAGCGCCACGTGATCCGCCTCGAGAGCCGTCCCCCCAACGTGGAGGGCCGGGGCGAGGTCAGGATCCGCGACCTCGTCCACAACTCCCTGCGCATGCGGCCCGACCGCATCATCGTGGGCGAGGTCCGGGGCGCCGAGGCCCTCGACATGCTCCAGGCCATGAACACCGGGCACGACGGGTCGATCTCGACCGTCCACGCCAACGGCCCCCGGGACGCGCTGTCCCGGCTCGAGACGATGGTGCTGATGGCCGGGTTCGACCTGCCCACCCGGGCCATCCGGGAGCAGATCGCGTCGGCCCTGCACCTCGTCATCCACCTCCAGCGGTTCCGGGACGGGAGCCGCCGGGTCGCGCAGGTGTCGGAGGTGGTCGGCATGGAGGGCGAGGTCATCACGCTGTCCGACCTCTACGCGTTCGACCACACCGCCGGGGTCGACGCCGAGGGCCGCGTCCTCGGGCGCGTCCGGCCCACCGGGATACGGCCGTCCTTCTCGGACCACCTCGGCGAGCTCGGCATCGAGCTGCCGGCCGAGATGTTCGGCGAGACCGACCTCTTCCTCGCGGGACGGCGATGAACCCGATGCGCAGGGCGACCTCGTTCCTCGGCGTCCTGGCGGGCGCGGTGCT
>DATFRN010000132.1:0-29004 GCA_035263165.1 Acidimicrobiales bacterium | reverse complement strand
GGCCCCGCTGGGCCCGGTCCCGGCGTCCACGGCCACGGCGGTCCTCTACAACTTCGCGCCAGGCATGGTGGCCCGGGCGCTCCCCGCTCTGTGGGACGTGGTCACGCCGGCCGCGGCCTGGGACGCCCGCCTGGCGGGGGTCGACGCCGCCCTGCGCCGGGCCTGGGGCGACGGCGGCGTGGCGGCCCCCGAGGTAGCCGAGGCCGCGGCCCGGGCCCGGGACGCCGTGGCCGGCTGCACCCCCGAGGGGCGGGCGCTGTTCGCCGCCCACCTCGCCGTCCCCTGGCCGGACGCGCCCCACATGGTCCTGTGGCAGGCCCTCACGCTGCTGCGCGAGCACCGCGGCGACGGCCACAACGCCGCCCTGCTGGCCACGGGCGTCGACGGCTGCGCCGCCCACGTGCTCGCCGCGGCCACCGGAGGCACGCCCCGGGAGCACACCCAGCCCCACCGGGGCTGGAGCGACGACGAGTGGGACGCCGCCGCCGAGGACCTCCGGAGCCGCGGCCTGGTGGGCGCCGACGGCACGGCCACGAGCGCGGGCCACGACCTGAAGGCCGAGGTGGAGGCGGCGACCGATGCCGCCGCCGAGGGCCCGTGGCGGGCCCTCGGCCCGGACGGCACCACCGTCCTGCGCACCTCGCTGACCCCGCTGGCCCGCAGGGTGGTCGAGGCCGGCCTGATGCCGGTGCCCAACCCGATGGGCGCGCCCCGGCCCTGATCAGCCGGCGTCGAGCGCGGCGGCCAGGCGGGCGGCGGCCTCGGCGAGGTCGGCGTCGGGCAGGGTGGCGAAGCAGAGGCGGAGGTGGTCGGCCGGCGGGTCGTCCAGCGCGAACGCCGCGCCCGGGACGAAGGCCACGCCGCGGGCCAGGGCGGCGGGCAGGAGGGCGGCGGCGTCCCGGCCGGCGGGCAGGCGGGCCCAGAGGAACATCCCGCCCCGCGGGGCGGCGAAGGTCAGGCGATCGCCGGCCTCGGCCGCCAGGGCGGCGGCCAGCACGCCGGCCCGGTGGCGATACAGGGCCACCAGCCGCTCGGCCCGGCCGGCCAGCCAGCCCGGGCGGGCCACGGCCTCGGCCACCAGCCGCTGGCCCAGCGTCGACGTGTGCAGGTCGGCCGCCTGCTTGAGCCGGGTCAGCGGCTCGACCAGCCAGCCCGGCCCGTGCAGCCAGCCCACCCGCAGCCCGGGGGCCAGCACCTTGGAGAACGACCCCAGCGTGACGGCCAGGTCCGGCGGCACCCAGTCCCGCAGCCGGGGCGGCGGCGGCGTGAAGCCGAGGTCGCGGTAGGGGTCGTCGTCGACCACCACGAACCCGTAGCGGTCGGCGAGCGCCCCGAGGTGGGACCGGCGCTCGGCCGACATGACCACGCCCGAGGGGTTCTGGTAGGTCGGCGCCAGGTAGGCGAGCCGGGGCCGCAGCCCGCCGGCCAGCAGGCCGGCCAGGCGGTCGGTGTCCAGGCCGTCGGCGTCGACGGGCAGGGCCCGCACGTCCGCGTCGGCCGCCCGCAGGGCCTGCACCGCGCCGAGGTAGGTCGGCCGCTCGACCACCACGACCGCGCCCGGGTCGACCAGCGCCCGCACGGTCAGCTCCAGCGCCTGCTGCGACCCGTGGGTGACCCGCACGTCGTCGGCGTCGGCCCCCAGCCCGGCGGCCAGCCAGGCCCGCAGCG
This sequence comes from Acidimicrobiales bacterium, assembly GCA_035263165.1. Taxonomy (GTDB): domain Bacteria; phylum Actinomycetota; class Acidimicrobiia; order Acidimicrobiales; family VFJN01; genus ZC4RG19. Next base: position 27,336 of record DATFRN010000132.1, on the reverse strand, counting down.
GCGCCCACCCCTCGGTCGTGGCGTACTGGGCGGCGTCCGGCTCGGCCAGGACCCGGGCGGCGATGTCGGCCAGCACGGCGTCGTGGACGTGGCCGACCGCCGGCAGCCCGCCGGCCAGCGACAGCACCCGGTCGTCCTCGGTGAGGGCCAGCAGGTCGCGGATGGTGGAGGAGGGGACCCGCCCCGCGGCCGCCGACAGGGCGGGCCGGGGGCGCACGGCGGTCGTCATGGGCCCAGCGTGGGGGCCGGTGTCCCGCCCGCACAGGGCCAATGGCCCGCGGGTGGACCAGTACCCTGCGGCCGTGCAGCAGGCCAAGCAGAGCCACGAGCGGTCGGACGAGGAGTTCTGGGGCATCGACAGCACCCCGTTCTCGGCCGAGCCGCCGCCCCCGCAGCCGTGCCGGGTCGTGCTCCGCCAGGTGGGCGACAGCACGTTCGCCCTCCAGGAGGACCTCGTCCTCACCTGGCCGGTGGCCGGCGCCGGGGCGCCGCCGTCGACGCTGGTGGTCACGCCGGCCGACGTGCCGACGACCGACCTGGCGTCGATCCCCGACTACCTCGGCTGGTTCGCCCGCCGCTTCGGCCGCCACACGCCGGCCGCGGTGGTCCACGACCTGCTGATCCCGTCGACGGGCAGCCCCTGGCCGCCGGACCTGCCGGCCGAGTGGAGGCTGGCGCCGGCCGACGCCGACCGGCTGTTCCGCGACCTGCTGACGTCGTCGGGCGTGCCGCCGGTGCGGGCCTACCTGATGTGGGCGGCGGTGGCGGCCCGCACCCGCTGGCAGTCCGGTCGGGCCGGCAAGCTCGGCCTGATCCTCTGGGGGTTGCTGGCCGTGGCGGGGTCGTGGGCCTTCGTCGCCGGGCTGACCGGCGGCGGCCCGGCCCTGGTGATCGGCGCGCTGGTCGCCCCGGCGGTGGCCGCGCTGCTGTGGGGCGCCGAGTACGGGGCGGGCCTGGTGGCGGGGTACTCCCTGTGGTGGATCGTCTTCGGCTCGGCCCCCGCCTGGCTGGCCTACAAGGCGTACCAGGTGGTCGAGGGCGTGGTCTGGCGGCTGCGTGGCCGGGTCGGCGACCCGCCCCAGGTGCGCCAGCCGGCGGCGCCGGTGCCCTATCCGGAGCGCTGAGCCAGCAGCCAGCGGACGACGGCCGCCCACACCCCGATCGCCTCGGCCAAGGGCCGGCGGTTGAGCTGCTCCCGTCCCTCGGCCGCCGCCCGCACCAGCGCGCCCGGGACCCAGGCGAACTTGGCCGCCACCCCCGCGGCCATGGCGGCCCGCACCCGCTCGGCGTCGACGGCGACCCCCGCCGCCCGCAGGCCCTCGTGGTAGCCGGCCGCCACGGCCTCGTGCAGCGCGTCGAGGTCGGCGGCCGGGACGTAGAAGTCGAGCACCGCCTCGGCGACGAGCGCACCCGCGTCCTCGCCCATGCCCGCCCGGCCGACGAACGCCCAGTCGATCACCGCCGTCTCTCCCGCCGCATCGAACAGGTTGGCCGGGTGGAGGTCGTGGTGGGTCAGCGTCTGCGGCAGGGCGTCGAGCGCGGCCAGCGCCCGGCCCCGGTCCGCCCACAGCGCCGCCGCCGCCTCCACCGGCGGGTCGGGGAAGCACGCGGCCACCAGCGGGTGGCGCCAGGCGTCGGCGTCGGCCGCGGCCTCCCCGTCGCCGGCCCGGCCGGCCAGGTAGTCGGCCAGCCAGCCCCGGCTGAGCCACGGCTCGTCGGGCAACGCCCGGCCGGCCACGAACTCGCCCTGGGCCGCGCCCAGGTGGCGGGCGGCGGCCCGGTAGCGGGTGAGCCGCCACACCGGGCCCGGCGTACCCGCCAGGTCCTCCAGCCACAGCGCCACCGACCCGTCGTCCCGCACGGCCACCAGCCGGCATGCGGGCGCCCGCAGCCCGCCGGCCAGCGTGGGCAGGAGGCCGGACGCAAAGGCGTCGGCCTCCCGGCGCCACCAGTACCAGTGATCGACCGCCGTCCCCGGCCGCCAGAACCCGGTGGCCTCCGGCGCGGGAGCCAGCACCTTGACGATCGCCGTCCGGTCGCCGTCGCGGGCTCGCCACAGCCCGACGGTGGCCGAGGCCACGACCGCGTGGCCCAGCGACTCCAGCGCCACCGGGCCGGCGCCGGTGCCGAACACGGCGCGGACCTCGTCCGCCGGTGCCGCCGTCACGTCTCAGACGCCGACGGGGTGCCAGACGGTCTTGATCTCGAGGAAGGCCCGCAGCCGGTCGAGGCCCGGGTCGGCCGTCCAGTCGGGCGCGGCGGCCGGGGGCCGGACCACCCGCTTGAGGTTGTCGGCCGCGGCCCGCTCCAGGTCGGCGGCCAGCTCGGGGTCGTCGACGCCGGTCAGGTCGAGTGCGTTGACGTCCATGTGCGATGCCAGCCAGGGGGCGATCTCCGCCGCCCGCCCGGTCAGCAGGTTGACCACCCCGCCCGGCAGGTCCGACGTCGCCAGCACCTCGGCCAGCGTGATCGCCGGCAGCGGCGCCCGCTCGGACGCCACCACCACGGCGGCGTTGCCCGACACGATGACCGGCGCCACCACCGACACCAGTCCGAGCAGCGACGAGGCCGGCGCCACCACGGCCACCACGCCCGTCGGCTCGGGCACGGAGAAGTCGAAGTAGGGCCCGGCCACGGGGTTGGACGACCCCAGCACCTGGGCCAGCTTGTCGCTCCAGCCGGCGTACCAGACCCAGCGGTCGATGGCGGCGTCGACGGCGTCCCCGGCCTCGGCGGGGGAGAGGCCCTCGCCGTCGGCCACCTCGGCCACGAACTGGGCCCGGCGGCCCTCCAGCATCTCGGCCACCCGGTAGAGCACCTGGCCGCGGTTGTAGGCGGTGGCCCCCGACCAGCCGGCGACCGCCTTGCGGGCCGCCACCACCGCGTCACGGGCGTCCTTGCGGGACGCCAGCGCGGCGTTGGCCAGGAACCGTCCGTCGGCCGCGGCCACCTCGTAGGTGCGGCCCGACTCGGAGCGGGGGAAGGCTCCGGCCAGGTACAGCTTGTAGGTCTTGCGCACCGCCAGCCGGTCGCCGTCGGCCTCAGGCATGGAGGTAGGCCTCCAGCCCGTGGCGCCCGCCCTCGCGCCCGTAGCCCGACTCCTTGTAGCCGCCGAACGGGCTGGCCGGGTCGAAGCGGTTGAACGTGTTGGCCCACACGACGCCGGCCCGCAGGCGCTGGGCCATCCACAGGATGCGGCTGCCCTTCTCGGTCCACACGCCGGCCGACAGGCCGTAGGGCGTGTTGTTGGCCTTCTCCAGCGCCTCGGCCGGGGTGCGGAAGGTCAGCACCGACAGCACCGGCCCGAAGATCTCCTCCCGGGCGATGCGGTGGGCCTGGGTCACGCCGGTGAAGACGGTGGGCGGGAACCAGAACCCCCGGTCGGGCAGGTCGCAGGCCGGCGACCAGCGCTCGGCCCCCTCCTGCTCGCCCACGGCCGACAGCTCGCGGATGCGGGCCAGTTGCTCGGGGCTGTTGATGGCGCCGATGTCGGTGTTCTTGTCGAGCGGGTCGCCGAGGCGCAGGGTGGCCAGCCGGCGCTTGAGCCGCTCGAGCAGGTCGTCGGCCACCGACTCCTGCACCAGCAGCCGGCTGCCGGCGCAGCACACGTGGCCCTGGTTGAAGAAGATGCCGTTGACGATGCCCTCGACGGCCTGGTCGAGCGGGGCGTCGTCGAACACGATGTTGGCGGCCTTGCCCCCGAGCTCGAGCGTGACCCGCTTGCGGGTGCCGGCCACCGACCGGGCGATCTGCCGGCCCACCTCGGTCGAGCCGGTGAAGGCCACCTTGTCGACGCCGGCGTGCTCGACCAGCGCCCGCCCGGTGTCGCCGGCGCCGGTGACGATGTTGACCACCCCGGGGGGCAGGTCGGCCTGGCGGCAGATGTCGGCGAAGGCCAGCGCGGTGAGCGGGGTGGTCTCGGCCGGCTTGAGCACCACGGTGTTGCCGGTGGCGAGGGCGGGGGCGATCTTCCAGGCCAGCATCAGCAGCGGGAAGTTCCACGGGATGACCTGGGCCGCCACCCCGAGGGGCCGGGGATCGGGGCCGAGGCCGGCGTGGCCGAGCTTGTCGGCCCAGCCGGCGTAGTGGAACAGGTGGGCGGCCACCAGCGGCAGGTCGACGTCGCGGCTCTCGCGGATGGGCTTGCCGTTGTCGATCGACTCGAGCACCGCCAGCTCGCGGGAGCGCTCCTGGACCAGGCGGGCCAGCCGGTAGAGGAACTTGGCCCGGTCGCGGCCCGGCATCGCCGCCCAGGACGTGTCGTAGGCACTGCGGGCGGCCGCCACGGCCCGGTCGACGTCGGCGGGGCCCGCCGCCGCCACCTCGGACAGGACCTCCTCGGTGGCCGGGTTGACGGTCTTGAACGGGGCCCCGTCGACCGGGTCGACCATCTCGCCGGCGATGAACAGCCCGTAGCTCGGGGCGATGTCGACGATCGAGCGGGACTCGGGGGCGGGGGCGTAGTCGAAGGCGCCCATCAGTCGACCGTGAAGTAGTCGGGGCCGGCGTAGCGGCCGGTGGCCAGCTTCTGGCGCTGCATGAGCAGGTCGTTGAGCAGCGACGAGGCGCCGAACCGGAACCAGTCGGGCGACAGCCAGTCGTCGCCGCAGGTCTCGTTGACGACCACCAGGTAGCGCACGGCGTCCTTGGCGTTGCGGATGCCGCCGGCCGCCTTGACCCCGACCTGGCGTCCCGTGGCGGCCCGGAAGTCCCGCACCGCCTCCAGCATCACCAGCGTCACCGGGAGGGTGGCGGCCGGGGAGACCTTGCCGGTCGAGGTCTTGATGAAGTCCGCGCCCGCCAGCATGGCCAGCCACGAGGCCCGGCGGACGTTGTCGTAGGTGGCCAGCTCGCCGGTCTCGAGGATGACCTTGAGGTGGGCGTCGCCGCAGGCGGCCCTGGTGGCCACGATCTCGTCGTGGACGTCGAGGTAGCGGCCGGCCAGGAAGGCGCCCCGGTCGATGACCATGTCGATCTCGTCGGCGCCGGCGTCGACCGAGGCCCGCACGTCGGCCAGCTTGACGTCGAGGGGCGCCCGGCCCGACGGGAAGGCGGTGGCCACCGCCGCGGTGTGGACCCCCGACCCCCGCAGCGCCTCGACCGCCACCGGCACCAGGTCGCCGTAGACGCAGATCGCCGCGACCGGCGGGCAGGAGGGGTCGGTGGGATCGGGCTGGCGCCCCTTGGCGGACAGCGCCCGCACCTTGCCCGGCGTGTCCTGGCCCTCCAGCGTGGTGAGGTCGACCATGCGCACGGCCAGGTCGAGGGCGAACGCCTTGGCCGTGGTCTTGATCGACCGGGTGGCCAACCCCGCGGCCCGGGCCTCGGCCCCGACCTGGTCGACCCCGGGCAACCCGTGCAGGAACCGCCGCAGCGTGGCACCCGACGCGGCGACGTCGGCCAGCGGCTCGGCGGTGGTGGTCACGCGGGTCAGGGTACTGCGGGCTTCCGGCGCCGGCTCAGGCCTCCAGCAGCCCCCGGACGTAGGCGGCCTGGCCCAGGTGCTGGAGGCAGTCGCCGGCGATGCTGACCAGGCGGACGCCGAGGGTCACCGGGGGGTCCCAGCGGTCGTCGACCACCAGGTCGAGGTCGTCGGGCCCCAGGCCGGCCAGGTAGTCCCGCGTGCGGTCGGCCACCGCGTCGAGGTAGTCGACCAGCACCCGGCCGTCGGGCGGGCGCACATCCTCCACCTGCTCGGGCGTGTGCCCGTACCCGGTGTCGCGGGGGTCGGCCGGCAGGCCCATGCGGCCCGCCCACTCGCCGGTCGCCCACAGCTGGTCGGCGTCCAGCAGCGGGGCGACCTGGGCGTCCTGGACCCGCCCCGTGTGCCACACCAGCCAGCCGATCGTGTTGGTGAACGGCCGGGGCGCCTCCACCAGCCGCTCGGGCGCCAGGCCGTCCACCACCCGGTGGCCGAGGGGCGCGATGCGGTCGAACAGGTCGGTCAGCAGCGGGGCGACGTCCATGCCGCCCCGGTCTACAGCGCCTCGGCCCGCAGCGCGGCGTACCCGGGCTTGATCTGCCCCTCGATGATGCGCAGCCGCTGGTCGAACGGCCAGAACGCCGACTTCATGGCGTTGATCGTCAGCCACTCGATCTCGTCCCAGCCGAAGTTGAACGCCTCGACCAGCTGGTTGAACTCCCGGCTCATCGTCGTGGCCGACATCAGCCGGTTGTCGGTGTTGACCGTGACCCGGAACCGCAGCCGGGCCAGCATGCCGATGGGGTGGTCGGCGATCGACGCCGCCACGCCGGTGTGGACGTTGGAGGTCGGGCACATCTCCAGCGCCACCCGGCGGTCCCGCACGAAGGCGGCCAGCCGGCCCAGTTGGGCCCGCCCGTCGGCGTCGTGGGTGATGTCGTCGACGATGCGCACGCCGTGGCCCAGCCGCTCGGCCCCGCACAACTGCAGCGCCTCCCAGATCGACGGCAGCCCGAACGCCTCACCGGCGTGGATGGTGATGTGGCTGTTGGCCTTGGCGATCTCCTGGAACGCCGCCAGGTGCCGGGTGGGCGGGTTGCCCGCCTCGCTGCCGGCGATGTCGAAGCCGACCACGCCGTCGTCGCGGTGGCGCAGGGCCAGCTGGGCGATCTCGCTGGAGTTGGCGGCGTGGCGCATGGCGGTGGCCAGCGTGCCGATCGTGATCGGCCGCCCGGCGCTGCCCAGCCGGAAGCCTTCCAGCACCGACTCGACCACCTCGTCGAGCGTGAGCCCGCCGTCGATGTGCAGCTCGGGGGCGAAGCGCACCTCGGCGTAGACGACGCCGTCCTCCGCCAGGTCCTCGGCGCACTCAGCCGCCACCCGCACGAGGGCGTCCTTGGTCTGCATCACGCCCACCGTGTGCTGGAACGTCTCCAGGTACAGCTCGAGGTTGTGGCGGTAGGCGCCCTCGGTGAACCACCGCGCCAGCTCGTCGGGGTCGGTGGTGGGCAGGACGTGACCGGCCTCGCGGGCCAGGTCGATGACCGTGTCCGCCCGCAGCCCGCCGTCGAGGTGGTCGTGGAGCAGGACCTTGGGGGCCCGCCGGATCTGCTCGTAGCTCGGTGCGGCCATGCCCCAGGCTACAGGGGCGCAGGCGATGCGCTCAGGCGATGCGCTCGACGATCAGCGGGCGGGGATCGGGCGGCTCGGGGCCGACCTCGACGGCGCCCTCCAGCGCGGCCAGCGCCGGGCCCAGCCGGTCGGGGTCGTCCAGGTGGAGCTCGAGGACCGGATCGCCGGCGTCGACCCGGTCGCCCGGCTTGCACAGGCAGATGGCGCCGGCCGACGGCGACACCGGGTCCTCCTTGCGGGACCGGCCGGCGCCCAGCCGCCACACGGCCACGCCCACGGCCCGGGCGTCGAGGCGACGCAGGTAGCCGGCGGCCGGCGCCCGCACCGGGTGGGTCGTGCCGGCCACCGGCAGCGGGGCGTCGGGGTCGCCGCCCTGGGCCCGGATCATCGCCTCCCACACGGCCAGCGCCCGGCCGTCGGCCAGCACCGCGGCCGGGTCGGCGTCGGGGCCGTCCAGGCCGGCCAGCGCCACCATCTCCCGGGCCAGCGCCAGGGTCACGTCGACCAGGTCGGCCGGCCCGCCGCCCCGCAGCACCTCGACCGCCTCGGCCACCTCCAGCCCGTTGCCGGCAGCCCGGCCGAGGGGCGCGTCCATGTCGGTCACCAGCGCCACCGTGCGCACGCCGTGGGCGTGGCCCAGCCCCACCATCGTCTCGGCCAGCCGCCGGGCCCGGTCGAGCTCGGGCAGGAACGCCCCCGAGCCCACCTTGACGTCGAGCACCAGCGCGGCGGTGCCCTCGGCGATCTTCTTGCTCATGATCGAGCTGGCGATGAGCGGGATGGCCTCGACCGTGGCGGTCACGTCCCGCAGGGCGTAGAGCTTGCGGTCGGCGGGGCACAGGGCGTCGCTGGCCGCGCAGATGACGGCGCCGACGTCCCGCAGCTGGGCGACGACCTCGTCGAGCCCGAGCGTGGCCCGCCAGCCGGGGATGGCCTCCAGCTTGTCGAGCGTGCCCCCCGTGTGGCCCAGCCCCCGGCCCGACAGCTGGGGAACCGCCGCCCCGCACGCCGCCACCAGCGGGGCCAGCGGCAGGGAGACCTTGTCGCCGACGCCGCCGGTCGAGTGCTTGTCGACCGTCGGCCGCCCCACCGACGACAGGTCGAGCCGCTCGCCCGAGTCGATCATCGCCTGGGTCCAGGTGGCCAGCTCGGCGGGCGCCATGTCCCGCAGCAGGATGGCCATGCACAGGGCGGCGGCCTGCTCGTCGGCGATCGTGCCGGCGGTGTAGCCCTGGATGAAGAACTCCACCTGCTCGTCGCTGAGCGCGCCCCCGTCCCGCTTGGTGCGGATGACGTCGAGGACGTCGGTGGCCATCAGCCGCCGCCCCCGAGGTCGTCGGGGCCGAAGGCGCCGGGCAGCCACTCGGACATCGGCCGCTCGTTGACCTCCAGGTCCGGCCCGCCCGCCTCGAACAGCAGCTGGCGGCAGCGCCCGCAGCACGACAGGTCGTGGCCGAGGGCATCGGTCACCGCCACCGCCACCAGCCGCCCCCCGCCGCTGGCGTGCAGGGCCGACACGAGGCCGCACTCGGCGCACAGCGTGAGCCCGTAGGAGGCGTTCTCGACGTTGCAGCCGGTCACCACCCGGCCGTCGTCGACCAGGCCGGCCGCGCCCACCGTGAAGCGCGAGTAGGGGGCGTAGGCGTGCCCGGCCGCGCCGGCGGCCGCGGCCCGCAGGGCGTCCCAGTCGACGAGCCGGCCGGCCACGCCGTCAGTCCGGGGGATAGGGCTGGCCGTCGGCGGCGGGCGGCCGCGACCGCCCGACGAGCCCGGCCACCACGATGATCGTGACCACGTACGGGGTCATCAGCAGGAAGTCGGACGGGATCGGCGTGTTGAGCACGGCCAGCCGGGTCTGGAGCTCCTCGGTGAAGCCGAACACGAGCGCCGCGATCAGCGCCCCCACCGGGTGCCAGCGACCGAAGATCAGCGCGGCCAGGGCGATGTAGCCCTTGCCGGCCGTCATGTTCTCGTTGAACTCGCCGGTCGCCTCCAGCGTGAACCACGTGCCGCCCAGCCCGGCCACGACCCCGCCGAGCATCACCGACCGATAGCGGGTCCGCAACACGTTGATGCCCACGGTGTCGGCCGCCCGCGGGTGCTCGCCGACCGACCGCACCCGCAGGCCCCAGCGGGTGCGGAACAGCGCCCACCACAGGCCGAACACCAGGATGAACATCAGGTACACGTAGATCGTGTTGCGGAACAGCAGCTCGCCCAGCACCGGCAGGCGCTCGAGGCCGGGGATGCCGAAGGCCCGGAACGAGCCGGGGTTGTTGAGGTCGGGGTAGGTCGACAGCACCCGGGCGCCCAGGTAGCTGGTGAGGCCCAGCGCGAAGATGTTGATGACCGTGCCGCCGATGATCTGGTCGACCCGGTAGCGGATCGAGAGGGCGCCGAGGAACAGGCCGAGGATGGCGCCCGACGCCATGCCGGCCACCAGGCCCACGAAGATGTTGCCCGAGGCGCTGGCGGTCAGGGCGGAGACGAACGCCGAGGTGAGCAGCATGCCCTCGATGGCGATGTTGATGACGCCCGAGCGCTCGCACAGCAGGCCGGCCAGCGCCCCGAAGGCCAGCGGGGTGGCCCGGAACAGCGTGCCGTCGAGCAGGCCGATGACGCTGGTGTCGGCGCCCCGGGCCGCCCAGGTGAGCAGCGCCACGGCGAACAGGCCGAGGGCGATGCCGAGCACCAGGTAGACCCGGTGCCGCACCAGCCCGGCCAGCAGGGCCGCCCCCAGGAACAGGATGGCGGCCCCCAGCACCAGGCCGGTGACCCGGGCGGGCAGGACGATGTCGGGCACCTGGACGGCGTCGGCCGCCCGGCTGAGCACCAGCCGGCTGTCGAGTCCCGAGGCGCTGCCCAGGCCGAAGCTGACGATCGACACCACGCCGAGGAGCAGCACGAAGACGCCGATGCCGACCCGGCGGGCGTCGCTGAGCCCGGTGCGCACCTCGGGGGCCGGCGGCTCCTCGGGCTCGGCCGCCGGCGACGGTGGGGTCAGGGTCGTCGCCATCACAGCCCCCAGTTGGTGGTGAAGCTCTGGCCGGTGGCCCGGCCGGCCTTGATGCGGTAGATCTGCCGCACCAGCGCCGGGGCCGCCACGAACAGGATGATCAGCGCCTGGATCACGACGATGATGTCGACCGGCGTGTCGGTGTTGGCCTGCATGCCGGTCGAGCCGGCCCGCAGCACGCCGAACAGGAACGCGGCCCCGAGCACGCCGGCCGGGTTGGCCCGGCCCAGCAGGGCCACGGCGATGGCGTCGAACCCGAGGAAGGCGTAGTAGCCGCTGGTGAGCGTGAAGCTGGGCCGCCCCGTGATGTTGACCGTGCCCATGAGCCCGGCCAGCCCGCCGGCCAGCACCATGGCCAGGATGTACATGGCGCCCACGCTCATGCCCGCGTAGCGGGCGGCGAACGGGTTGGCGCCGACGGTGCGCATGCGGAAGCCGACCGTCGACCGCTCCAGCAGCCACCACACCGCCACGGCCGCCGCGATGGCGAGGAACAGCCCGGCGTGGAAGCGGACGTCGCCGACGTCGATGATCGGCAGCCGGGCCGAGTCGTGGACCGGCCGGGAGATGAGGTCCGCCCGCCCCGGGGGCCGGAAGCGCTGCGAGCGCAGCGCGTAGTCCAGCACCCGGTAGGAGATGTAGTTGAGCATGATCGTGGTGATCACCTCGTGGGCCCCGGTCCGGGCCTTGAGCACGCCGGCGATCGACCCCCACGCCGCCCCGCCCGCGAACCCGGCCAGCACGGCCAGCGGCAGGTGGATGGGGGCGGGCAGGTCGAAGGCGAACCCCACGTAGCCGGCGCAGGTGGCCCCGATGACCAGCTGGCCGGCGGCGCCGATGTTGAACAGGCCCGCCCGGAAGGCCAGCGCCACCGACAGGCCGCCCAGCGCCAGCGGCGTCGCCTCGGTCAGCGTGCGGCCGAAGAACTCGGGCGTGCCCAGCGAGTAGTGGAACAGGGCGCCGTAGGCGTCGGACACCAGGTCCCACGACGCCTTGAGCGCGCCCACCGGGTCGGCGAAGAAGGAGCTCCACTGGTTGAGCGTGTTGGGGTCGGTGAAGATCATCACCAGCGCCCCGATCACCAGGGCGGTGAACAGCGCCAGCGCCGGGAGGAGCAGCGCGTTGGCCAGCGCCCGCAGCCGGGACCACAGCGCGGCGCCGAAGGCCGCGCCCCGACCTGACCCCTCGCCGCCGCCCCCGCCGCCGCCCCCGCTCCCGTCGTCGGGCGGCTCGGCCGGCGGCTGGGCCGGCGCGTCGGTCGTCGCCGTGCTCACGTCACCGTCACCGCCTCGTCCTCCTCGCCCGCCTCGGGGGCGACCTCGGCGGCCTCGTCGACCGCGCCCGCCATGAGCAGGCCGATCAGCTCGCGGCTGGCGTCGGCCCGGTCGACGACCCCCACGATGCGGCCCCGGTAGATGACCGCGATTCGGTCGGCCAGCGCCAGGACCTCGTCGAGCTCGGACGAGTTGAGCAGCACCGCCGCCCCCTCGTCCCGCTTGGCCACGACCTGGCGGTGGATGTACTGGATCGACCCGACGTCCAGGCCCCGGGTCGGCTGGCTCAGCACCAGCAGCCGGCGGGCGTGGAAGAACTCCCGGGCGATGATGACCTTCTGCTGGTTGCCGCCGGAGAGGGTCGACGCCGCGGCGTCGACCGACGGGGTGCGCACGTCGAACTCCTCGACCAGCCGGGTGGCGTGCCGGCGCACGGCCCGGCGGTCGATGCGCCCCCGCCGCGAGAACGGGGCGTTGCGCAGCTGGTTGAGCACGAGGTTGGACGCCACGGGGAACGAGCCGACCAGCCCGTCGCGCTGGCGGTCCTCGGGCACGTGCGCCAGGCCGACCTGGAACAGGTGGTCGGGCCCGAGGCCGGTGACGTCGCGGCCGTCGAGCGTGACCCGGCCGGCCTCGGGGCGCCGCAGCCCGCACACGGCCTCGACCAGCTCGGTCTGGCCGTTGCCCTGCACCCCGGCCACGGCCAGGATCTCGCCGGCCCGCACCTCCAGCGACACGCCGTCGACCACGGTGTTGCCGCGGTCGTCCTCGACGACCAGGTCGCTGGCCGCCAGCACGGTGTCGCCGGGGTCGGCGACGTCCTTGTCCACCACCAGCTGGACGTCGCGCCCGACCATCATCGACGCCAGGCCCGCCTCGTCGGCCTCGGCCGGCGTCGTGTTGCCGACCACCTTGCCGCCCCGCAGCACGGTGATCTCGTCGGCCACCGTGAGCACCTCGCGCAGCTTGTGGCTGATGAAGATCACGGCCCGCCCGCCCGCCGCCAGCTGGCGGATGATGCCCATCAGCTCCTCGATCTCGCCGGGCGTGAGCACGGCGGTGGGCTCGTCGAGGATGAGGCAGCGGGCGTCGCGATAGAGGGCCTTCAGGATCTCGACCCGCTGTTGCACGCCGACGGGCAGGTCCTCGATGACCGCGTCGGGGTTGACCGCCAGCCCGTAGCGGTCGGACAGGTCGACCACCCGCCGCCGGGCCTCGGCCCGGTCGATGCGGCCGAGGGCGCCGGTGGGCTCGATGCCGAGCATCACGTTCTCGGCCACGGTGAACACGGGCACGAGCATGAAGTGCTGGTGGACCATGCCCACGCCGGCGGCGATGGCGTCGGCCGGCGACCGGGCCGTCAGCGGCGCGCCGTCGAGCAGGATCTCCCCCTCGTCCGGCTGGTACAGCCCGAAGAGGATGTTCATGAGCGTGGACTTGCCTGCGCCGTTCTCGCCGAGCAGGGCGTGGACCTCTCCGCTCTCCACGGAGAGGTCCACGCCGTCGCAGGCCACGACGCCGGGGAACCGCTTGGTTATCGCCCGGAGCTCGACCTTCATGTTGTGCGAGACGTTACGACGAAGGCGGTGACGTCTCGATCTTGCCGTCGATGATCTGCTGCTTCAGCTCGTCGACGCGGTCCTTGACCTCCTGGGACACCTGGCTGTCGAAGTCGTGGAACGGGGCGATGGCCACGCCGTCGTTCTCGAGTGTGCCCTGGTTGGTCCCGCCCTTGAAGGTGCCCTTCTTGGCGGCCACGGTCACGTCCTTCACGGCCACGTCCATGTTCTTCATCACCGAGGTGAGGAAGAGGTCGCAGCTCTCGGCGACCGACTTGCAGCCGTCCGTGTCGACCCAGATGAGCTTGGCGTCGCTGTTGCCGGCCTTGATGGCCTCGATGGAGCCCTGCCCCACGGGGCCGGCCACCGGCATGATGATGTCGGCGCCCTGGTCGAGCAGCGTCTGGGTGGTGGAGCGGCCCTTGGCCTGGTCCTCGAAGTCGCCGGTGAACAGGCCGTCGTTCTTGGCGTTGCTCCAGCCGATGAGCTTGACGCTCTTGCCCGAGTCCTTGTTGTACTGCTCCATGCCGAGCTCGAAGCCCTTCATGAAGATGGTCACGGTCGGGATGTTCAGCCCGCCGTAGGTGCCGAGCTTGCCGGTCTTGGTCTGCGAGGCGGCCACGTAGCCGGCCAGGAAGGCGGCCTGGTCGGTCGAGAACACCAGCTCGGCCACGTTGTCGAAGTTGCGGTCCTTGTTCGTCTCGGAGTCGAACAGGTCGTTGTCGACGATCGCGAACTTCTGCTTGGGGTCGGCCTGGGCCGCGTCGGCGGTGGCGTTGCCGAGCAGGAAGCCGACCGTGATGATCAGATCGCAGTTCTGGTCCTGGAAGGCCTGGATGTTGGCGGCGTAGTCGGCTTCGCTCTGCGACTCGAGGACCTTGGGCTCGAAGCCGAGCTCCTTGCCCGCGTCCTGGAGGCCCTTGAAGGCCGTCTGGTTGAAGGACTTGTCGTCGACGCCGCCGAGATCGGTGACCTGACAGCCTTTGAAGCTGCTGCCACCGCCGCCCCCGGAGCCTGCCTCGCTGTTGTTGTTGTCGTCGCTGCCGCACGCGGCGGCGAAGAGCACGAACCCCAGCAGAACCGCGAGCCCCTTGACCCATCGTCGTTGCTGCATTCCCGTGTACTCCCGCTGTCGAGGAAGGAACAGTGGCCAGGCCACGACCCCGCCACTGGCCCCGCAGAGTAGTCACAAATCCCACCTCAACCCGGGGAACACTGCCCTCTGGGCCAGCATCGGCGCGGGCGGCACGCCCATCTGCACGCCCCGGCGCCGGCGGCCGGGCAGACGGATCACCCAACGGCACCGGGACGCTACGGTCGGTCCGTGACCCCGGCGCCCGACGATCCCTTCCGCCGCGCCGCCGCGGCCGCCGGGCGCCTGGCCGCGGCGACGGGCGTCGATCGCCACGACGTGGCCGTCGTCCTGGGGTCGGGGTGGAAGCCGGCGGCCGACCGGATGGGTGACGTGGTGGCCGAGGTCGGGGTGGCCGACCTCGGCGGGTTCCCGGCGTCGACGGTGGCCGGCCACGCCGGCGTGGTGCGCTCGATCGAGGCCCGGGGCGGGCGCCGGGTGCTGGCCTTCCTCGGGCGGGTCCACGGCTACGAGGGCCACGACCCGGCCACGGTGGTCCACGGCGTGCGCACGGCGGCGGCCGCGGGGTGCCGCACCGTCGTGCTCACCAACGCGGCCGGGGGCATCCGGCCCGGGCTGGCCGTGGGCCAGCCGGTGCTGCTGGCCGACCACCTCAACCTCACCGGTGCCTCGCCGGTGGCGGGCCCGCTGCCGGCCGGCGTGCCGGCCCGTTTCGTCGACCTCACCGAGACCTACGCCCCCCGGCTGCGCGCCCTGGCCCAGGAGGTCGAGCCCACGCTGGCCGAGGGCGTCTACGCCGGGCTGGGCGGGCCCCACTACGAGACGCCGGCCGAGATCCGCATGCTCCGGGCGCTCGGCGCCGACCTGGTGGGCATGTCGACGGTGTGGGAGGCCATCGCGGCCCGCCACCTCGGCCTGGAGGTGCTGGCCTTGTCGCTGGTCACCAACCCGGCCGCCGGCCTCGGCGGCGCCACCCTCGACCACGGCGAGGTCCTGGCCGCCGGCCGCGCCGCGGCCGAGCGCATGGGCGACCTCCTGGCCGCCGTGGTGGACGAGCTGTGACCCCCGACGCGCTGGTCGATGCCGCCCGGGTGTGGCGGGACGAGGATCCCGACCCCGAGACCCGGGCCGAGGTCGACGCCCTGCTGGCCGGGCCCGACACCGCGGGGCTGGCCGACCGGTTCGGGGCCCGGCTCCAGTTCGGCACCGCCGGGCTGCGGGGCGAGATGGGGGCCGGCCCCAACCGCATGAACCGGGCCGTGGTCATCCGGGCCACCGCCGGCCTGGCCGCCCACCTGGCCGCCACCGGCGGGGCCGGGCGGCCCGTCGTCGTGGGCTACGACGCCCGCCGCCGCTCCGACCGCTTCGCCCGCGACGCCGCCGCGGTCCTGGCGGCGGCCGGCTTCGCCGTCCACCTGGCCGACCGGCCGCTGCCCACGCCGGTGGTGGCCTTCGCCGTGCGCCACCTCGGCGCCTGCGCCGCGGTCCAGGTCACGGCCAGCCACAACCCGCCGGCCGACAACGGCTACAAGGTCTACCTGGGCGACGGGGCCCAGATCGTCCCGCCGTCCGACGCCGAGATCTCGGCCCGCATCGACGCCGTGGGCCCGCTGGCGTCCGTGCCCCGGGCCGCCGACGACGACCCCCGCATCGTCCCGGCCGGCGACGCGCTGATCGACGCCTACGTGGCGGGAGCGGTGGGCCAGGCGACCGCGCCGGAGGCGCGCGACCTCTCGGTCGTCTACACCCCGCTGCACGGCGTGGGCCGGGACGTGCTGGTGGCGGTCCTGACCGGCGCCGGCTTCCCGCCGGCCGCCGTGGTGCCCGAGCAGGCCGAGCCCGACCCCGCCTTCGCGACCGTCGCCTTCCCCAACCCCGAGGAGCCCGGCGCCCTGGACCTGGCCCTGGCCCTGGCGGCCGAGCGCGACGCCGACCTGGTGGTGGCCAACGACCCCGACGCCGACCGGCTGGCGGTGGCGGTCCCGGTCCCCGGGTCGGGCGGCGGCTGGCGGGCGCTCACTGGCGACGAGATCGGCGCCCTGCTGGCCGACTGGCTGCTGTCCCGGGGCGAGGGCGCCGACCGGCTGGTGGTGACGACGGTGGTGTCGTCGTCGCTGCTGGGCCGGCTGGCGGCGGCCCGGGGGGTCGCCTTCGCCGAGACGCTGACCGGCTTCAAGTGGATCGCCCGGGCCGCCCTTGACCGGCCCGACCTGCGCTTCGTCTACGGCTACGAGGAGGCGCTCGGCTCCTGCGTCGGCCCGCTGGTGCGGGACAAGGACGGCATCACCGCGGCGCTGGCCTTCGCCGAGCTGGCGGCGTCCGAGAAGGCCCGGGGCCGCAGCGTGCTCGACCGGCTCGACGACCTGGCCCGCGAGCTCGGCGTCCACGCCACGGCCGCCCGCTCGCGCCGCGACGACCGCCCCGGCGGGGCCGAGCGGATGGCGGCCGCGGTCGACCGGCTGGCCGCGACCCCGCCCGCCACGCTGGCCGGCGTGCCGGTGGGGGAGGTCGAGGACCTGCGGCGGGGCGGCCGGCTGCCGCCGACCGAGGGCGTCCTGCTGCGGGGCGAGGGCGTGCGGCTGATCGTCCGGCCGTCCGGCACCGAGCCCAAGCTCAAGTGCTATGCCGAGGCGGTCGTGCCGGTCGGACCGGGCGCCGGCGGGCTGGCCGCCGCCCGATCGACGGCCGCCGCCACCGTGGCGGCGCTGCTCGACGAGGCTCTGGCCCTGGTCGGCTGAGCCACTAGGGTCACTCCACCGCCGGAAGTGGGGACAGCGTTGCGGACCCTGGTCATCATCCCGACCTACCAGGAAGTCGAGAACGTCGACGACGTGCTGCGGCGCGTCCGGGCCGCCGCGCCCCACGCCGACGTCCTCGTGGTCGACGACAGCAGCCCCGACGGCACGGCCGACGCGGCCCGGGTCACGGGGGCCGAGGTCGGCGCGGTCAACGTGCTGGTCCGGCCGGGCAAGGAGGGCCTGGGCAACGCCTACCGGGCCGGCTTCGCCCGGGCCTTCGAGCGGGGCTACGAGGTCGTCGTGCAGATGGACGCCGACCTGTCCCACGACCCCGCGGCGCTGCCCGGCCTGCTGGCCCGGCTGGACGAGGGTGCCGACCTGGTCATCGGCTCCCGCTACGTGCCGGGCGGCCGCATCCCGGCCTGGCCGTGGTGGCGGCGCATGCTGTCGCGCTGGGGCAACCGCTACGCCGCCGCCGTGCTCGGCGTGCGCATCCACGACTGCACGGCCGGTTTCCGGGCCTGGCGGGCGCCGGTGCTGGCCGCGGTCGAGGCCGACCCCACCCGGGCCACCGGCTACGGGTTCCTGGTCGAGCTGGCGTACCGGGTGCACCGCCTCGGCGCCACGGTGGTCGAGGTCCCGATCACCTTCAACGACCGGGTCCGGGGCACGTCCAAGATGTCGTGGCTGATCGTGGTCGAGACCATGTCGCTGGTCACCTGGTGGGGCCTGCGCGACCGCCTCGGGCGGCGGCGCCGGGGAGAGGCTCAGGCGGTGCCGAACAGCCTGTCGCCGGCGTCGCCCAGCCCGGGCACGATGAACGCCCGCTCGTCGAGCCGCTCGTCGACCGCCGCCGTCACCACCCGGTCGACCAACCCCGACTCCTCGATGTAGGCCAGCCCCTCCGGGGCGGCCAGCACGCACACGCCGGTCATCTCGCCCGCGCCCCGCTCCCGCAGCAGCGCGCAGGCATGCGCCATCGAGCCGCCGGTGGCCAGCATCGGGTCGAGCACCAGCACCGGCCGCCCCGCCAGGTCGGGCGGCACCGAGTTCATGTAGGGCTCGGGCTTGTGCGTCTCCTCGTTGCGGGACACGCCGATGAACGCCGTGTCGGTCTCGGGCAGCAGGCGCAGGACGGCGCCGTGGAGGCCGAGGCCGGCCCGCAGCACGGGCACGACCAGCGGGGGTCGGGCGATGCGGGTGCCGGTAGCCGGGCCCATCGGCGAGCGCACGTCGACGGCCTCGGTCGCCAGCGTCCGGCACGCCTCGTAGACCAGCATGCCGGCCAGGTCGTCCATGGCCGTGCGGAAGGTGGCCCGGTCGGTGTCCTCGTCCCGCAGGCGGGTCAGCAGCCGGGCGGCGAGGGGGTGGTCGACGACGGTGAGCTCCATACGGCGACGCAGTCTCGCATCCCCGATCCGCCGATACCGTGCCGTCCATGGCCGACACCACCGCCAGCGCCGCCGGGACGATCACGATCGGGGGCGAGCACGAGGTCCGCCGCCTCGGGTTCGGCGCCATGCGCATCACCGGGCCCGGCATCTGGGGCCCGCCCCGTGACCACGCCGAGGCGCTCGCCGTGCTGCGGCGGGCCGTCGAGCTGGGCGTCAACTTCATCGACACCGCCGATTCCTACGGCCCCGAGGTCAGCGAGGAGCTGATCGCCGAGGCGCTGGCGCCCTACCCGGACGACCTCGTCATCGCCACCAAGGGCGGGCTGGTGCGGCCCGGCCCCGGCCGGTGGGACCCCGACGGCCGCCCCGAGCACCTGCGGGAGGCGCTGGAGGGCAGCCTGGCCCGGCTGGGCGTCGAGCAGGTCACGCTCTATCAGTTCCACCGGCCCGACCCGGCGGTGCCGTTCGAGGAGTCGCTGGGCACCCTGATGGCGCTGCGGGCCGAGGGCAAGATCCGCCACATCGGCCTGTCCAACGTCAACCGGCGCGAGCTGGCGGCCGCCCAGGCGCTGACGCCGATCGCCTCGGTGCAGAACCGCTACAACCCGAGCGACCGGGCGTCGGACGCCGTCGTCGAGGCGGCCGGGCAGGACGGGTTCGCCTTCATCCCGTGGGCGCCGGTGGGCGGCTACCAGCCGGGCGAGGGCGCGGCGCTGGCCGCGGTGGCCGAGCGCCACGGGGTCTCGCCGGTCCAGGTGGCGATCGCCTGGCAGCTGGCCCGCTCGCCGCAGATGCTGCCGATCCCCGGCACCTCGTCGGTGGCCCACCTCGAGGAGAACGTGGCGGCGGCCGGGCTGGCCCTCGGGGCCGACGATCTGGCCGACCTGGCGGCGTGAGCGGCTTCACCCGCGGGGGGTGACGACGCCGACGCCGCGGGGCGTGACCGTGGGGCCGTCCACCGACACGTCCGAGGCAGTCGTCGATGAGCTTCCTGTACGAGGTGCGGGTGCGCGGCCGGCTGAGCCGCACGCTCGCCAGTGAGTTCGAGCAGCTGGCCCTCGCCACCAGCGTGGAGCCCGTCGAGACGGTGCTGAGCGGCCCGGTCGAGGACCAGGCGGCGCTGCACGGCCTGCTGCGGCGGATCGAGTCGCTCGGCCTCGAGCTCCTCGAGGTCCGGCGGTTCCCGTCGATGCCGGCCGCCGACGCCGGGGCCGACGCGGGCGCCGGCGCCGGGTTCGAGGCGCCCGACTGACCAGGTTCGGCCCTCGGCCCTCGGCGCTCAGCCCTCGATGGGGCCGGGGATGGCCGCGGCCGCAGCCGGGTTCACGTGGTCGCGCACCTTGCGCAGCAGGGTGGTCAGCTGCTCGCGCTCGCCGGGGGTCAGCGCGCCGGTGAGGATCTCGTCGACGTGGTCGAGATGGGGCCCGAGCGCGGTCCGCACCCGGTCGAGGCCCGCCGGGGTCAGCGCCGCGTAGGCGCCCCGGCGGTCGGACGCGCACGGCGCCCGCTCGACCAGGCCGGCCCGCTCCAGGCGGTCGACGGCCCGGGTCAGGCCGCTCGGGGTCAGGCTGGTCTGGGCGGCGAGGTCGCTCATGCGGAGGTGGCGGCCGGGGGAGCGGGCGATGCGCAGCAGCAACTCGAACCACTGGAGCGGCAGGTCGGCCTCCCGCTCGAGCTGGCGGTCGAGCTGGGTGCGCAGGGCGGTCGTGCTCTCGATGAACAGTCCCACGAGCGTGAGCCGATCGTCCTTCAGGGAGTCCATCACCGAAAAGTCTACGGTCGATAGTTGCGGCGTCAATGAGGTCGTTAGCGCCGAGTTGGTGTGCACGAGGCGTGCAAAGTTACGGCCGGTAGCGCGAAGATTGGGGTCCGGTGGCGAACCCGCACGCCGCCCGAGGGGGATGAGCATGTCCGACCACGCACCGCCCGAGGCTCCGGCCACCGGCACGACACCCGAGCCCGCGTCCAGCGTGGGCGACACTGTCCGCGCTGTGGTGATCGCCGCCAGCATCGGCGCCGCCGTGATCCACTTCGCCTACTCCCCGGCCCACTTCGAGGAGAAGACCCTCTACGGCTGGTTCTTCCTCGTGGTGGCATGGGTGCAGATCGGCAGCGCCTTCGCCCTGGCCCGCTGGCGCTCGGCCCGCTGGCCGTGGGTGGCCACCGCGGCGGTCAACGCCGCCGTCATCGCCATCTGGCTGGTGTCCCGCACCGCCGGCCTACCCGGGTCCGACCCCGAGCCGTTCGGCTTCCCCGACGGGCTGGCCTCGGGCCTGGAGGCGATCGCGGTGGTCGGGTCGCTGCTGGCGCTGCGCCCCGAGATCGTGCGCCGGCCGGCGCCGCGGGTCAGCCCGGTGCTGGGCGGCGTGCTGGCGCTGGCCATGGTCGGCCTGGTATCGGCGTCGGTCAGCCCCTCGATCGTGGGCGAGCATGGCCACGGCCACGGCGACGACCACGGCAATGCCGCGGGGGCCGCCGGCGACGACCACGACATGGCCGGCATGGAGGGGATGGACCACGGCAACACGTCGGGTGCCCCCACCGTCGCCAAGGCCGACCGCTGCGACCTCGGGTTCAACACCGCGGCGTTCAACGACGAGGCCAAGCCGGGGGTGCCGCACGCCCACACCGACGGCGGCACCGTCGACTTCACCCTCGAGCAGTGGGCCAAGATCTTCGCCGACCCCGAGCACGGCATCCCGGCCGGCGGGCTGGTGGCCGCGCTCAACAAGATGCCGGTCGAGAAGGGCGGCATCCTCTCCGGCGGCCTGACCCACACGCTGGCGCCCGATCCCTGGAACCCGCTCACCAAGAGCAAGGACTGCGAGGCGCTCGGCCGCCAGCTGGACGAGGCCCGGGGCGTGGCGGCCAAGTACCCGACGGTGAAGGACGCCGAGGCGGCCGGCTACCGCAAGGTGACCAACTACCTGCCCGGCATCGCCGCCCACTACATGAACTTCGGCTACCTGCGGGACGGGTTCGTGCTGGAGCACCCCGAGATGCTGCTGTACGACGGCACCGAGCCCAGCTCGCACGTCGTCGGGCTGAGCTACTACATCATCAAGGCAGGCGACGCCGAGCCGGCCGAGGGCTTCGTGGGCAACAACGACCACTACCACAAGCACATCGGGCTGTGCCTCAAGAACGGGGTGGTCGCGTCCGGCTCCAACACGACCGACGCCCAGTGCTCGGCCGAGGGCGGCCGCAAGGCCAACGGCTCCGGCGGGTGGATGAGCCACGTGTGGATCGTCCCCGGCTGCGAGAGCGACTGGGGCATCTTCTCGGGCGCCAACCCGGCGCTGAAGGTGCAGGTCCCCGGGGCGCCCGGTCCCACCACCGGCGGGTGCGGCACCGGCAAGTCGCTGTCGTCGCCCCTGGCCTTCGAGACCGGTGGCAAGGGGCCGCAGGAGCTGGCCAGCGCCCAGTAGCGCCCCGCAGCGCGCTCAGAAGTGCCAGGGATGGCCTGACCAGTCGGGGTCGCGGCGCTCGAGGAAGGCGTCGCGACCCTCCTGGGCCTCGTCGCTGGCGTAGGCCAGGCGGGTGGCCTCGCCGGCGAACAGCTGCTGGCCGACCAGCCCGTCGTCGATCAGGTTGAAGGCGTACTTGAGCATGCGCTGGGCGGTGGGGCTCTTGGCCATGACCTTGCGGGCCCAGTCGAGGCCGACCCGCTCGAGGTCGGCGTGGTCGACGACGGCGTTGACCATGCCCATGCGGTGGGCGTCCTCGGCCGTGTAGGTGTCGCCGAGGAAGAAGATCTCCCGGGCGAACTTCTGGCCCACCTGGCGGGCCAGGTAGGCCGAGCCGTAGCCGCCGTCGAAGCTGGCCACGGCGGCGTCGGTCTGGCGGAAGCGGGCGTGCTCGCGGCTGGCCAGCGTGAGATCGCACACGACGTGCAGGCTGTGCCCGCCGCCGGCGGCCCAGCCGGGGACGAGGCAGATGACGACCTTGGGCATGAACCGGATGAGCCGCTGGCACTCGAGGATGTGCAGCCGCCCGGTGCGGGCGGGGTCGATGTCGGCGGCGCTGTCGCCCTCGGCGTAGCGGTAGCCGTCCTTGCCCCGGATCCGCTGGTCGCCGCCGGAGCAGAACGCCCACCCGCCGTCCCGCGGCGAGGGCCCGTTCCCGGTCAGCAGCACGCACCCGACGTCGGGCGTCTGCCGGGCATGATCGAGGACGCGGTACAGCTCGTCGACGGAGTGCGGCCGGAAGGCATTCCGCACCTCCGGCCGATCGAACGCGATCCGCACCGCCCCCACGTCCCGCGCCCGGTGGTAGGTGATGTCGGTGAGCTCGAACCCGGGCACCTCGTCCCAGGCGTCGGCGTCGAACAGCTCGGAGACCATGAGGTGGTTTCTAGCGCCCCGGCCGGTTGGGGCCGGCGTCGGGCTCAGGTCTTGATCCCCGCCCGGTCCTCCACCAGAGCGAGCACATGGGCGGCGAGGCGGTCGCCCCCCGCTCGCGTGAAGTGGATGCCGTCGTCCTGGCGGACGTCCTGGGGCTTGCCGTCGGGGCCGGGGATCAGGTCGGCGAAGCGGCCCTGGGCGTCGCCCACGACCTTGGCCGGGTCCACGTAGACCACCCACGGCCGCTTGGCGGCCTCCGCGGCGTAGGCGGCGTCGACGATCTTCATCCTGGCGTCGAAGGTGGCGCCCCGCATCGGGGGTTGGCCCACCCAGACGACCAGGCGCCCGTCCGCCTTGAGCTGGTCCATGATCGCGCCCACCCTCCGGCGGTACTCGGGGGACCAGCGGGGGTCAGAGACGTCGGGCACCGCCGTGCCGGACGGGAGGACCAGGCCCTGGGCGTCGTTGGCGCCGAGCATCAGGACCACGACCTCGGGCTTCCCGGCCTTGACGTCGTCGGCCAGGGCCCCCGGCCAGTCGTAGAAGTCGGGACGGGCCAGCCCCGAGGAGATCTCGTAGTGCAGCTTGGGGGCGATCAGCCCCGTGGCCTGCGAGGCGTTCACCATCGACTGCCCGAACACCTGGGCCAGCGAGTCGCCGCCCACCCACAGCCGCAGCGGCTTGCCCCGGGTCGGCGTCCGCAGCGCGGCCGGGGCCGCAGGGGCCGACGGCGCCGCCGTGGTGCCCGGCCCCGTGGCCGCCGTCGTGGTCGGGGACGTGTGCGAGGCGGGGGCCGCCGCCTTCGGGGCCGCCGAGCCGCCCCGGTGCGCGTGGTCGTTGCCGGCCGCCCAGTCGGCCACCTGGCGGACCCGGTACAGCTGGAGCACGTGGCTCACGTCCTGGACCGGGCGCCACACGGCCAGCGCCCGGTCCCGCTCGGGCCCGAGCGGCTGCTGCTCCGCCTTGGCCACCAGGGCGTCGGCGTTGATCAGCGCCGCCAGCAGCAGCGCCGCCACCAGGATCACCAGCACCCGCCCGGCCGGCATCAGGCCCCGGCCCGGGTCGTCGTCGCCGTCGGGGGCGTCGACGGCCACCCGGCGGACGGGCTCCTCGTCGACCTCCACCGCCGCGACCGGCCCCAGCTCCGGACGCGGCTCCAGCGAGGGCTCGGCTTCGACGTCCTCCCGCCCGTACGCCGGCAGGTGCCGGCGGCTCGGCCGGGCCGGGTGGCGCAGCGGCCGCACTCCCAGCGCCCCGAGCTCGTCGGGCACGGTGGGGTCGTCGCCCGGCCAGCCGGGCGGGGTGGGGATGTGGTGGGGGCCGGTGTCGGTGGGCGTGGACATCAGAACCGGAAGTAGATGAAGGGGGCGACGCCGTCGGGGCCGAGCACGGCGATGGCGGTGAGCCCGACGGCCAGCAGGGCGGCCTGGGCGCCCCACTCCAGCCGGGAGAACCGCACCCGCAGGGCCCCGGTGCGGTGGTCGGGAATGAGCTGGCTGACCAGCGCGGCCACCACGGTCGCCACCACCAGGCCGGTGACGAGGGTGGTCGACCCGGCCGCCGCGGTCACGATGCGGCCGAGGATGGTGAACGCCGTCGAGATCGAGTCGGCCCGGAAGAAGATCCAGGCCGCGCACACCAGGTTGAACGTGAGCAGCCACCGCAGCACCACGCTGACCGCCGGCGGCACCGCCGGCCGGACGTCCCGGCCGCCCCACCAGGCCGACGCCGCCCGCTCG
Source organism: Acidimicrobiales bacterium (assembly GCA_035263165.1). Taxonomy (GTDB): domain Bacteria; phylum Actinomycetota; class Acidimicrobiia; order Acidimicrobiales; family VFJN01; genus ZC4RG19. Next base: position 3,126 of record DATFRN010000132.1, on the reverse strand, counting down.
CCCACCAGGTACGTGCCGTGCAGGCCGCCCCACAGCACGAAGCGCCAGTCGGCCCCGTGCCACAGCCCGCCGAGCAGCATGGTGGCCATGAGGTTGCGGTAGGTGGCCCGGGTGCCGTCCCGGTTGCCGCCGAGCGGGATGTAGACGTAGTCCCGCAGCCAGCGGGACAGGGTCATGTGCCAGCGGTGCCAGAACTCCCGCACCGACAGCGACCGGTAGGGCGAGGCGAAGTTCTCCGGCAGCCGGAACCCCAGCAGCAGCGCGCAGCCGATGGCGATGTCGGTGTAGCCCGAGAAGTCGGCGTAGATCTGCACCGCGTAGGCGTAGGTGGCGGCCAGCAGCTCGCCGCCGCTGCGCAGCCCGGGGGTGCCGTAGGCGGGGTCGACGATCTGGCTGCCCAGGTAGCCGGCCACCACCACCTTCTTCACCAGGCCGACGGCGATGAGCGTCACGCCCTCGGTGAACGCCACCCGCCGGGGGTCGGGCCGCTGGTGGAACTGGGGCACCAGCTCGTCGACGCGCACGATCGGCCCGGCCACCAGGTGGGGGAAGAAGCTCATGTACAGCAGCAGGTCGGCGTAGCCGATCGGCTCGATGTCCCCCCGCCCCACGTCGACCACGTAGCTGATGGCATGGAAGGTGAAGAACGAGATCCCGACCGGCAGCAGGATGCTCAGCACCGGCGTCGTCGGGTGCAGCCCGATCGAGGCCAGGGCGTCGGCCGTCGAGGCGACGAAGAACCCGTGGTACTTGAACACCCCCAGCAGCACCAGGTTGGCGGCCACGGCCAGCCGCACCAGCCGGCGGCTGCCGTCGCTGCGCCGCCCGTCGAGCATGGCCCGCCGGATGGCGAGCGCCAGGGCCCAGTTCACGCTGGCCGAGCCCACGATGACGAGCACGAAGCGGACGTCGACCCAGCCGTAGAAGTAGAGGCTGAAGGCGATCAGCGTCGCCCGCCACACCAGGAAGTGGGGGCGCAGCAGCCAGTTCGCGGTGAAGGCAGCGAGAAAGAAGACCGCGAAGGCGACGGTGGGGAACAGCAATGTTCGTCCCCAGGACTGGGTGCGGGAGCGTTCCCGGCGATCGTACGTCGCGCCGCGGCGCCGCCCGGGGATGGTCGCGCCCCGGGCGCGAACGCCCTGGCACCCCCTGCTGCGGCGGCGGTTCGCGGCCCCGAGGCGGCAGATGCCAGACTGGCGGCCATGCGTGCGGTGGTCATCTACGAGAGCCTCACCGGGAACACGGCCAGGGCCGCCCGCCTCATCGCGGACGAGCTGGCGACCCGGGGCGTCGAGGTGGCCGTCTACCCCATCACCGACATCGGCCTCAAGGACCTGGCCGAGGCCGACGTGGTGTTCGTCGGGACCTGGGTCGACGGCCTGGTGCTGTTCGGCCACCGCCCCGGCCGGGCCGGCCGCGTCCGAGCCATGCCGGTCATCGACGGCAAGCGGGTGGCGGCGTTCATGACCTACGCGGTCCACGCCGGCAAGGCGCTCGACCGTTTCTCCCGGGTGCTCGGCGAGAGGGGCGCCACGGTCGTCGCCCGGGGCCTGCTCCGGCGCGACCACCTCGACCGGGGGATCTCCGAGCTCGTGACCGAGGCGCTGGCGACCGTCCCCGCCTAGCCCATTCGGGCGCTCCGGCGCCCGGACGACCGCACCTGGGGGAGGCCACCGTGCGATCATCCACTTTTCGCACTGTTCTCTGGGCCATGGCGGGCGTCGCCGCGCTCGTGCTCGTGGCCGTGGCCTACGTCCGCAACGGCAACGGCGGCACCGTCGACCAGGGCCAGGCGGCCGGGCCCTACGCCCCCCGCCACGTGAGCGACGGCTGCGGCCGCCAGTCCGCCACCGACCCCGGCAACCTCGAGATCGGCCGCCCCGTGGCCCGGTGCGCCTCCGGCTCGCCGGCCGCCCGGCCGCTGGCCCGGCGGGCGACGGTCCGGGTGGCGATCCCCGAGCGCAGCGAGGGCGTCGCCCCGCTGCTGGTGGCGGACGCCCTGGCTGAGTTCGACGCCGAGAACCTCCGGGTCGAGATCGTGGACATGCCCGAGGCCAAGGCCTACGCGGCGCTGGTCAAGGGCGACCTCGACGCCGTGGTGGGCGGCATCGACTCGCCGTTCCTCGACACCGCCATCAGCGGCAGCGGCGCCAAGCTGGTCATGGGCGGCCCCCTGTCGCGGTCGCCCGGCGACACCGCGGAGGCCCAGGCGGGGCTGTGGGCCACCAAGGCCGCGCTGCCCGACCTCGACGACTGGAGCTCGATCACCGACCACGCGGTGGCCACCACCGGCGGCGACACCAGCTCGGCGACCTACCCGATCGAGACGATCTTCGGCCAGCAGGAGCTGTCGGCGGCCTCGGTGGCGTTCGTGTCGACGTCGCCCGACGAGGCCGTGCGCCGGCTCGAGGCCGGCGAGGTCAGCCTGGCCTGGCTCCCCGAGCCGGCGGCCCACGACATGGTCGGCAACCAGTCGGTCCAGCTGGTGGCCACGCTGCCGGCCAGCGAGTCGATCGAGGGCACGGTGCTGGCCCCCCGGCTGCTCAAGCAGGACCGGCCGGTGGGCCTGGCCTTCGTGCGGGCGATGATCCGCACGATCAACACCCATCTGGCCGACGGCTACGACCGCCGGGCCCGCGCCGTGGTGGCCGAGGCCATCGACGTCCCGGAGAAGACGCTGAGGAGGGCGCCGGCGCCGCTCTACGACTGGGAGATCCGCCAGGGCACCCTCACCCGCATCCAGAGGGTCTACATCGAGCTGGGCAGCGTGACCTACGAGCGCCCGCTGCCGGAGATCGGCCTGGTCGACCGGTCGCTCTACGAGGACGCCGTCGGCGACGGCTGATCCCCGCGGCCGCCCGCCCAGGTCCACGGGTAGTCGGGGTCGTCGCAGCCCCGGGCCGCGCCGGCCAGCGCCAGGGGCCGGAAGGTGTCGAGCATGACCGCCAGCTCGTCGGTGCGCTCCTGGCCGATGCCGGCCTCGACGCTGCCCGGCTGGGGCCCGTGCACGAACCCGCCCGGGTGCAGGGTGATCGACCCCTCCCCGATGCCCGCGCCCTTGCGGCTGGTGAAGTCGCCGGCGCAGTAGTAGAGGACCTCGTCGCAGTCGACGTTGGCGTGGTTGTA
>DATFRN010000131.1:0-18466 GCA_035263165.1 Acidimicrobiales bacterium | reverse complement strand
GACCTGTCGGTGGCCGACACGTCGGTGGTCGAGGGCAACAGCGGGCGGCGCAACGCCACGTTCCACGTGACGCTGAGCCGGCCGCTGGGCGTCGGCACCACCGTGTGCCTGGTGCCGTTCGGCATCACGGCGCTGCCGGTGGCCGACTTCGACCTGGTCCTGCCGTGCGCCACGCTGGCGGCCGGGCAGACGTCGGTCGACCTGTCCGTACCGGTCCGGGGCGACCGGGCCCGGGAGCGCGACGAGACCTTCGGGGCCCTGGTCGTGGCGGGCGGCGGCGTGCGGCTGGCCGACCCCCTGGGTATCGCCACCATCGTGAACGACGACTGATCCGCGGACGGTCCGGGGTGACGTAACAACATGTAGCACCTAGCAGTACCGTGACTCACCGTCACGAGGCGCTAGGGCGCCATCGCCATGCCGTCGGTGGCGTCGCGCTGTTTCCTGGCGGTGGCCTGGGCGCACCGATTCTCGGTCGACGACGCCTTCGTCAACTACCGGGGTGGTGCACGAGATCGAGGCCGGGCACGGGCCGGCGTTCAACGCCGGGCCACGAGAAGCTCCCGCCCGCCCCCGTGGATCGCCGCCGGGTACATGGCCGCCGACCACCCCGTCACCGACCCGTCCCGCTTCGACGTGCTCGACGTGAACACCGCGGTCCTGGCGGGGGTGGACGCCGGCTCGACGCCCACCGACCCGGGCGGCGCTGGGGCGCTGGGCGAGCGCCTCTGGGACGGCCGGGCGCCGCTCACGCCCAAGCGGTTCGTCGGCAACCTGGTCGACGCCGTGCGGCCCGACCGGTTCCGGTTCCCCGCCGACCCCGAGGCGGCCCGGCGGCGGCTGTGCGGCGGGCCCTCCGGCTAGCGGGCCGGCCGGTAGGAGCAGATCAGCACGCCCGTCTTGGCCTGGGTCACCGAGGCCAGCTCCAGCGGCCGGGCCTGCCCGTCGGCCGGGAACAGCGACTTGCCCCCGCCGAGCAGGATCGGCTCCACCATGAGCCGGTACTCGTCGACCAGGTCGTTCTCGACCAGCTGGCGGGCCAGCGTCGGGCTGCCCCACAGCTGGAGTCCGCCGTCGCCGCCCGACGCCCGCAGGTCGCGGATGGCGGCGATGGCGTCGCCGCCGAGCAGGTGCGTGTTGTTCCAGCGGGACGCCGCCTCGTCGGCGTCGAGCGTCCGGGAGGCGACGTACTTGGGGTAGGAGTTCATCTGGTCGGCATAGGGGTCACCGGCCCGGCCCGGCCAGGCGGCGGCCATGCCCTCCCAGGTGCGCCGGCCGAACAACAGGGCCTCCGTGCGCCCCATGACCTCGCCGACGTCCGCGCCCATCACCTCCTCGTCGAAGTACGGCACCGACCAGCCGCCGTGCCGGAAGCCGCCGTCGGTGTCCTCCTCCTTGCCGCCCGGGGCCTGGGTCACGCCGTCGAGGCTCATGAAGTCGCTGAGGATGAGTCGCATACGCAGTCCGACGATTGCCGCCCACCGGACTCATCGCAAGGGTCAGCGACGGTTGAGGCGGCGGAGGCGGACGCGGGCGCCGACCTCCGACGCCAGCAGCGACAGCGGGAACAGGACGAACAGCAGCACGACGTCGCGGTCGTTGCGGATCTCCCACCGGAAGTGCGGCTCCGTGATCGCCCAGCAGAACATGAACGACCCGGTGGCGACCGAGCCGAGCCCGCCGTCGCGCCCGCCGAGGCGCCCGCAGACGAAGGCCAGCGGCACCAGCACCGGCAGGGCGACCGGGGTGGGGGCGAACACGAGGGCCAGGGCCACCGCCGCGGTGGCGGCGATGCCGGACATCAGGTGATCTGCGTCGAAGGTGTCGATTCTCTGGGCCATGGACTTGCCTCCGGAGACCGGACTACCGCCGGCCGGCCCCGGAGTCATCGCCCTTCACGCCACGATGACGCGGCCGGGCCGATCTTGTCGCCGGGTTAGCGCCCCGGCGCCGGCTCAGCCGCCGACGGCGAGGACCGGGCGGACCACCGCCGTGCCCCCGAGGGCGACGTTGGGCGCCTGGGAGGCCAGCGCGGCCGCCTCGTCGAGGGACGTGGCCTCGAGCACCAGGTAGCCGAAGACGTCGACGGTCTGGAGCTCGCGGTCGCTCACGCCATCGGGGCCGACGCCCCTGGCCTCGGCGCCGAGCGGGCCGCCCCCCGCCAGCTGGCCGGCGGCGCCCAGCGTGGACAGCCAGTCCATCCAGCGCTGGTTGTGGGCCATGGGCTCGGCGTCGGTGGCGTCGAGCTGAGCGGCGAGGCCTTCGAGCAGGACGAGGTACTGGGCCATGTAACCATTTATAGTGGTTATGCGATGGCTCGGCAACGGCGCGATCAACGGCGCGATCCCCTCCCCTATGGCGTGCTGCGGGGCTTCGGCGGCACCACCTACCCCTTCGACGCCGGGGCGGTGAGCCTCCAGTTCGTGGCCACCGGGGGCGAGGCCGAGCGGGCGGTCTTCGAGACGCTCCACGCCCCGGCCGACCTGGCCCGCTGGCTGGCGGCGTCGCCGCTGGCGGTCACGGTGGCGCCGACGGACGCCGGGCTGGCCGCGGCCAAGCGGCTGCGGGAGGCGCTGTGGGAGATCGCCTGGCGTCGGGCCCGCCTCGGCCCCGACGCCCCCGTCCCGGCCACCTACGTGCGCACGGTCAACGCCGCGGCCGCGGCCCCGCCCCTCGTCCCCGCGCTGGACGAGGCCGACACCAGCCGGGCCGGCTGGGCCACCGCGGCCACCACCGCGGCCGCGCTCTCGACGCTGGCCCGCGAGGCCGTCGGCCTGTTCGCCGGCCCCCGGGCCGACCGCATCCGCCAGTGCGAGGGCGGCACCTGCCGGCTGGTGTTCGTCGACACCTCCCGCCCCGGCCGCCGCCGCTGGTGCTCGATGCGGCGCTGCGGGAACCTCCACAAGCAGCGGGCGCTGCGGGAGCGGCTGCGGGACGGCGCCGGAGGGGATGCCTAGCGGCCCGCCTCGTCCCGGTAGGCCACCGCCAGGTCGATGACCTCGCCCATGATGCGGACAAGCTCGAAGTCCTTGGGCGTGTAGACCGCGGCCACGCCGGCGTCGAGCAGGGGCCGGCGGTCCTCCTCGGGGATGATGCCGCCGGCCACGATCGGGGCGTCGACGCCGCCCTGCCGGACCAGCCGGACGACCGCCGGCACCAGCTCCAGGTGCGAGCCGGACAGGATCGACAGCCCGATGACGTCGACGTCCTCCTCCAGCGCCACCGCGGCGATCTGCTCGGGCGTGAGCCGGATGCCCTGGTAGATGACCTCCAGCCCGGCGTCCCGGCCCGCCACCGCGATCTGCTCGGCACCGTTGGAGTGGCCGTCGAGCCCGGGCTTGGCCACCAGCAGACGGGGCGGCCCGCCGGGCAGCGTGCGCACCCGGTCGGCCAGGTCGCGCAGGCCGGCCGAGCCGCCGCCGGCGCCCACCGCCGCGGCCACGCCGGTCGGGGCCCGGTACTCGCCGAACACCTCGCGCAGCGTGCCGGCCCACTCGCCGGTGGTGCCGCCCGCGTGGGCCAGGTCGATGGTGGCCGCCATGATGTTCTCGTCGCCCGACGCCGCCTGGCGCAGCTGGTCGAGCGAGCGCTTGACAGCGTCGTTGTCCCGCTCGGCCCGCCAGGCGGCCAGCTCGGCCACGATCTCGGCCTCCAGCGCCGGGTCGACCTTGAGGATGTGGCCCTCGGCGTCGCCGCCGGCGGTGAGCGGCGACGGCTCGGTCTCGGTGAAGCGGTTGACGCCGACCACGGTCAGCTCGCCGTCCTCGATGTGGCGCATGCGCTCGGCGTGGCTGCGCACGAGCCGGCCCTTCAGCTCGTCGATGGCCTCGAACGCCCCGCCCAGCGCCAGCACGTCGTCGAGCTCGGCGCTCGCCGAGTCGACCAGCTCGGCGGTGCGGGCCTCGACCACCTTCGACCCCTCGAACAGGTCGGGGTACTCGAGCAGGTCGGTCTCGAACGCCAGCACCTGCTGCATGCGCAGCGCCCACTGCTGGTCCCAGGGCCGGGGCAGGCCGAGCGCCTCGTTCCACGCCGGCAGCTGGACCGACCGGGCCCGGGCGTCGCGCGACAGGGTCACGCCCAGCATCTCCAGCACGATGCGCTGGATGTTGTTCTCGGGCTGGGCCTCGGTCAGCCCCAGGCTGTTGACCTGCACGCCATAGCGGAACCGCCGGGCCCGGTCGTCGGTCACCCCGTAGCGCTCGCGGCCGATGCGGTCCCACATCGCGGTGAAGGCCCGCATCTTGCAGGTCTCCTCCACGAACCGGATGCCGGAGTTGACGAAGAAGCTGATCGAGGCGAACACCTGAGGGAAGCGGTCGTCGGGCACCTGGCCCGACTCGCGCACGGCGTCGAGGACGCCGACGGCGGTGGCCAGGCTGTAGGCGATCTCCTGGGTCGGCGTCGCCCCCGCCTCCTGCAGGTGGTAGGAGCAGACGTTCATCGGGTTCCACTTGGGGATCCACTCGGCGCAGAACGCCACCATGTCCACGATCAGCCGGCGCGACGGCAGGGGCGGGAAGATGTAGGTCCCCCGGGACAGGTACTCCTTGACGATGTCGTTCTGGGTGGTGCCCCGCAGCTGCCGGGACTCGACGCCCTGGCGCTCGGCGTTGGCCACGTACAGCCCGAGCAGCCAGGCGGCGGGGGCGTTGATGGTCATCGAGGTGTTCATCTCGCCGGGCGGGATGCCGTCGAGCAGCTCGCCCATGTGGCCCAGGTGGGCGACGGGCACGCCGACCTTGCCCACCTCGCCCCGGGCCAGCGGGTCGTCGGGGTCGTAGCCGGTCTGGGTCGGCAGGTCGAAGGCGATCGACAGGCCGGTCTGCCCCTTGGCCAGGTTGGTCCGGTAGAGCCGGTTGCTGGCCTTGGCCGTCGAGTGCCCCGAGTAGGTCCGCATCAGCCACGGGCGGTCCGGGTCGGGGAGGGTGACCTCGCTCATGCCCCCTATGGTCCCCCGGTGCCGAAGGCGGGCGCCAGCGGCAGCGCTGCGGCGTCGGTCACGCGCCGCACGTACTCGCCCCGCGGGATGTCGACGGCGCCCAGCGACGCCAGGTGGGGCGTCATCCACTGCACGTCGAGCAGCCGGCCGCCGGTGCCGCCCTCCCGCAGCCGCTCCACCAGGCCGACGAGCGCCACCTTCGAGGCGTCGGTGCGGCGGTGGAACATCGACTCGCCGGCGAACAGCCCGCCGATGGCCACGCCGTAGAGCCCGCCGGCCAGCTCGGGCTCCCCCGGCCCGTCGACCGTCCAGGCCTCGACCGAGTGGACCCAGCCGAGCTCGTGCAGCCGCAGGTAGGCGGCCCGGATGGCCGGGGTGATCCAGCCGTGGGGGCGGCCGGGGTCGCGGCAGGCGTCGATGACCTCGGCACAGGCGGTGTCGACCCGGACCTCGAAGCGGCGCACGCTGCGGCGCAGCGACCGGCTGACCCGCAGCCCGTCGAGCGGGATGACCGCCCGCGGGTCGGGCGACCACCACCCCACCGGCCCCCGCCGGCCGAGCGGCATGGGGAACAGCCCCTGGCGGTAGGCGGACAGGATCGTGGCCGGCTCCAGGTCGGCGCCGACCCCGACGAGCCCGTCGTCGTCGGCCTCGTCGACGGGCGGGAACAGCCAGCGTCCGGTCGGCTGCGGGGCGGACGGCGCCGGAGCTCCCATCACCGCCGCATGGTATTCGTGCCGGCGGCGGGGCCCGCTCGCGGGTGTTCCCCCGATGGTCAGGCCGTGGCCAGCGGCGGTTCAGCCCCGGGCCACGCCGCCTGGTTACAACCCCCCGCATGCGAACCCGACTGACAGCCGTCCTCACCGTCGTGGCCGCCGTGCTCACGGCCGGCGTCCTCGCCACCGTGGCCGTGGCCGCCGCCGCGTCCGCCGGCGCCCCGACCGCCGCCAGGGGCCGCCTCCACGGCGAGCGGTCGCTGGTCGCCACGCCGATCGTCATCGGCCACCGCGGCGCCAGCGGCTACCGGCCCGAGCACACGCTCGAGTCCTACGCCCTCGCCATCTCGCTCGGCGCCGACTACGTCGAGCCCGACCTGGTCAGCACCAAGGACCACGTCCTCGTGGCCCGGCACGAGAACGACATCACCGGCACCACCGATGTGGCCGGCCACCCCGAGTTCGCCTCCCGCCGGACCACCAAGGTCGTCGACGGGGTGACCATCACCGGCTGGTTCACCGAGGATTTCACCCTGGCCGAGCTCAAGACGCTGCGGGCCAAGGAGCGGCTGCCCCAGATCCGGCCGGCCAACGCCACCTTCGACGGGCAGTTCGAGATCCCCACCTTCCAGCAGGTCCTCGACCTGGTGGCCGAGGCCAACAAGACCCGGTCGCCGGCCCACCGGATCGGCGTCTACCCCGAGACCAAGCACCCGACGTACTTCGACTCCATCGGCCTGTCGCTGGAGGAGCCGCTCGTCGCCACGCTGAAGGCCAACGGCTACACGCGCCCGACCGACCGGGCGTTCATCCAGTCCTTCGAGGTCGCCAACCTCCAGCAGCTGCACAAGATGACCCGGCTGCCGCTGATCCAGCTGTACTCCGCCACCGGGCAGCCCTTCGACTTCACCGCCGCCGGCGACCCCCGCACCTACGCCGACCTGGCCACGCCGGCCGGCCTGGCCGGGGTGGCCCGCTACGCCGGCGGCATCGGCGTCGACAAGACCATGGTCATCCCGGTCACCGCCGCCGGCGCGCTCGGCACGCCGACACCGCTGGTGGCCGACGCCCACCACCAGCACCTGCTGGTGCACATCTACACGATGCGCAACGAGAACAGCTTCGTGCCGCCCGCCCTGCGCACCTCGGCCGACCCCGCCCAGCGGGGCCGGGTCGAGCTGGAGTGGGCCGCGTACTGGGGCGCCGGCATCGACGGGGCCTTCACCGACGACGCCGACACCGGCGTCGGCACCCGGGCCGCCTTCCTGGCCGGGGCCTAGCGCGAGCGAGGGCCGGGCGGTGGTGGGGGCGTCGCCGCGCACCGCCACCACCGCCCGGACGATCAAACCCGGCGGCCGTCTCCGGTCCGTCTCACCCGGACGGGTGGAGGCCCAGGTCGCGGGCCACCCGGCGGCCGATGCCCAGGGTGGCCTGGCGGTTGAGCCAGGCCGCCGCGGCGGCGCCGGTCAGCATGGGGGCCAGGGCGCTGAGGTTGCGGGTGAACCGGCCCCGCACCGCCGTGCGCAGCTGGCGGCGGCCGGCGGTGCCGAGGACGTCGCCCCGCACCGAGGCCACCACCGCGTTGGGCGGCGCCGCCCGGCCCGACAGCCACGACACGACCGCGCCCTCCGCCCGCTGGCGGGGGCCGCCCGGCAGGCTGCGCCCGGCGACGTGGTGCAGCTCCGTGACCAGCTTGACCTCGGTCCCGATCACCAGCGCCGTGAGGGCCGCCAGCTCGAACGGCACGACCAGCAGCCCGGCCACCGACAGCTCCTGGGCCGTGATCACCCCGCCGGCGGTGGCGGCGATGCCGCCGGACACCCGGCCCGCGGCCCGGATCACCGAGCCGGCCAGGGCGTCGCCGGCCAGGCCGCCGTGGTGGGCGGCCAGCGCCGGGGCGTCGCGGACCGGCAGCCGGGGGGCGATGTCGACCACCGCGTCGGCCAGCCACCGGCCGCTGAGCACGGCCTGGCGCCCCGCCCGGCGGGCCGAGGCGGCCAGGGCCGCCAGCCGGGCGGACGCGGCCTCGTCGGCGCCCGGCCCGGGCGCGGCGGGCGGCGAGGGCGGGCTACTTGCGGGCGTAGTCGTAGAAGCCCTGGTTCGACTTCCGGCCCAGGTGGCCGGCGGCCACCATGCGGCGCAGCAGCGGGACGGCGGCGTAGTTGGGGTCGCGGAACTCGGCGTACAGGGCGTCGAGGATCGCCACCGAGGTGTCCAACCCGACCAGGTCGAGCAGGGCGAGCGGCCCCATGGGGAAGTTGCAGCCGCCCTTCATCGCCGCGTCGATGTCGTCGCGGCTGGCGGTGCGGTTCTCCAGCATGCGCACGGCGTTGTTGAGGTAGGGGAACAGCAGGGCGTTGACGATGAACCCGGCCCGGTCCTCGACGACCACCGGCTCCTTGCCGCACCGCGACGCGAAGGCCACCGCCTCGTCGACGGTCTCGGCGCTCGACACCAGCGTGCGCACGACCTCGACCAGGGCCATGGCCGGCGCGGGGTTGAAGAAGTGGATGCCGACGACCCGCTCGGGCCGGGCGGTCTCGACCGCCATCTCGACCACCGGCAGCGTCGAGGTGTTGGTGGCCAGGATGGCCCCGTCCTTGACGATGCGGTCGAGCTCGACGAACAGCTGCTTCTTGACCGGCAGGTCCTCGACGACCGACTCGAGCACCAGGTCGCAGTCGGCCAGCGCCTCGAGGTCGGCGGTCGCCGACACCCGGCGCCGCACGGCCGCGGCCTCGGCCTCCTCCAGCCGGCCCCGCTCGACCTGCCGGGACAGGGACTTGTCCAGGCCGACCACCATGGCGTCGGCCGTCTCCTGCTTGCGGGACCGCAGGACGACATCGGCGCCTGCCTTGGCGGCCACCTCGGCGATGCCCGACCCCATGATCCCCGACCCGACGATGCCCAGACGTTCGATGGCCATCGCCGGAGGCTAGTGACGCGCGGGTAACCAGACCAAGGCGGCCCCGCCGCGCGCGCCCCCGCGCACCACGCCGGTAGCTGAGTACCGTCGGAGGCCATGGTTGGACCCTTGGCCCTGGTCGGCGGCGGCGAGTGGCAGGACGGCTGCGACTTCGACGCCGACCTCCTCGCCGCCGGCGGCGGCGACACCGTGGTCGTGCTGCCCACCGCGGCGGCTTACGAGCACCCCGACCACGCGGTCGAGCGGGCCACCCGGTGGTTCGACAAGCTCGGCGCCCGGGTCGAGGCCGTCGGGGTCGTCGACCGCCGGGGCGCCCTCGACGACGCCAACGTGGCGGCGGTGCGGGGCGCCCGCTTCCTCTACCTGGCCGACGGCTCGCCCATGCACCTGCGCTCGGTGCTCCTGCGCAGCCCGCTGTGGGACGCCATCGAGGCCGCCTGGCGGGACGGGGCGGTCCTGGCCGGCTCGGGGGCCGGGGCGATGGTGCTGTGCGATCCGGCGGTCGACCCCCGGGGCGGCGCCTTCACGCTGGGCCTCGGCCTGCTGTCGCACATGGCGGTGGTGGCCCGGGCCGACACCTGGTCGGAGGACAAACTGCACCGCACCCTCCAGCTGACCCCGAAGGGCGTGCCGCTGGTCGAGGTCGACGAGCGGACCGCCCTGATCCGGGGCTCAGACGGCGCCTGGCGCGCCGACGGCGTGGGTGAGGTCAGCGTCTGGGTGGACGGCGAACGCGCCGACCTGGGCGCCCTCGTGCTCGGTGATTGAGTTCTGGTCGTTGGCCCTCCCGGTCACCAGCAGGAGGGCCACCATCAGGGCGAGCAGGCCGACCCAGATGCCGTTGAGGATCGTCCCCACGGCCCCCAGCAGCCGGCCGACCACCACCGACCCCCGGTTCCCCCAGGCCCAGCGGTCGGCGTCGATCTCCTTGGCCGCCCGGTTGCCCATCACCCAGGCGGCGATGCCCAGCGGGAACAGCAGCGGCACCAGCGATAGGAACCCGAGCACGAGCACGGTGGTGCCCTTCTCGTGCTCGCGCAGCCGGATCGGCGCCGGCGCCGGCCCCGGGCCCGGGGCGCCCCACGCGGGCTGGGGCGGGAGGTAGCTCACTTGTCGGCCGGCGGCGTGATGTCGATGACGTCGACGTCGAAGGCGAGCGGCGAGTTGGCCGGGATGCGGGACTGGGCGCTCGCCCCGTAGGCCTTGTCGGAACCGATGATCAGGTGGCGGCGCTCGCCGATCTTCACGCCCTTGAGGCCCTCGTCCCAACCCTGGATGACCTGGCCCTGGCCCAGCGCCACCGGGAACGGCCGCTTGCCGGACCACGACTCGTCGAAGGTGGTGCCGTCGGACAGCTTGCCGACGTAGTGCACGGTGAGCGTGTCGCCGTCCTTGGCCCCGTCGCCCTCGCCCTTGATGAGCGTCTTGGTCACGACGGCGTCCTTCGGCGTGTTCTTGGGCGGCGGCGTGGTCTTCGGCGGCGTGCGCCCCTCGACCTCCTTGGCCAGCGACGGGTCGCTGAACGTCTCGGGGATCGTCGCCCCCAGGATCGGCGCCTGCGTCGTCGAGGTGGTGGCGCTGGTCGCGGCCGAGTCGGAGCCGTTGTCGCCCACCAGCCTCGAGATCAGGAACAGCCCGCCGATGATCACGATGGTCGCCACCCCCACGCGCAGCGCCGTGCGCCGGGTCCGGGCCTTCTTGGCGGCCGCGTTCTCGGCGATCGCCTTGTCCAGCCGGGCGGCTCTCTGACGGTCTCGTTTCTCGGTTCCCACGAAGGCGCGAGCGTACTCACCGTGCGCCACGCGGAGCATTCCGGCAGGTGAGGGCACCACGCTGGCGGCTGCGAACTGCACCCTTCGGGGTCACCTGCGCGACAATCGTTCTGAGGCGGTTCCCAAGTGACCATTGATCACAACGAGAACCAGATGAACAACCAACACGAAGAAGAGACCACTCCAACCAGCGTGACGCTTGCAGTCGGTCGACGGCTGCGGTCGCTGCGCAAGGCGCGGCACATGTCGCTCGACGACGTCGAGCGCCAGTCGTCGGGCCGGTGGAGCGCGTCGGCGATCGGGGCGTACGAGCGCGGGTTCCGCACTCTGAGCCTGCCGCGCCTCCACGAGCTGGCCGAGTTCTACGACGTGCCCGTGTCGGTCCTGCTCGGGGAGCAGACGCCGTCACACGAGGGCCCGCCGAAGCTCGTCCTCGACCTCGAGGCCCTCAACCGGGTCCCCGAGGCCGCCCCCGTGCAGCGGTTCGTCCGGTCGATCATCGTCGAGCGTGGCGACTACAACGGCCGGGTCCTGACGATCCGGCGTGACGATCTGCGCGCCATCTGCGCGCTGCTCCAGACCGACATCGGCGACGCGGTGTCCAGGCTCGAAGCCTGGGGGGCTCTCGTGGAGAGCCCGTCGACGCTGTCGTAGACACCCTCAATTGACACCCGGCGGGCGCTGGGCGGACACGGTTGACCGACCCGGGAAGGGGTTCGTCCAGCGCGCCGATCGGCCGGTAGATTCGTTCGCCGTGCCCCTGGTGATACAGAAGTTCGGCGGCACGTCCGTCGCCGATCCCGACCGCATCCGCGAGGTCGCGGACCACGTGGCGCGCACCCGGCGCCACGGCAGCGACGTCGTGGTGGTGGTCAGCGCCATGGGCAAGGAGACCGACGAGCTGATCCGGCTGGCCGGCGACGTGTCCCAGGTCCGGCCGGGCCGCGAGATGGACATGCTGATCACGGCCGGCGAGCGCAAGGCCATGGCGCTGCTGTGCATGGCCCTGCACTCGCTGGGCGTGCACGCGGACAGCTTCACCGGCAGCCAGGCCGGGTTCGTCACCGACACCAACCACACCAACGCCAAGATCGTCGAGCTGCGGCCCGACCGGGTGCGCAAGGCCATCGAGGCCGGGCGGGTGCCTGTCATCGGCGGGGCCCAGGGCGTCTCGACCGACCACGACGTCACCTTCCTGGGGCGGGGCGGGTCCGACACCACCGCCGTGGCGCTGTGCCACGCGCTGGGCGGCGACGCCTGCGAGCTCTACACCGACGTGCCCGGCGTGTTCACCGCCGACCCCCGGCTGGTGCCCGCGGCCCGCCGGCTGGCGTCGGTGTCGTTCGAGGAGCTGCTGGAGATGACCGCCACCGGCTGCCCCAAGCCGGCCATGCGGTCGGTGGAGTACGCCCGGCGGTGGGGCGTGACGCTGCACGTGCGCTCGGCCTTCACCTGGGAGCCGGGCACCTGGGTCCACGAGGAGGATGCCACCATGGAACAGGCCATCGTCTCGGCCGTCACCCACGACGTCGGCGAGGCCAAGGTGACGGTGCTGGGCGTGCCCGACCGCCCCGGCATCGCGGCGCGCCTGTTCCGCGAGCTTGCCGACGTCGACGTCAATGTCGACATGATCGTCCAGAACGTCAGCGACCACGGGGTCACCGACATCTCGTTCACGGTGCCGCGCTCGGACCTGGCCACGGGCACGGAGGTCTGCCGCCGCCTGGCCGACGAGATCGGCGCCACGGGCGTGTCGTCGGACGAGGACATCGCCCGGGTGAGCATCATCGGCGCCGGCATGAAGTCCAACCCCGGCGTGGCGGCCACGATGTTCGAGGTCCTGGCGGCCGACGGCATCAACATCGAGATGATCTCGACCTCCGCCATCCGCACGTCGTGCGTGGTCCGGGAGGGGCAGATCGAGCAGGCGGTCCAGACGCTCCACACGGCGTTCGGGCTGGACGCCTAGCCGAGCTCCCAGGTGACTCGGCACCACGCGACGATCCGTTCCCACGACGTCTCGATTCCGTGGACGCTAATGGTTGGGAGTCAACCATCTGTGTCCACGGAATCGCCGAACCGGTCCCGCAGCAGGTAGCGCCGCACCTTGCCGGTCGCGGTCTTCGGCAGCTCGGTGACCACCTCCACCCGCCGGGGACGCTTGAACGCCGCCATGCGCTCGCGGCAGTGGGCCTCGATGGCGGCCGGGTCGAGCGTGGCGCCGTCGCGCGGCACCACCACCGCCACCACCGTCTCGAGGCCCCGGTCGTCGCGGGCGCCGACGACCGCCGCCTCGCGGACGTCCGGGTGCTCGACCAGGACGCCCTCCACCTCCAGCGGCGAGACCCAGATGCCGCCGGCCTTGATCATGTCGCTGCCCCGGCCCCGGGCGGTCCAGTAGCCGTCCGCGGAGCGTTCGTAGATGTCGCCCGTCTGGAGCCACTCGCCCCGGAACGCCGCCTGGGTCGCCGCCCAGCGGGACCAGTAGCCCGTGGCCAGCGACGGGCCCCGGACCTGGAGCAGCGCCGGGGTGTCCGGGGCCGTCACCTCCTCGCCCTCCTCGGTGACCAGCCGGGTCTCGTACCCCTCCACCGGCCGCCCGCTGGTGCCCGGGCGCTCCTCGCCCCGCCGGTTGGACAGGAACGTGTTCAGCACCTCCGTGGCCCCGATCCCGTCCAGCAGCGGCACGCCGAACCGCTCGGTGAACCGCCGGTGCAGCTCCGCCGGCAGCACCTCCCCCGCCGACGTCGCCACCCGTAGCGACCCCAGGGCACCCGCCGGCAGCCCGTCCTCCGCCACCAGCGCGGCGACGAACGACGGCACCAGCGCCACCACCGTCGGCCGCTCGGCCGCCACCAGGGGCGCAAACGCCCCGACCGTCGTGCGGGCGGCGCACACCACCGACGTTCCCCCCGCCGCCAGCGGGAACGTCAGCGACGTGCCCAGCCCGTAGGCGAAGAACAGCTTGGACGCCGACAGGAACACGTCGTCGGCCCGCAGCCCCAGCACCGACGCCCCGAACCCGTCCGCGGTGGCCTGGAGGGCCCCCTGGCGGTGCATGACCAGCTTGGGCTGCCCGGTGGTCCCCGAGCTGGCCAGCCACAGCCCCGGCGAGTCGGCCGTGGTCGCCGCCACCGGGGCCTCGGCCGTGTCGTCGAGCGCCGCCCAGCCGACCGCGCCCTCGTCGCCCTCGTCGCCCGGGCCCAGCGCCACCGCCGCCCGCACATCGGGGGCCAGCGACCGGATGGCCCGCAGGTGGGCGGCGTACCCCGGCCCCACGACCACCGCGGCGCACACCCCGTCGGCCACCAGGGAGCCCAGGTCGGCGGCGGTCGCCATCGTCGACAGCGGCACCGGCACCACCCCCGACCGCAGCGCCCCCAGGATCCAGGCCATGGCCGCCGGCGTGTCGTCCGCCACCAGTGCCACCCGCTCGGTCCGGCGCACACCCAGGGCGGCCAGCGCGTTCTGGACCCGCCACACCTGCGCCAGCAGGTCGTCGTAACTCCACCGCTCGGCGCCGCCCACCACGGCCGGCCGGTGGCCGTCGCCCGCCTCCACATGCCGGTCGACGAGCCAGGCGGCGGCGTTGTACCCCGGAGACTGCACGCCGACATCCTGGCGCAACCGGCTTGGGGACGGGGCCGGACGGCCGTAGCCTTGCGTCCCATGTCATCCGTGCGCGTCGGCGTCGTGGGCGCCACCGGTCAGGTCGGCGGGGTGATGCGCGAGGTGCTCGCGCAGCGCGGCTTCCCCGTGGCCGACATCCGCTACTTCGCCTCGGCCCGCTCGGCCGGACGCACGCTGCCCTGGGGCGACGCCGAGGTCACCGTCGAGGACGCCGCCACCGCCGACTACGCCGGCATCGACATCGCCCTGTTCTCGATCGGCGCCGGCGCCTCCCGGGAGCTGGCGCCGCGGGCGGCCGCGGCAGGCGCCCTGGTGATCGACAACTCGTCGGCCTGGCGCATGGACCCCGGCGTCCCGCTGATCGTGTCCGAGGTCAACCCCGGCGAGCTCGCCCACGCCCGCAAGGGCATCGTCGCCAACCCCAACTGCACGACCATGGTGGCCATGCCGGTGCTGGCCCCGCTGCACCGGGCCGCCGGCCTGCGGCGCCTCGTCATCAGCACCTACCAGGCCATCTCCGGCGCCGGGCTCGAGGGCGTGGCCGAGTTCGACGACCAGGTGCGCAAGGTGGCCGACGGGGCCGTCGCCCTCACGTTCGACGGCCGGGCGGTCGACATGCCCGAGCTGCGCAAGTTCCCGGCCCCGGTGGCGTTCAACGTCGTGCCGATGGCCGGGTCGCCGGTCGCCGACGGCAGCGGCGAGACCAGCGAGGAGCAGAAGCTGCGCGACGAGAGCCGCAAGATCCTCGGCATCCCCGACCTGCCGGTCGCCGGCACGTGCGTGCGGGTGCCGGTGTTCACCGGGCACTCGATGGCCGTGTCGGCCGAGTTCGCCCGCGACCTGCCCCCCGAGGAGGCCACCGAGCTGCTGGCCGGCGCACCCGGCGTGGTGCTGACCGACATCCCGACGCCGCTCGGCGCCACCGGGATCGATCCCACCCTGGTCGGCCGCATCCGCCGCGACCCCTCCTGCGAGCGGGGCCTGACGCTGTTCCTGTCCGGCGACAACCTGCGCAAGGGGGCGGCCCTCAACGCCGTCCAGATCGCCGAGCTGGCCCTGGCCGCCCGAGACTGACGCGGCGGTCACCGGGGTGCGCCTCCGGCTCCTGACCTGGAACCTGAAGGGCAGCACGGGCGTGGACATCGCCCGGGTGTCCGACCACATCCGCGCCTCCGGGGCCGACGTCGTCGCGCTCCAGGAGGTCCAGCGCCACCAGGCCCGGGCCCTGGCCCAGACGCTCGGCGCCCGCTCGCTGCGGTGGGCGTTCAAGCACCAGCCGCTCGACACCTGGGCCGAGGGCGGCGCGCTGATCGGCGTCACCCGGGCCGTCACCCACGCCCGGGCCCTCGCCCTCAGCTACGGCTGGGAGCCGTGGATCTGGCGGCGACGGATCGCCGTGATCGGCCAGGTCGAGGGCGGGCCGACAGTCGTCAACCTCCACCTCAGCACGGGCGGCGACGGCGCCCGGCGGGTGTCCGAGGTGGGGACCGCGCTGGCGGCCGCGCCCGGACGTCCCCTGGTCGTCATGGGCGACCTCAACGAGCGCCCCGGCGGCCCCGTCGCCGCCGCCCTGACGGGTCTCGGCCTGCGGGACGCGTGGCCGGCCGGCGACGACCCGGGCTACACCGACTTCCACGGCTGGACGCCGGGCACCGACCGCCCGCCGACCCAGCGGATCGACTACGTCTACGCGTCGACCGGGGTCGAGGTGGCGTCGATCTCGGTGCCCCGGTTCGGCGAGCCCGGGTTCCCGGTGTTCGCCGAGCTGTCCGACCACCTGCCGGTCTCGGCGGAGGTCGAGGTCGAGGCCCCGTCGCCCAGCCCGCAGCCGTAGCGGGCGTGCTGGCGGGTGAGCACGGCCTCCACGCCGAGCAGGAAGAACGACCCGAACACCAGGCCGCCGGTCACGTCCGACAGCCAGTGGACCCCGAGGTAGACCCGGCTGGCGGCGATGCCGAGGATCATCACCCCGGCCACCACCACCGACGCCCACCACAGGCCTCG
Organism: Acidimicrobiales bacterium; assembly: GCA_035263165.1. Taxonomy (GTDB): domain Bacteria; phylum Actinomycetota; class Acidimicrobiia; order Acidimicrobiales; family VFJN01; genus ZC4RG19. The sequence goes on along the minus strand of DATFRN010000131.1, from coordinate 2,476 downwards.
GCGCCGGGTGTAGAGCGACACGACCACCGGCAGCAGGCCCCACAGCGCCACCGCGGCCATGACGTGGCCGCTCGGGAAGGACGGGCCGGTGCCGACCACCAGGCGGTGGAGGTCGGGGCGGGGACGGTCGACGCTGAGCTTGAGCACGTACTCGATCAGCGGGCGGCTGAACGTGGCCACCAGCAGGGCGGTGCCCACCGCCCGGCACCGGCGCCAGGTCACGATGGCGGCCAGGGTGCCGAGGACGAGGACGGTCACGGTCGCCCCGGCCCGGGAGAAGTCGAGGAACACCCTGTCGAGCGCATGGGTGCGGTGGTCCTCGACCCAGCGCTGCACCGGCTCGTCCCAGGTGAGCAGCACCCGCCCGCCCCAGAGGCGGGCCGACGTGGCCAGGGCGAGGAACAGCGCGCCCAAGCCGAACAGCAGCCGCGGCCGGGCGCGCAGGACCGACGCCGGGGTGGCCGGTAGGTCGGCGTGCACATGGGCCGGGCGACCGGCCGGAACGGCGTGCGCAGGCGCGGCGGGGGCGAGGGCTCGCTCGGGCGCGGGGGCCGAAGCGACGGCGGCAGTGGGTGTCGTCATGGGTGCGGCGGTCTCTCCGGGCGACAGTCTCGCACGCCCCCTCGGCGGGCGTTCAACGGGCGTTCAGCGTGTGTTCAGGTGCTTCCCGCTCTTGCTGCTTCGCAGCGGGCCGCTCGGGCCACGGCTGCGCCGAGCGGCGCAGCCTCAGCCGGCGTCGTGGCGCAGGCGGTCCCGCTCGGCCTGGGGCAGGGAGCAGGCGGCCGTGCCGCCGGGGAGGCGGTGGCGGTTGTGGGAGATCCAGCGGTACACGGGCCAGGCCACGGCCCGGACCGGCGGCAGGGCCAGCAGCCGGCCCAGCGGGCGCCACAGCCCGCCTGCGTCCACCAGCAGGCGGGCGATGGCCTCGGGCCCGGCGGCCGGCGGGGTGCCGGGCGCGACCCACAGGACGGCCGCCTCGGCCGCCTCCTGGGTCACGCCGAGGGCGCCGAGGTCGGCGAACTGCCACGGCGTGACCGCCGCAGAGGTGGGGATGCGCCGCTCGATGAACCGGGCGCAGGTGGTGCAGAAGGCGCAGTCGCCGTCGTAGACGAACACCGCCGCGTCGGCGGGGGCGGTGGCCGGGGATCCTGCCATTCCCCCAGTGTGCCCGGCGTCGGGCAGGATGATGCCGTGCGCGACCGTCAGCTGCTCGCCCGGGAGGCCGTCGTCTGGCTGGCGACAGCCGTCGGCTTCGCCGTGGTGGTGACCTACCTGCCCCTGCCGTTCGGGGACCGGGGCGACCCGCCCACGCTGCTGAGCTCGCTCATCTGGGGGGCGGTGTTCGCCACCGCGCTGCTCGTCCGCCGGGTCACCGCCCGGCGCTGACCGCCTCGGCCTCGGCCAGGAACGGCAGCATCAGGTCGAGCACCGCCTCGGGCTTGTCCACCTGGGCGAACGTGCGGGCGCCCTCGATGAAGTGCAGGCGGGACCCCGGCAGCGCCGCGTGCAGCCGGCGGGCGTCGGACTCGGGGAAGACCCGGTCGTCGGCCGACCAGGCCAGCAGCACCGGCAGGCCCGTCTCGGCCAGCGTGGCCGCGGCCGCCTTGGTCAGCGCGGGCCGGTTGCCCCGGAAGAAGGCGGCCGCGTCCCTGCGGTTGGCGGCGCTGGCGGCCAGGCGGTCGAACCACCCGTCGACCAGGTCGTCGTCGAGCGGCTTGTGCATGAGCAGGCCGAGGCCCAGCGGGCCGCGCCGGATCCGGCGCGACCGGTAGGACAACCCGGTCAGGCCGACCACCCCCGGCAGCCCCATGATCGGGCGCATCGGCTTGAGCGCCGTGGGCGGGAAGTGGTTCAGCGAGTCGCACGACAGGAGCACGAGGCCCCGGACCCGGTCGGGATGGCGGGCGGCGAAGATCTGCGCCAGCGCGCCGCCGGTGTCGCTGCCGGCGACCGCGGCCTGCTCGACGCCGAGCGCGTCGAGCATCGCCGCCAGCGCGTCGGCCAGGTCCTCGGGGCCGATGCGGTCGCGGTGCTCGGCCGGGATCGGGTGCGCGCCGATCGGCAGGTCGGGCCGGATGACCCGGTGGCCGGCGGCCAGGCCGGGGACGACCCGGTCCCACAGGGAGGAGTTGACCATGAGGCCGTGGACCAGGACCACGGCCGGTGCGTCAGGATGTCCGTCGAGATGGACCTCGCACGGACCGAACGGGAGCTCGATGTGCGTCATGTAGCGAACGCTACACCCAACCCTGTAGCGAGTGCTACAACTTTCTGGCGATGACCGACCTCGGCGACGCGAGCGCGGCGGGGCGGCGGGCCGAGCTGCTGGCCGGCGCCACGGCCTGGGCGTTCGAGAACGGGCTGGCCGGCCTGTCGCTGCGGCCGGTCGCCAAGGCGCTGGGCACGTCCGACCGCATGCTCGTCTACTACTTCGGGTCCAAGGACGAGCTGGTGGCGGCCATCGCGGCCCAGGCGG
>DATFRN010000130.1:0-22394 GCA_035263165.1 Acidimicrobiales bacterium | reverse complement strand
GGGAGGATGAACTCCTCGGTGGTCGGGCAGTACAGGCTGTCCTTGCACACCGACACGACCGACGGGTTCCAGGTCACGTCGCTGCGGGCGAGATAGGCGTACAGGCTGAACGCGGCGACCTCGCCCTCGTAGCCCTCCTCGGCCTCGACCGTCGGCTCGCCCTGGGGGACGTCGGCGAACATGCGGTTCACCGGGTGGCCGGTCTCGTCGCTGCGCAGCGGCTCGTCCCCGGGGACCCCGACCATGCGCTGGGCGGTGACCCGGGTCCGCGTGATGGCGGCCAGGTTGTCGCCGGTCTTCTCCCCGTAGGCCGAGCCGGTCTCCTGGGGTGCGGCGAAGGGGTCGAAGCCGTCGTTCGTCCAGTCGGCGAGCATGGCCTTGAAGGTGGCCATGATCTGCTCGTGGTCGAAGTTCTCCTGGTGGTCGAGCTCGGCCTTGCGGTAGGCGTCGTTGTAGCGGCCGGCGAACAGGTCGACGTTCCCGTAGTGGTTCATCGTCCCGATCACCGAGTCGAAGTTGACGATGCCGTAGAAGAAGTTCCAGGCCACGTCGCGCATGAGGGCCTTGAGGAAGGCCTCGACGGACATGACGTGGCGGCCCGTCGGCCACTCGATGTGGGCGAAGTGCTCGTCGCGGCCGAAGCTGAACCCGCCGAGCCGGAAGGTGGCGTACCCGTGCTCGTTGCGTTCGCCGACCTCGACGGTGGTGTCGGTGGCGGTCATCGGTGACTCCTCGTTCCCGGCGGCGTCAGGCCGTCTGGCAGATGTCGGCCCAGCGGTACACGGTGTCGGGGCCGTCGATGGTCTGGAGCAGGATCACGCCGGGGCGCTCGGCGGTGAACCGGTAGCAGCGACCCGCGGGGAGCAGCGCCATGTGGCCCCGGCCGGCGGTGATGCGGCCCATGCGGGTGCCCTCGGGCTCGCCGGCCACCGCCACGGAGCCCTGGGCGCCGGCGTCGACGTGGGGCTCGGCGGGGTCGAGCAGGTCGACCACCACCTCGCCGTCGACCACCAGCGCGAACTCGTCGTGGGGCGTCGCCCGCCACTCCGAGGTGCCCTCGGCCCGGATGACCTCGAGCACGTACTCCATGTTCTTGGCCACGGCGACCTTCTCCCAGGGCCGGGCGGCGCTGGCCACGTCGAACATGTTGGAGAACACGTAGTTCTTCGGATCGTCGTTGATGATCTCGACCCCGCCCTTGTCGTAGTGGTCGAGCGATGCGAACGCGGTGGTGTAGCTCGCCATAGCTCCCCTCGGATCCCCGGGTGTGCCCTTCCTAGGTCCTGTTCGCATAGCGTACACTCGTGCGCAATGTGAACGCTTCCGACCTTTGCCCAGCCTGGGAGGCATGTCAAGGGTGGACTTCGTCCAATCGCTCGAGCGCGGGCTCACCGTCATCCAGACCTTCGATGCCGAGCACCCGCGGCTCACGCTCAGCCAGGTCGCGGCCCGCGCCGGCCTCACGCGGGCGACCGCCCGCCGGCTCCTGCTCACCCTGGGCGAGCTGGGCTACGTCTCGACGGCCGGCCGGGAGTTCTCGCTCACGCCGCGGGTCCTCGACATCGGCTATGCGTACCTGTCCTCGCTCAACGTGCAGCAGATCGCCCAGCCCTACCTGGAGTCGCTGTCCGAGCGGGTGCACGAGTCGGTGTCCGTCACCGTGCTGGACGGGGCCGACATCGTCTACGTCGCCCGCGTTCCGACCAAGCGGATCATGACCATCTCGCTGGGCCTGGGCAGCCGCCTCCCCGCCTACTGCACGTCGATGGGGCGCGTCCTGCTCGCCGAGCTGCCACCCGACGGGCTCGACGCCGCCCTGCCGGCCTCGCTCGAGCGGCACACCGAGCACACGGTGGCCACGGTGGCCGAGCTGGCCGTCGTCCTCAAGCAAGTGCGGGCCCAGGGCTGGGCCGTGGTCGACCAGGAGCTGGAGATGGGCCTGCGCTCGGTGGCCGCCCCGCTGCGCGACGCCTCGGGCCGGGCCGTGGCCGCCATGAACATCTCCACCCAGGTGGCCCGCACGTCCGTCGAGCAGATCCACGACGAGCTGATCCCCGACCTCGTCGCCACGGCCGGCCGGATCAGCGAGGCGCTCGCCAAGCGATGAGTGCAACGGCGGCCGGCGAGGCGGTCTGGGGCCGGGTCGAGCAGCTGGCCTCCGGGCTCCGGGCGGCCGGCGCCGACGTCGCCCTGTCCGACCTGCTCGACGCGGCGGAGGCGCTGCGCCACATCCGCCTGGCCGACCGCGAGGAGCTCCGGACCGCGCTGCGGGCGACGCTGGTCACGCACGCCCACGAGCTGGCGCGCTTCGACGCCCTGTTCGACCGGTGCTTCCCGGCCCGCCCGCAGGCGAGCGAGGACCAGGCGCCCGCGGCCACGGCGCCCACGCCACGCGGCGCCACGCCCGCCGCCGACCCCGGCCTGGGCGAGCGGGTCCGGGCCGCGGTCGACGCCGGCACCGAGGCCGAGCTGCGCCTCCTGGCCGAGGAGGCGGTGGCCCGCCACGCCGGCTTCGAGCAGGGCGTGCGCACGGAGCGCTACCACGTCTACCGGGTGATGCGGGCGGTCGAGCTGGCCCACCTGCTCCACGACGCCCTGCGGCGGGCCCGGGAGCGGGGCGAGGACCTGTCCCGCGCCGACGTGTCGGCCCGGGTGGAGGCGCTGCGCCGGCTGATCGCCGAGGAGGTGCAGGCCCGGATGGCGGCCGAGGGCGGGACCGAGGCGGTCGCCCCGCTCGGCAACCCGTTCGACGTGGAGCTGGCCCGCGCCACCGCCAGCGAGCTGGCCGAGGTGCGCGCCGCCGTGCGCCCCCTCGCCCGCCGCCTGGCGGCCCGGCTCCGGCGCCGGCGGCAGAGCATCCGCGCCGGCGCCGTGGACATGAAGCGCACGGCCCGGCGGTCGGTGGGGACCGGGGGCGTGCCGATCGACGTCGCCTACCGCCGGCCCCACGCCCACAAGCCCGAGGTGTTCGTGCTCTGCGACGTGTCCGGCTCGGTGGCCGACTTCGCCGGCTTCACGCTGACGCTGATCTCGGCGCTGGCCGGCGAGCTGGCCGCCACCCGCTCGTTCGCCTTCGTCGACGCCGTCGACGAGATCACCGACGTGGTCGAGTCCTGCCCGGGCGTGGTGGAGCCCTGGCAGATCCTCCAGCGGGGGCGGGTCATCGGCGCCGACGGGCACTCGGACTACGGGGCCGTGCTCGGCGCCTTCCGCGACGGCTACGGGCGCGCCGTCGGCGACCGGTCCACGGTGATCGTCACCGGCGACGCCCGCAACAACTACCGCCCGTCCGGCGCCGCCACGCTGGCCGAGCTGGCGCGACGGGCGCGTGCGGTCTACTGGCTCAACCCCGAGCCCCACGCCCAGTGGGACTCGACGGACTCGGTCCTCGCCGCCTACGCCCCCCACTGCCGGGGCGTGTTCGAGGTCCGCACCCTCCGCCAGCTGGGCGAGGCGGTCGAGCGGATCCTGTGACGACCGCCGCCCCGCAGGCGCTCGTCGTTGCGGATGTGGGCCAGATAGATGGTGGTGTCGAGCTGCATGGCCCCACGGTACGACCAAAGTGGACTCCTGCTAAGGTCCACATCGATGCCAGATATAGGGTCCACTTCGCCGGAGCTGCTGATCGAGCTCGACCGCTCCCGGGCTCGGGGCCTGCGAGCCCAGGTGGAGGACGGCGTGCGGGCGGGCATCCGTTCGGGGCGCCTGCCCGCCGGGACCCGACTGCCGTCGAGCCGGGCCCTGGCCGCCGACCTCGAGGTCACCCGGGGCGTCGTCGTCGAGGCGTACGAGCAGCTGGCCGCCGAGGGCTACGTGACCAGCACGCCCGGGTCGGGCACCCGGGTGAACGATGTCACGCCGGCGACCGGGAACGGGGGCGTCCCGGCGACCCGCTCGCCCCAGGCCGCGCTGCGGGTGGACTTCCGCACCGGGCTCCCCGACCTCGGGCTCTTCCCCCGGGCCGCATGGGCCCGCGCCACCCGAGCCGCGCTGGCGGTGATGCCCGACGCCGAGCTCGGCTACGCCGGGCCGGCGGGCCTGCCCCGGCTCCGGGCGGCCCTGGCCGGCTACCTGGGCCGGGTCCGGGGCGTCGCCTGCACGCCCGAGCAGGTCGTGGTGTGCAACGGGTTCGGCCACGGCTTCAGCCTGGTCCTGCGGGCCCTGGTGGATGCGGGGCGGGGCGAGGTGGCCGTCGAGGTGCCGGGCTACACCGAACCCCGGGACCAGGTGCGCTGGGCCGGCGGGACCGTCCACGCGGTGCCGGTCGACGACCAGGGCCTGCGGGTGCACGCGCTGGCGGCGACGCCGGCCCGGGCCGTGGTCGTCACGCCCGCGCACCAGTCCCCCACCGGGGTCGTGCTGTCGGCGGCGCGCCGGAGTGAGCTGGCCGACTGGGCCCGGACGGTGGACGGCTACGTCGTCGAGGACGACTACGACGCCGAGTTCCGCTACGACCGACATCCGGTCGGGGCCCTCCAGGGCGTGCTACCCGACCGGGTGATCTACCACGGCACCCTGTCGAAGAGCATGGCGCCGGGGCTGCGGCTGGGCTGGCTGGTGGTGCCGCCCGCCCTGCTCGACGCCGTGCTCGCCGCCCGCCAGGCCACCGACGCCATGACCGCCTCGCTGCTCCAGGCGGCCTTCGCGGAGTTCCTCGAACGGGGCGACCTCGACCGGCACCTGCGCCGCAGCCGCCGCGTGTACCGCCGGCGGCGGGATGCGCTGGTGGCCGCACTCGACCGGGCCCTGCCGGGCGCACGGGTCGAAGGCGTCGCCGCCGGGCTCCAGGCCTTCGTCACCCTCCCCGCCGGATGGGATGCCGCCGAGGTCGCCGCCGCCGCCGAGCAGGCGGGCGTGGGCGTCTACACCCTGGCCGACCCGGAGGCCGATCCGGCCCTGCGGGCGTCGTCCCTGATCCTCGGGTACGGCACGCTGCGCCCGGACCAGATCGAGGACGGCATCACCCGACTCGGCGCCCTCGCGTCGACACCCGGCTAGGGCCCGGGGTCAGACGCCCGGGCCGACGAGGGCCCGCTTGAGCAGCTTGCCGGTGGGGAGCCGGGGCAGCTCGTCGAGGAAGCGGACCTCGCCGGGGCACTTGTAGTGGGTCAGCCGGGCGCGGCACCACGCCACCAGCTCGGCGGCCAGGGCGTCGTCGGGGTCGGCGCCGGGCTCGGGCTGCACGAAGGCGACCGCCCGCTGGCCCAGGTCGTCGTCGGGGACGCCGACGACGCCGACGTCGTGGACGGCCGGGTGCAGGATCAGGACGTCCTCGGCCTCGCGGGGGTAGACGTTCACCCCGCCGCTGATGATCGTGTTGGCGACGCGGTCGGTCAGGTAGAGGTAGCCGTCGGCGTCGAGCCGGCCGATGTCGCCCATCGTGCTCCAGCCCCGGTCGTTCCAGGCGGTGGCCGTCTTGGCCGGGTCGCCGTGGTACTCGAACCGGGTGGCGCTCTCGAACCACACCTGGCCCTCCTCGCCGGCGGGGACGTCCTCGCCGCCCTCGCCGACGATGTGCACGGCGCCCATGAGCGAGCGGCCGACCGAGCCGGGGTGGTCCAGCCACTCCTGCGGTCCGATGGCGCAGAACCCGCTGCCCTCGCTGCCCGAGTAGAACTCGTGCACGATCGGGCCGAGCCACTCGATGGCCGCCCGCTTGACCTCCGGGGGACACGGCGCGGCCGCGTGCACCACCAGCTCGAGGCTCGAAAGGTCGTAGCGGCGGCGCACCTCCTCGGGCAGCTTGAGCAGCCGTACGAGGTGGGTCGGGACGAGCTGTGAGTGGGTGGCCCGGTGCCGCTCGACCAGGGCGAGCCACTCCTCCGCGCCGAAGCGCTCCATCACGACGGCGGTGCCGCCGAGGCGCTGCGTCATCGTCGTCCAGCCCGCCGGCGCCGCGTGGTACAGCGGCGCCGGGCTCAGATAGACCGTCGACTCCGAGAATCCGTAGAGCCCGACGAGCAGCGTGGCGAAGGCCTGCGGCGCGCCGAGGGGTGCGGCCCGCAGCGGCGGCTTCACGCCCTTGGGCCGGCCCGTCGTGCCCGACGAGTAGAGCATCCACGAGCCCTCGCACTCGTCGCCGATCGGGGCGGCGGGCATGGCCGCCGCGGCCGCGGCGTAGGGCTCGAAGCCGGGGATGTCGCCGCCGACCGCGAGGCGGGTGCCGACGCCTTCGAGGTCGGCCCCCATCGCGGCCACGGTGTCCGCCAGCCCGGCGTCGGCCACGAGCGCTCGGGCGCCGCAGTCGGCGACGATGTAGCCGGCCTCGGCCGCGGCCAGGTGGTAGTTGACCGGGGTGACGTACAGGCCGGCGCGCAGCGCCCCCCACACGACCGGGTACCAGGTCGGACGGTTCACGAGGAGCACGGCCACCCGGTCGCCGGTGCGCAGCCCGCGGGCGCGCAGCAGCTGGGCGACGCGGTTCGACGCGTCCTCGAGCTGGCGGTAGGTCAGGGTCTCGCCGCTGGCGCCCATCACCAGGGCGGGCTTGTCGCCGCGCTCGGCGACGTGGGCCGACGGGTGCTGCACGGCCCGACTGTATAGCTGACACGAGTGTTAGAGAGCGGGCTAGGGTGACCGGCCGTGGCACGGGTCGGGGTGATCGGGCTGGGGAACATCGGCGGTGCCGTCGCCGCCAACCTGGTGGAGGACGGGCACGAGGTCGTCGTGGCCGACACCGACCCCGCCCGCGTGGCCGCGGTCTCCGGCGCCCGCGCCGGCGACGTCGCCGCGGTGGCCGCGGCCAGCGACATCACGATCACGTCCCTGCCGACCCCCGACGACGTCGCCGGGGTGGCCCCGGCCTGGGCCGCGGCGGCGCCGGCCGGCGCGATCCTCCTCGACCTCTCCACCTCGTCGCCCGCCGCCAACCGGGCCCTGGCGGAGACGCTGGCGGGGACCGGACACCACCTCGTCGAGGCGCCGCTCACCGGCGGCGCGGTCGGGGCCCAGCGGCGGACGCTGGTCTTCATGGTGGGCGGCGACGACGAGCCCGTCGCCCGCTGCCTGCCGCTGCTGGAGCGCCTCGGGCGGGCCACGTTCCACCTCGGGCCGGTCGGGACGGGCACCACCATGAAGCTCGTGAACAGCCTGCTCGCCTTCACCTGCACCTGGGTGTCGCTCGAGGGGCTGTCGATGGCGGCGGCCGCCGGGCTCGACCTGCGCACCGCCGTCGAGGTCGTCCGCACCGGCGGGGCGACCAACTTCTTCATCGACCACGGGGTCGACGGCATGGACACCCGGGGCCGGCCCACGCAGTTCGCCCTGGCCCTCGCGGCCAAGGACGCCCGCCTGATCGAGGCCCTCGCCGGCGCGTCGGGCGTCCCGGCGCCGGTCGCCGCCGCCGTGAGCGGCGTGCTGGCCGACGCCGTCGCCCGGGGACTCGGCGACCACGACTGGAGCGACCTCGTCGTCGCCGCGGAGGACCGGGCCGGGCGCCCGCTCCGGCTCTCGGCCCCGACGTGACGGCCCGCGTCCCCGTCGAGGACGGGTACTTCACCGTCCCCGACGACCCCGCCGAGGCGCCCCGCCTGCTCGGCAGCCGCTGCCCGGCCTGCGGCGAGCACTTCTTCCCCCGGCGGCACGTGTGCGCCCGGTGCCTGGCCGAGGGCTGCCGGGACGTCCTGCTCGGGCCCCGGGGCCGGCTGTGGACCTGGACGTACGTCCACGTCCCGCTGTTCGCCAAGAAGGACGCCCGGGTGGGCGCCTACGGCGTGGGGCAGGTCGACCTCCCCGAGGGGCCGCGGGTGCAGGCGATCCTGCTGGGCGGGCCCGGGGACTTCCGCATCGGCATGGACCTGGAGCTCGATCTCGAGACGCTGCGCACCGACGACGACGGCCGCGAGGTCGTGATCTTCCGCTTCCGGCCGGTCGACGGGGCGGGGCCGTGAGGCTGGCGGGGACCGCGATCGCCGGCAGCGGCATCGTCCGGTTCGGGGACCACCGCCGCCGGTCGACGGCCGAGCTGGCCCGCGACGCCGGCCTCGCCGCCCTCCACGACGCGGGCATGACCCTGGCCGACGTGGACGAGGCGTTCGTCGGCTACATCCAGCCCGGCTCGCTGCTCGGCGTGCGGGCGATGAAGGAGCTCGGCCTGACCGGGCTGCCGGTCACGCACGTGGAGAACGCCTCGGCCACGGGCCTGGTGGCGTTCCGGGAGGCGGCCTGGGCGGTCGCCTCCGGCCGGGCCCGGGTGGCGATGGCCCTCGCCTTCGACAAGATGACGGAGATGGCCGGCGGCGGCGGCCGGTCGCGGGGCACGGGGCGCGACCAGCTCGACGCCACGATCCTGCCCGCGGCGTACTTCGCCCTGTGGGCCCAGCGGCGCATGCACGACCGCGGCACCCGGCCCGAGCACTTCGCCGCCATCGCCGCCAAGAACTGGAACCACGGCGCCCGCTGCCCGTGGAGCGACCGGCAGGCGGACCACGTGGTCACCGCCGAGGAGGTGCTGGCCTCGCGCCTGGTGGCCGAGCCGCTCACCGCGATGATGGCGTGCCCGGCCGACGACGGGGCGGCGTGCGTGATCGTCGCCGCCGAGGACCTCGTGCGGGCCCGCCAGCCCGGGCGCCGGCTGGTGCGGCCGGTGGCGTCGGTCCTGCGCAGCGAGACCTACTCGCCCGGGCACACGTTCCTGGGCCCGGTGGTGGGGCCGGCCACCATGACCCGGGACACCGCGGCGGCCGCCTACGAGGCCGCCGGCCTGGGGCCGGGCGACGTCGATCTGGCGCTGTGCCACGACGCCTTCGCCAACGAGGAGCTCGAGTACTACGAGCTGCTCGGGTTCTGCCCGGAGGGGGACGGCGAGCGCTTGGTCGAGACCGGCGCCACGGCGCTCGGCGGGGCGATCCCGTTCAACACCGACGGCGGCCTCATCGCCCGCGGGCACCCGGGGGGCCCGACCGGCCTGGCCATCGTCCACGAGATCGTCCACCAGCTGCGGGGCGAGGCCGGCGACCGCCAGGTCGAGGGCGCCCGCACCGCGCTGGCCCACCTGGTGGGGGGCGGCAGCGTGTGCACGGTGAGCCTGTTCGAGGGCACTCAATAATAGATCGTCGTCGTCTCGCCGACCCGGACCGGCTCGCCGTCCTGGTTGTCCCAGCGCTGCTCGCTGGTGAAGAACACCATGGGGCCCCGCTTGGTGTCCCGCTCGACGACGTCGACGAACCGGCGGGTGGCCGAGATCACGTCCCCGGGCCGGATCGGGGCGCCGTAGAGGTTGCGCTGCCCGCCGTTCAGCACCCGCCGCCCCGGTTCCGTGCCCATGCCCCACAGCCAGTCGCCGGCCCACGGCCGGTTCGGCATCCAGGCGAACGGGTCGAAGTCCCGCGGCGCCACCACGCCGCCCCACGGCCCCCGCTCGGCGGCGGACGGGTCGAGGAAGTGGGCCGGCGGCGGCTCGGGCCAGTACGTGGCGATGGCCCACCGGGCGATGTCGTTGGCGCCGACGGGGGGCGCCGCCACCGGGGCCAGCGTGCGGCCGACCTTGTCGACGGTGGCGGCGTCCAGGAACGTGCCGGGCTGCGCCGCGCCGGACGCCGCGGTCGGCGGCGGCAGCGGCGGCATGGCGGCCCCGTCCCGGAAGCGCACGACCGTGGCCGAGCCCGGCGTGGTCTCGACGCCGTCCTGGTTGCGCACGCCGAGGTCGACGTCGGCGAGGGCGTGGCCGTCGACGGACCGCTCGCCGGCCACCGTGCCGTGGCAGGTGAGGACGTCCCCCTTGAAGTTGAGGCCCCGGAGCTCGCAGCGGAGCTCGACGATGTCCCCGCCCCCGTCGAGCCAGTCGTGCAGGAGGTTGTGGAGGTAGGCGATCCGCAGGTTGCCCATCCCGAAGGCGTCGGGCATGCCGACCGCCCGGGCCGCGTCCGGGTCCATGTGGATGTCGATGAACTCGTCGTTGACGGCGGCGTAGCGGTTCCAGTTGGCGAAGCCCGTCGTGCGGACGTAGGGACGGAGCGCTGACATGACGCCGATGTTAGATTTCCCGGGCATGGTCGACTCGCTCCGGCAGCACGTCGTGGCCGACAGCGACCTGCACGTGATGGAGCCGCCCGACCTGTGGCAGCGCTACATCGACCCGGCGTTCGCCCATGCCGCGCCGGTCGGCCTCACCGAGCTGCCGCGGGACATGCGGGTCCGGGTCAAGAACCACTCGCTGCTGCGCCTCGGCCTGATCCGCCCCCGGCGGGCCGACGGCCGCCGGACCGGCTGGCGGGACGAGCACGAGTCGGCCTACGCCGACCCCGAAGCGCGGGGGTGGGACGCGGCGTCGCAGGTCGACGCCATGGACGTCGAGGGCCTCGACCTGGCGGTCCTCTTCCCGTCGCGCGGGCTGTTCGTCCTCGGCCTCGACTCGGTCGACAGCGTCGGGCCCGACGGGCTCGAGCCCGAGTACGCGACGGCCATCGCCCGGGCCTACAACGACTGGCTCGCCGACTTCTGCGCCCACGCGCCGGACCGCATGTTCGGCGCGGCCATGGTCGCCCCCCACGACGTGCCCGGTGCGGTCGCGGAGGCCCGCCGCTGCGTCGAGGACCTCGGCTTCCGGGCGGTGTTCCTGGCGCCGGGGTGCGTGAACCGCCGGCCGTGGCACCACCCCGCCTACGACCCGCTGTGGGCGGAGATCCAGCGCCTCGACGTGCCCGTCGCCTTCCACGGCGGGGGCCAGACCTACCTGACGCCCGACTTCTCGCTCGAGGTGCTCGACCGGCTGATGATGTGGCACACGTTCAACCAGCCGCTCGCCATCCAGTTCGTGACCGTCTGCCTGTGCGCCGGCGGGGTCCTCGAGCGGTTCCCCGACCTGCGCGTCGCCCTGCTCGAGGGCAACTGCTCGTGGGCGCCGTGGCTGCTCCACCGCCTCGACGAGCACCACGAGTGGACCGGCGCCTACGAGGCGGCCGACCTCACGATGAAGCCCTCCGACTACTTCCGGCGCAACTGCTTCCTGTCGGTCGAGGCCGACGAGGCGACGGCGAGCCAGTACGTCGACTGGTTCGGCGCCGACAACCTGGTGTTCTCGACGGACTACCCCCACGGCGACTCCGCCTACCCGCACGCCGTGGAGGGCTTCGAGCGCCTCGACATCCCCTTCGACGCCAAGGTCAGGATCGTCGGCGAGAACTGGTCCCGGCTCTACAAGGTCCCGCTGGAGCGCCGGGCGCCCCGCTGAGCGCCGATCAGGGCGCGCTGAAGCGGTCGGGCGCGTCGTCGCCGTCGAGGTCGCCGTTGGGCCGGGCGGCGGCGAGGAGGTCGGCCATGACCGCGCCGACGCCCTCGGGGGTGCCCGCGTTGGGCGCCTCGGGCCCGCGGTGCCACCCCTCGGCGACGGCGATGCGATCGCCCCGCACGTCGAACACCCGCCCCGTCACGTGGCGGGACTCGGGGCTGGCCAGCCAGGTGGCCACCGCCGCCACCCACCGGGGCGCCAGCGCCTGGCGGGTCGCCTCCGGGATGTTCTCCTCGCCCCCCATCACCGGCGCGATGAGGCGGGTGATGGCCGTCGGCGCGAGGCAGTTGGCGGTCACGCCGTAGCGGGCGAGCTCGAGCGCGCTGACCATCGTCAGGGCGGCGATGCCGGCCTTGGCCGCGCCGTAGTTGGCCTGGCCGGCGTTGCCGTAGAGGCCGGACGGCGACGCGGTGTTGATGATCCGGGCGTCGACCGCCTCGCCGGCCTTCGACCGCTCGCGCCAGTGGGCGGCGGCGTGGCGGGTCGGGCAGAAGTGGCCCTTCAGGTGGACGGCCACCACCGCGTCCCACTCGGCCTCCGACATCGAGAACACCATGCGGTCGCGCAGGATGCCGGCGTTGTTGACCAGGACGTCGAGGCGCCCGAAGGCCTCGACCGCGGCGGCCACCATGCGGCCGGCCTCGTCGAAGCTGGTCACGTCGGCGCCGTTGACGATCGCCGTGCCGCCGCCGGCCTCGATCTCCGCGACGACCTCCTTGGCCGGTCCGGGGTCGGACCCGGTGCCGTCTGTCCCGCCGCCGAGGTCGTTCACGACCACCCGGGCGCCCTCGGCGGCCAGCATCAGCGCGTGCTCGCGGCCGATGCCGCGTCCCGCGCCCGTCACGATCGCCACCCGGCCCTCGCACAACCCCGGCATCACGCCTCCTCGCGTTCTGACACTCGTGTCATCTTCGCGCGCCGTCCCACCTCGACCTGGTACGACGACGCCGGGCCGAACGCCACGGACCATCCCAGCAGCCGCCGGAGGTACAGGTGGGCGTCGTGCTCCCACGTGTAGCCGATGCCGCCGAGGACCTGGATCGCGATGTCGCCCACGGTCGCCAGCCGGGCGGCGAACGCCTTGAGGCGCAGCGCCGCCAGGTGGCGCTCGCCGTCGCCCGCATCGGCCGCCCAGGCGGCGTGGAGGACGCCGCCGGCCACCAGCTCGACCGTCTCGAGGGCGTCGACCAGCAGGTGCTGGACCGCCTGGAAGGCGCCGATCGGCTGGCCGAACTGGTGGCGCACCTTGGCGTGCTCGACCGCCAGGGCGAGGACGGCCCGGGCCGCGCCGAGCGCGTCGGCGGCCCAGGCCACGAGCACGTCGTCCCGCACGGCGTCGAGGGCGCCGTCCGGCAGGGCGCCGAGGACCTCGCATCCGGCGCCGTCGACGGCCACGCGGCCGAGCGACGTGGTGGCGTCGACGCCGGGCTCGGCGGCGCAACCGGCACCCTCGACGGCGACGAGGACGACCTCCCTGCCCCGCATGGCCGGCAGGAGCAGCCGCCCGGCCGGTGGCGCACCGAGCACGTGGTCCTGGGCCCCGGTGACGCGGCCGGCGGCGTCGAGGACGAAGCCGGGGTCGTGGCCCGGCCAGGGCAGGGCCACGGCGGCCGTCCCGTCCCCGGGGGCGAACGGCGCGCCGGCCGCGCCGGCGGCCCGCACGGCGGCGACGGCGGTGGCCAGCCACGGCCCGGCGTGGAGGGCCCGTCCCATCTCCTCCGCCACGATCGCGGCCTCGACCATCCCGAGCCCGCTCCCGCCCCGGGACGCCGGCACGAGGACGTCCAGCGCCCCGAGGCCGGCGAGGCGCGCCCAGGCCCGGTCGGGCGCCCACGTGCCGCCCGCCGCCAGGGGCCGGGCGTGCTCGGCCACCGGCGCCTCGGCCGCCAGGGCCCGCCGCACGGTGTCGCGCAGCGCGACCTGCTCGTCGGACGGTGCGAGGTTCACCGGCGCGGCAGCCCGAGCACCCGCTGGGCCGTGACGTTCTTGTTCACCTGGGTGGTCCCGCCGGCGATCGTGAGCGACCGGGTGGACAGGCGGGCGACGGACCACCGCCCGCCGGGGTCGTGGGCCCCGAGGAGGTCGTGGCCGAGGGTGGCGACGTCCTGCTCGAGCTCGCCCCAGACGGTCTTGGCCAGGCTGGCCGCTCCCGACGCGTCGTCGCCGGCCCCGGAGATCGACCGCAGGCAGAGCACCGCCAGGAAGGCGAGGCGGGTGTCGAGCTCGCCCAGACGCGCGAGCACCAGGGGGTCGTCGAGGTCCACGAGGCCGTGCCGCTCCGCGGTCCGGAGGTCCTCGACGAGGTCGCGCAACCGCACCCGGATCATGGCGTAGAGGCGCGCCGCACCGGCCCGCTCGTGGCTGAGCGTGCTGGTGGCGACGGCCCAGCCGCCGTCGAGCGGGCCGAGCAGCGCCGCGGCGGGCACGCGGACGTCGTCGAAGAACACCTCGGCGAACTCGGCGTCGCCGGTGAGCGTGCGCAGCGGGCGGGCCTCGATCCCCGGCGACCGCATGTCGACCACGAGGCAGGAGATGCCCCGGTGCCTGGGGACGTCGGGGTCGGTGCGCACGAACAGCGCGCACCAGTCGGCCCGGTGGCCGTTCGACGTCCACGTCTTCTGGCCGGTCACGACGAAGTCGTCGCCGTCGCGCACCGCCCGCGTCCGCAGCGAGGCGAGGTCGGAGCCGGCGTCCGGCTCGCTCATCCCCTGGCACCAGATGTCGTCGGCGCGCACCATCCGGGGCAGCAGCTCGCGCCGTTGCCGCTCGGTGCCGTACTGCATGATCACCGGGGCGATGTTGTTGATGCCGATGACGTTGACCGGCGTCGGGGCGCCCGCCGCGATCGTCTCCTCGGTGAACACGAGCTGCTCGAGCGCACTGGCCCCGCGGCCGCCGTACTCGACCGGCCAGGAGATGGCGGCCCAGCCGGCGTCGGCCATCGTCCGGTCCCAGGCCCGCAGGACGGCGAGCGCATCGTCGCCGGCGCCCCGGCGGCGCGACGCGGCGCGGACCTCGTCGGTGAGGTTGCCCGCCAGCCAGGCCCTCAGCCGGTCCCGGAACGCCAGGACCGGCGGCGGGAGGCGGAAGTCCACGGGGCGACGCTAGCTGAGCACCGGTCGACGTCCGAGCCGTGACATCATCGAGCGATGACCGCTCGTCCTCCTGTCGTCAGCCAGACCGAGTGGGATGCGGCCCTGGCCGAGATGACCGAGCGCGAGGTGGCCGTCGCCACCGCGACGCACGACCTGGCCGCCGCGCGCAAGCGCATGCCGATGGTGCGGGTCGAGCGTGACTACCGCTTCGAGGGCCCCGACGGGCCGCGGTCGCTGCCCGAGCTGTTCGACGGGCGCCGCCAGCTCGTGCTCTACCGGTTCTACTTCGAGGAGGGCGTCTGGGGCTGGCCCGACGCCGGCTGCGCCGGCTGCTCATCCGTCGCCGACGGCCTGCCCCAGCTCGGGCTCCTGCACGCCCGGGACATCACCGTCGCCATGGCATCGCCGGCACCCCAGGCCAACCTGCGCCGCTACGCCGAGCGCATGGGCTGGACCGACCTGCCCTGGTACACGATCCTCACCGAGCGCTTCTCCGCCGACTTCGGCGTCGAGGAGTGGTTCGGGCTCAACGTCTTCCTCCGCGACGGCGACGACGTCTACCGCACCTACTTCCTCCAGCACGGGGAGGCGGTCCAGGGCATCGGCAGCATCTGGAGCGTGATGTCGCTCACGCCCTACGGCGGGCAGTCCGACGACGAGGACGCCCCCGAGGGCTGGCCCCAGGCGCCCGCGTCGTTCTGGTACCGCCGCCACGACGAGTTCGACGACCCGCCGCCATCCGCGCGCGACGACGGGTAACGTCGCAGCGACATCACCGTACAGGGAGGGATCGGTGTGAGGACGAGGCTGTTCGTACCGTTGGCGGTCGTCGCTCTGGTCGTCGTGACGGCGACGAGCGTCGGCGCCATCACCTGGGGCAGGCAGGACACCGGCAACGAGTTCCCGAACGTCGCGTCCGTGCGGGGGATCGTCGAGGCGGACAACCTGGCCCGCGTCAGCTGCAGCGGGAGCCTGCTCCAGCGCGATGCGGTCAAGGTGGTCGTCCTCACGGCCGCACACTGCACCGACGCCTGGGCGGCCGAGATCGCCGCCGGAACCCTCGACTCCGTGGGCGTGTCGTTCGACCAGAACAACCAGGTCAACGGCACGACGACCGACGCCACCTTCTACGTCAGGGGCGGGGTCCCGATCAGCTTCCCGGCCAAGGACGCGCCCTTCGAGACGTTCGACTACGGGCTGGTCGTGTTCCCGGCGGGCGCCGAGAACCACGTCGGCCAGACGATCCAGGACCGCTGGGGCCCGCTCGCGCCCGTCCGGGTCTCCCCCGACCCGGGCTACCTCTCGCGGGTGGTGGGCAGCGTCAAGAACCCGACCAGCAACCTGTCCTTCACGGCCGTCGGTTACGGGACGGGCGAGAAGTTCCCCATCCCCGGCCAGGAGACCGGGCCCGCCGATCCGTCGGGCACCAACACGTCCAAGTTCCTGATCCGGTACATCGCCGACCACCTGACGTACAACGCGCACAACCCCGTCAACGACGTGCTCCGGCTCTCGATGAACATCGCCAAGGACGAGAACGGCACCTGCAACGGTGACTCGGGCGGCCCGATCTTCTACCAGGACCCGACGCTCGGCCGTGTCCAGGTGTCGCTGGTCTCGGGCGGCGACGCCCCGTGCCGGGCCACGAACACCGGACCGGGGTTCAGCACGCGGGCCGGGCTCGACTTCATCGCCTGCGGAACCGTCGCCGGCGACGTCAGCGCGGTGGTGGCCTGCATCGATCGCTGACCGGCGAGGACGGGCGCCGGGCCGCCGTCAGGCGGCGCCCTCGGCGCACGTGTGGTCCGCCGGCACGAGGCCGGGGTGCCGGTGGAGGGAGAGGAACCGCTCCGGGTGCGGGAGGCGGTGGTTCCCGGCGGCGAGCCAGCGGGCGGTGGCGGTGCGGGCGCGGTCGATGAGCAGGGCGCCCGAGCGGAAGTCCGAGGAGGAGACCGACAGGGGGCACAGCGGCGGCAGGACGATCAGCTCGACGCGGTCGTGGTAGGTGGCGATGTCCAGCATGAGGCGCTGCTCGATCAGCAGGGTCAGCGCGTGCACCGCGATGGCGACCGCGGTGCGGGGAGGCGCGGCGAGGGCGCAGGCGACGCCCGCGGGGAGGACCACGATGCGGTCGGCGCCCAGGGCGGCGGCGTGGCTGATCGGCGTGTTGTTGGCGACGCCGCCGTCGAAGAGCACGAGATCGTCGACCGGCACCGGCGGGAACACCGCGGGGATGGCCGCCGACGCCAGCACGGCCGGGACGGGGTCGCCGGAGGAGAGCACGACGTCGGTGCCGGCCAGGACGTCGGTGGCCACGACGTGGACGGGGATCTCGGCGTCCTCCAGGTCGGCGTAGGTGAGGTGCGTCTCGATGAGGCGGCGGATGCCGTCGGGGGCGCACAGCGACGGCCGCGCCCCGGCCAGGGCCAGCAGCTGGCGCGGCGGCGAGAAGGGGAACACGTCCCGCCGCCGCAGGCGCGACCAGATGGCGGCGAGCTGGTCGAGGGTCCCGGCGCTGAAGCCGTGGCCGGCCACGAAGGCGGCGTTGAGGGCGCCGGCGGACGCACCGACGAGGAGATCGGGTGCGATGTCGCGGTCGGCGAGGGCCTGGAGCATGCCCACCTGGACGGCGCCGAGGCTGCCGCCGCCCGACAGCACGAAGGCGGTGGTCATGGCATCCTCACGCCCGCGCCGGTGCCCGCCCGACGGCGGTCGCCAGCCGGGCCAGGGCGAGCGCCCCGACCAGCAGCTCGAGGTAGATGCACCAGTCCACTGTCGGTGGTCGTCATCGACAGCTCCTTTCTAAAGATGAACATTGTTGACTATAGAACCGCGGAGAGTGTTGCGTCAACAAAGTTCTGTTTTACAATGGGCGGGTGGACGCCAACGACATCGGCCGCCGGATCGCCGGCATCGCCGCCCTCGATCAGCCGCTCCGCCGCGCGCTGTACCGGCTCCTCGCGGCCGCGGACGGCTGGACGACGCGCGACGAGGCCGCCGCGGCGCTGGACGTGCCCCGCTCGGTGGCGGCCTTCCACCTCGACAAGCTCGCCGACGCCGGGGTCGCCGAGGTCGGCTTCGAGCGCACCACCGGTCGGACGGGCCCCGGGGCGGGACGACCGTCGAAGCTCTACCGGCTCGCCGGCGACGAGGTGAGCGCCTCGGTTCCCGAGCGGCACTACGAGCTGGCCGGCTCGCTGCTGGCCACCGCCGTCGCCGAGTCCACCCGCACCGGGACGCCGGTCGCCGTGTGCCTCCGCACCACCGCCCGGGCCGCGGGGCGGCAGGTCGGCGACGAGGCGAGCGGCACGACGGTCGTCGACGCCCTCGCCCGCCAGGGCTACGAGCCCGAGGCCCGCCCGTGCGACGAGATCGCCCTCGCCAACTGCCCCTTCCATCGCCTCGCCGAGCAGCACCGCGACCTGGTGTGCGGGATGAACGTCGACTTCGTCGACGGGCTCCTCGACGGCCTCGGCGAGACCGGCCGCCTCACGGCCCGCTTCGAGCCCGCCGCCGGCCACTGCTGCGTCCGCATCGCCCCGTCCTGACCGGCCCCGCGATCAGGGGCCCGGCGGCTGCCAGTCGGCGCCGAACTCGCGCTGGTAGGCCTTGACCGCCTGGGTGATGGTCGGGAAGAAGTGGCGCGGGTCGATCGTGTCGGTGAGCTCGTAGCGCTCGACCTTGGCGCGGACCGGGTCCTTCATCTCGGCGAAGACCAGGCTGGTGCCGCGGGCGTTGAGCTCCAGGTCCAGCTCCTCGAGCATCTCGGCCGCGGTCGTGTCCACGTCGGTGATGGGCTCGGCGGCGACGATGATCCAGCGCGGGCGCGGCTCGCCGGCGGCGATGGCCCGGATCTGCTCCCGGAACGTGCGGGAGTTGGCGAAGAACAGGGGCGCATCGAAGCGGTAGATCACGCAGCCCGGCAGCAGCTTGGCGTGCGGGTAGCTGGTGACGTCGTGGTAGCCGGCCAGGCCCGGGACGCGCCCGAGCGTCGTCTGGTAGGGCCACCAGGCCCGGCGGAACACGTTGCCGATCGACAGGGCCACCGCCAGCGCGATGCCGGGCAGCACCCCGAGGATCACGACCCCGAGGAAGGCGGCCACGCTGAGCAGGAACTCCGTGCGCCGTATCCGGCGGAGCCGCAGCGTCCCGGGGATGTCCGCCAACGACAGGGACGCGGCGATCACGACCGCCGCCAGCGTGGGCTGGGGCAGGTCCCGCAGCAGGCCCGGGACGAACAGCAGGATCAGCAGGATCGCCGCCGCCCCGACCAGGCCGGTGACCTGGGTCTTGGACCCCGCCCGCTCGGCCACCGCCGTGCGGGACCCGCTGGTGCTGACGGGGAAGCCCTGGAACAGCCCGGCCGCCAGGTTGGCCGCGCCGATCCCGATCATCTCCTGCCGCCCGTCGACCTCGTCGCCGCTGCGGGCCGCGAAGGCCGACGCGGTGGAGATCGTGTCGGCCAGCGACACCAGCGCGATGCCGAACGCGCCCGCGAACAGCAGCCCGAGGTCCGACAGCCCGATCCGAGGGAGGGTCAGCGGCGGGAAGCCCTGGGGCAGCTCCCCCACCAGGTCGACGCCGTGGCTGGCCAGGTCGAGGGCGACGGCGGCCACGATCGACAGCACCACCGCGATCAGCACGCCGGGCACCTTCGGCAGCCAGCGCCCGAGGCCGAGGATCAGGGCCAGGCCGACCAGCCCGATGGCCAGGGACGCGGCCACCGTCTCGCCGTCCGCGACGCCGCGGACGAAGCCCGTGAGCTCGGCCCGGAAGCCGTCGCCGTCCACCGAGAACCCGAACAGCTTGGGGAGCTGGCCGATCAGGATGGTCAGGGCCAGGCCGTTCATGTAGCCGATGATCGTCGGCTTCGAGATCAGGTCGGCGATGAAACCCAGGCGGGCGACGCCGGCGGCGGTGATGATCACGCCGACCAGCAGGGCGAGGGCCGAGCCGAGGGCCACCGCCCGCCCCGGGTCGTCGCCCGCGGCCAAGAGCGGCAGGATCGTCGCCGCGATCATCGGCCCCAGCGACGAGTCCGGGCCCAGCACCAGGATCTTCGACGGCCCGAACAGCGCGTAGGCGACCAGGCAGAGGATGGTGGTGTACAGGCCGGTGATGGGCGGCAGGCTCGCCAATTCGGCGTAGGCCATGCCCTGGGGCACCAGCAGCGCGGTGAGCACCAGCCCGGCCACCACGTCGCGGCGCAGCCACGCGGCCTGGTACGACGACAGGTTGCTCAGGCCCGCCGCCACCGTGGGCTTCCTGTCCCGGATCGCCAGGCGGCACCCTCCAGGTGCGAGGTGCTCGGCACGCTGACCCACGTGCCGATCCGGTCACCCTAGGCCCCGCTCCGGCGCGCTCCGGGTAAACCCGCCGCCCACGCCCCGCGTCAGTCGGGCATGACGCTCGCAGACGCCCTCCGTTCGCGGATCACCGCCGTCGCGGCGGTCTGCCTCACCGCCGTGGCCGTCGGGGCGGCGGGGCTGGTCCCCCTGCCGACCGACGCGGCGCCCCCGGCCGCGGCCCAGTCCGCACCGGCGCTCGCGCTCGACCGGCACACCGACCTGGTCGACGGCCAGGAGGTGACCGTGACCGGCACCGGGTTCACGCCCGGCGCCCAGATCGCGGTCCGCCAGTGCCGGAGCGCGCCCGTCGGGCCGGTCGACTGCGACCTCGGCACGGTGACGACCGCCGTGGTCGACGAGGCCGGCGGGTTCCGCCTGCGGCACCGGTTCTTCGTCCTCATGAACGACCGGGCCGGCCCGGTCGACTGCCGTGTCGCCCCGGGCTGCGTGCTGGCCACCAACCTCGGGTTCGACGGCGGGAGGTCGGCGGTCGCCGCGCCGATCGCCTTCGCCCCCGCCGCTCCCCTGCTACCGCCGCCCACGGTCACGGTCACCCCGGGCGGCGGGCTGGTCGACGGCGGGACGGTCACGGTCGAGGGCCACGGCTTCGTGCACCGCGAGTCCAGCGCCATCCTGCCCCGGCCGGCCGCGCCCGCCGTGGGGCTGTTCCAGTGCGCCCAGCGCCTGGAGGTGCCCGAGCCGGGCGACGACCCGCCGCCGCCCCGGCGCGTCGTCGACTGCCGGCCCGGGCCGACCCGCAGGGTCGCGCTCGACGCGGACGGCAGCTTCCGGACCGAGATCCCCCTCTCGGCCCGGGTGCTCGGCGCGTTCGGCGGCGAGCCGGTCGACTGCCGCACGGCGGAGGAGCCGTGCCTGCTGGTCGCCGCCCTCGGCTCGGTCCATGCCCCCGGCGCGGCGCGGGCCGAGCTGCCCTTCGACCCCGACGCCGGGCTGGCCGACCGGCCGGCGCCGGAGATCGAGGTCACCCCCGACGCCGGCCTCGGCGACTTCACCGAGGTGCCGGTCCGGGGCCGCCACTTCGTCCCCGGCGCCACCGTGCAGGTGGAGGTGTGCCGGATCGACGACCCCGACCGGTGCTCGCCCTACCTCGTCGCCCAGCGGCCGCGGGCCGACATCGCCGGCGAGTTCGCCGTCGACCTGTCGGTGTGGGCCCGCGAGGAGGTGCAGGGCCCGGCCGGGCCGATCGTCATGGACTGCCGGGTCGCCCCGGGGTGCCAGGTGCGGGCCCGTGCGCTCGAGGAGGAGGTCGAGGCGACGGTGCCGCTCACGTTCGCCGCGCCGGGGCCGCCCCGCGGGCGCTACCTCGACGTCACCTTCCCCGCGGTGCAGGTCGACCGCGACATCGCCTACCGCGACACCGTCGACGCCCGGGGCAACCCCGTGCGACTGACGCTGGACGTCTACCGGCCGGCCGGCGACACCGCCACCCGCCGGCCGACGGTCATGTGGATCCACGGCGGCTTCTTCACCGGGGGCGACAAGAGCAACGACGCCCGGATCGCCACCGACTACGCCCGGCGGGGCTACGTGGCCGTGTCGATCAACTACCGGCTCCGGCCGTCCGCGTCGGGGTGGCACGACATCTACCTGGCCAGCCTGGACGCCTACGACGACGGCGTCGCCGCCGCGGCCTGGCTGCGGCAGCACGCCGCCGACTACGGGATCGACCCCGACGCGATCGTGGCGGCCGGCTTCTCGGCGGGGGCGGTCACCGCCACGAACCTCGCCGTCCTCCCGGGCGAGCGGGGGCCCGCCACGTCGCCGGTCGCCGCCGCCATCTCGCAGTCCGGGCTGCTGTACACGGCGCCGGATACCGGCGACCCGCCGATCCAGGCGTTCCACGGCACCGACGACGGCGTGACCCCGTTCGAGAGCATGGCTCGGGTCTGCGACCTGGCGGCGGAGGTGGACGTCGCCTGCGACCTGGTGACCTACGCCGGCGGCGACCACGGCACGTCGCAGGGCGACCTCGTCCAGCGCAGCACCACCTTCATGGCCGAGCAGGTGCTCGCGCCGCGGGGCTACTTCGACGTCGAGGCCGACCCCGGCGGCCCCTACCGGGTCGCCGAGGGCTCGTCCGTGACGCTGGACGGCTCGGCGTCCACCGGCGAGGGCCTGACCTTCGCCTGGTCGCCCGCCGGCCGCGTCGACGCCCCGGACTCGGCCCGCCCGCGGCTCGCCGGCGTCGACGACGGCGTCGAGGATCTCGGCCTCGTGGTCACCAGCGCCCACGGCATCTCGGCCCGCACCCGGGCCCGGGTCACGACGACCAACGTCGCCCCCACGGTGGACGCCAGGGCCACCGAGGCCGCCGGCGGGTCGGTCTCGCTGACCGGCACGGCGACCGACCCCGGCCGCGCCGACACCCACACGGCGAGGGTCGACTGGGGCGACGGCGTGTCCTCGCCCGCCACCGTCACGCCGGGCAGCGGCGGCGCCACGCTGTCGGCCACCCACCGGTACGCCGAGCCGGGCGACCACGCGGTGACGCTCACGGTCACGGACGACGACGGCGGGACCGGGACGTGGACCGGCCGGGTGGCGGCCGGCTGCACCATCGTCGGCACGGCCGGCGACGATCGGCTGACCGGCACCGCCGGCGACGACGTCCTGTGTGGCCTCGGCGGCGACGACGTCCTGAGCGGGCTGGCCGGCAACGACCGGATCCTCGGCGGCGACGGGGATGACGTGCTGCGGGGCGGC
>DATFRN010000129.1:0-8184 GCA_035263165.1 Acidimicrobiales bacterium | reverse complement strand
GCGGGTGGGCCGACCGCCGTCGGTCACCCCCGGCGGCAGGTGCGCTGACCGCCGTCGGTCACCCCCGGCGGCAGGTGCGCCGACCGCCGTGCGTCACGCCCGGCGGCAGGTGCGCCGACCGCCGTCGGTCACGCCCGGCGGCGGGTGGGCTGACGGTCGTGGGTCAGGCCGGGCAGCAGGTGGGCTGACCGCCGTGCGTCAGGCCGGGCAGCAGGTGGGCTGACCGCCGTGCGTCAGGCCGGGCGGCGGGTGGGCTGAGAGTCGTGGGTCAGGCCGGGCGGCAGGTGGGCTGACCGCCGTGCGTCACGCCCGGCGGCAGGTGAGCCGACCGGAGGCCGCCAGCTCGTCGAGGCCGGCCAGCGCGGCGTCGGCCAGGCGCACCAGGCCGGGGTCGGCGCCGTGGGCGGCGAGCTGGTCGTAGGCGACCCAGCGCAGGCCGAGGGACTCGTGGTTGGCCCGGGGCACCGCGCCCGGCGGGGCCAGGACCAGGTAGCGCACGTCGAGGTGGAGCACCGGGCCGTGGGCCGGCGGGACCAGGTGGATGTCGACGTCGATCGCCGGGGTGGCCACGGCCAGGCCGGCGATGCCGGTCTCCTCGGTCGCCTCCCGCCAGGCGACGCCGGGCAGCGCGCCGTCGCCGTCGGCGTGGCCGCCGGGCTGGAGCCACAGGCCGAGCAGGGCGTGCAGCATCAGCAGGAACCGCCGGCTGGCCGGGTCGACGACCATGGCCGAGCCGGTCACGTGGGCGGCCCCGCACGACCGCTCGAGGGCGTCGGGGTGGCGGCGCAGCAGGTCGAGCGTGCGACGTCGGTTGGCCTCGTGCTCGGGCCGCCCGGGCCGGGCCGCCAGCACGTGCCCCCGGGCCACGGCCACGTTGCCGGGCGCCGCCGGCCCCGGATCCCCGGGCGCCCGCAGGCGCAGGGCACGACCGGCGGGCGGCGTCACGGCGTCGGGGCCGGGTGGCGGAGGTGGGGTGGGCCGGACACGTTGGGGTCGTCGGGGATGCACCAGCGCCAGCGATGCTCCGCGCCGCGGGTGAGGCCGATGCGGGTCGTCTGGAGCGGGCTCTCCGGGGGTGGGGTGCCGTCGTCGGCGATCCAGACGCCGCGGTCGGCCGTCGCCAGGTCGGCGCCGTCGAACGCGCGGTCGAGCCCCAGCGCCTGGCAGAGCTTGGCCGGGCCGCTCGTCAGGTCCCGGTCCCGGCGGGCGCGGGGGCGGGCCGCCCGCATGAGGTCCACGCCCTCCAGCGGCGACAGCGCCCGCAGCAGGACCGCCACGCCCTCCCCCACCCCGCCGCAGACGGCGTTGGCGCACCAGTGCATCCCGTAGGTGAAGTACACGTACAGCCCGCCCGGGGGCCCGAACATCGTGCGGTTGCGGGGCGTCTCGCCCCGGTAGGCGTGGCTGCCCGGGTCCTCGCCGCCGCAGTACGCCTCCACCTCCACGATCCGGCCCGAGCGCACCCACCCCGGCGTCGGGCCCGACCGGACCAGCAGCTTGCCCAGCAGGTCGGGCGCCACCTCCCGGGGGTCGCGCGCGTAGAACGACCGGCGCAGCCGGCGGGCCACTACCCGATCCGGCCGGCGTCGGCGTCGAGGCGCTGGGCGAACCGGGCGATCTGGTCGGCCACCGCCTCGGGACCCGCCCCGCCGGCGGTCGTGCGCCGGGCCACCGGCGTGCCCGGCTCCAGCAGCGCCAGCGCCTCGGTCCCGAGGTCGGGGTGCGACTCGACCAACTCGGCCAGCGGCACGTGGCGCTCCAGGCTGTCCCGCACCAGCGACCCCACCAGCGCGTGGGCGTCCCGGAACGGCACGCCCCGCTCGACCAGCATCTCCGCCAGGTCGGTGGCCGCCGCGTAGGGCGAGTCGGCCGCCGCCTGCATGCGGTCGAGGTTGAACGTGAGCGTCGCCATCAGCCCGGCCAGCGCCGACAGCGCCAGGGACACCTGGGCCACGGCGTCGAACAGCGGCGGCTTGTCCTCCTGGAGGTCCCGGTTGTAGCTGAGCGGCAGCCCCTTCAGCGTCGCCAGCATCCCGGTCAGCGCCCCGAGCACCCGCCCGGCCTTGCCCCGGGCCAGCTCGGCGATGTCGGGGTTCTTCTTCTGCGGCAGCATGGACGACCCCGTGGCGTAGGCGTCGTCCAGCCGGGCGAAGCCGAACTCGTCGGTGGTCCACAGGATCACCTCCTCCCCGAGCCGGGAGAGGTGGACGGCGATCATGCTCAGGGCGAACAGCGCCTCGGCCACGAAGTCCCGGTCGCTCACCGCGTCGAGGCTGTTCTCGAACCGCCCCGCGAACCCCAGCTCGGCGGCGGTGAAGTCGGGGTCGAGGGGCAGCGACGACCCCGCCAGCGCCCCCGCCCCGAGCGGCGACACGTCGAGCCGGCGCCGGCAGTCGGCCAGCCGGTCGACGTCGCGGGACAGGGCCCACCCGTGGGCCAGCAGGTGGTGGGCCAGCAGCACCGGCTGGGCCCGCTGGAGGTGCGTGTAGCCGGGCAGGTAGGCCGGGCCGGCCTCCCGGGCCCGTTCCAGCAGCACCCGCTGGAGCGCCAGCACCCGCCGGGCCACCGCGGCCAGCTCACGCTTGGCCCACAGCCGCAGGTCGGTCGCGACCTGGTCGTTGCGGCTGCGGCCGGTGTGGAGCTTGGCCCCCGCCGGGCCGGCCAGCGCGGTCACCCGGCGCTCGATGGCGGTGTGGATGTCCTCGTCGGTCGGCTCGAACACGAACTGGTCGGACTTGAGCTCGTCCTCCACCCTGTCGAGGGCGGCCAGCACCACGCCGGCCTCCTCGTCGGTCACGATCCCGGCCCGGGCCAGGCCCCGCACGTGCGCCCGGCTGCCGGCCAGGTCGTCGGCGGCCAGCCCCCGGTCGACGTCCACCGACACGGTGAACGCCAGCAGCTCGTCGGCCGGGCCGCCGGCGAAGCGGCCGTGCCACAGCGTGCTCACGACCCGCCGCGCCCCTGGACCTGGGCCCACGTCTGGATGCCGAGGCCCCACAGCCGTACGAACCCCTCGCTGTCCTCGTGGCGGAAGCTGTCGGCCGAGTCGTAGGTGGCGAGGGAGTAGTCGTAGAGGCTGTGCGGGCTGCGCCGCCCGGTCACCTGGCACGACCCCGGCGCCAGCCGCAGCCGCACCTCGCCCGTGACGTAGCGCTGGCTCTCGTCGACGAAGGCGTCGAGCGCCCGCTTCAGGGGCGAGAACCACAGGCCGTCGTAGACCAGCTCGGCGTAGCGCGGCTCCAGCCGGCTCTTCTCCCGCTGGAGGTCGCGCTCGAGGCAGATGGACTCCAGGTCGGCGTGGGCCATCATCAGCGCCAGGCTGGCCGGGCACTCGTAGGTCTCCCGGCTCTTGATGCCGACCCGGCGGTTCTCCACGATGTCGATGCGGCCCCAGCCGTAGGAGCCGACCAGGGCGTTGAGCCGGGCCACGACCTCCGACACGCTGAGCTCGGACCCGTCGACCGCCACCGGCACGCCCTCGTGGAAGGCGATCGTGACGTCGGTCGGCTCGGTGGCGCTGGGCTTGGTCAGCGACCAGACGCCCGGCGGCGGCACGGCCCACGGGTCCTCCATCTCGCCGCATTCGATGGCCCGGCCCCACAGGTTGTCGTCGATGGAGTAGAGCTTCTCCTTCGTCGCCGTGATGGGGATGTCGTGGTCGTAGGCGTAGAGGATGCTCTGCTCCCGGGTCATGCCCCACGACCGCACCGGCGCCAGCACCTCGAGGTCGGGGGCGAGGGCCCGGGTCGACACCTCGAAGCGCACCTGGTCGTTGCCCTTGCCCGTGCAGCCGTGCGCCACCGCGTCGGCGGCGTGGTCGCGGGCCGCGGCCACCAGGTGCTTGACGATCACCGGGCGGGACAGGGCCGACACCAGCGGGTACCGCCCCTCGTAGAGGGCGTTGGCCTTCAGCACCGGCACGCAGTACTCGCGGGCGAACTCCTCGCTGGCGTCGACCACGATGGCGTCGACCGCGCCGGCGCCGAGCGCCCGCTCGCGCACGACGTCCCAGTCGTCGCCGGACTGCCCGACGTCGACGGCCAGGGCGATCACCTCGACGCCGAGGTTCTCGATCATCCAGCGAACGGCCACCGATGTGTCGAGGCCTCCGCTGTAGGCCAGGACCACTCGCTTCGCCATGACGTTGCTTCCTTTGCTGCTAGAGGCCGGCCAGCTCGCCGAGCTGGGCCGCCATGCCGGCGCCCGAGACGGACTCGGCCACGACCACGATCAGAGTGTCGTCGCCCGCCACCGTGCCCACCACCCCGGCCAGGCCGGAGCGGTCGAGCGCCGAGGCCACCACGTGGGCGGACCCCGGCGGGGTGCGGAGGACGACGAGGTTGGCGGAGTGGGCCACCTCGACGACCCACTCGGAGAACACGCGGCGCAGGTGCGCCTCGGGGGCCCGCTGCTCGGTCGGCAGCTCGGGGATGGCGTAGACGGTGTCGCCGCCGGCGGCCCGGACCTTGATGGCCCCCAGGTCCTCCAGGTCGCGCGACACGGTGGCCTGGGTGGCGATCACGCCCTCGGCCGCCAGCAGGTCGACCAGCTGGGCCTGGCTGGTCACGGCGTGGTCGGCCAGCAGCAGCGCCACCCGGTGCTGGCGCTGGGGCTTGGCCAGCGTGCGGGTCAACGGCTCGGTCACGTGCGCTCCTCCCCTGCCTGCTCGACCAGCCACGAGAGCAGCCCGCGCATGCTGTGGAGCCGGTTGTGGGCCTGGGCGATGGCCCGGCTCTGCGGGCCGTCCATCACCGAGGCGGCCACCTCCTCGCCCCGGTGGGCGGGCAGGCAGTGCATGAACACCGCGCCGGGGACGGCGGCGGCCATGACCCGGTCGTCGACCTGGAAGCCCTCGAAGGCCCGGCGGCGGGACTCGGCCTCGGCCTCCTGACCCATCGAGGCCCATACGTCGGTGTGGACCGCGCCGGCGCCGGCCGCGGCCTCGGCCGGGCGGGCGGTGACGAGCGGCTCGCCGCCGTGGGCCCGCAGCCGGTCGAGGTCGTCCTCGCCCGGGCCGTAGCCGGGCGGGCAGGCCAGGCGGACCTTCATGCCCAGCATCGTCGCCCCGAGCGCCAGCGACCGGGCCACGTTGTTGAAGTCGCCCACCCAGGCCACGGTGGCGCCGGACAGGTCGCCCAGGCACTGGCGCATGGTGAGCAGGTCGGCCAGCGCCTGGCACGGGTGGCCCCGGTCGGACAGCAGGTTGACGACGGGGATGGCGGCGACGCCGGCCCACTGCTCCAGCAGGCCGTGGTCGAACACCCGGCCGCCGAGGGCGGCGTGGTAGCCGGACAAAACGCGGGCGATGTCGGTCGCCGGCTCCCGCGAGCCGCTGCCCACCTCGTCGCCCCGGAAGGTCACCGGGTGGCCGCCCAGCTGCACGACGGCCGCCTCGGACGAGTGGCGGGTGCGCAGCGACGGCTTCTCGAAGTAGAGCCCGACCGTGCGCCCGGCCAGCGGCTGCGCCGCCCCCGGGGGCTCGGCGGCCCGCCGCAGCACCTCGTCCAGCTCGGCCGGCGAGAGGTCGTCGACCTCCAGGAAGTGACGCAGGTTCACGACGCCAGCACCTTCCCGATCCGGGCCACCAGCTCGTCGACCTCGTCGTCGGAGATCAGCAGCGACGGCGCCAGCCGCAGCGCCGTGGACGTGACGGCGTTGGCCACCACCCCTGCCTCCAGCAGCGCGGCGTTGACCTCGGCGGCCGGCCGGCCCTCCAGCTCGACCGCCAGCAGCAGCCCGACGCCCCGCACGCCGGCCACGCCCGGCAGGGCGGCCAGGCCCTCGGCCAGGCGGCCGCCGGCCCGGGCGGCCCGGGCGGGGACGTCCTCGGCCTCCATGGTGGCCAGCACGGCCCGGGCTGCGGCAGCCGCCAGCGGCTGGCCCCCGAAGGTGGTGGCGTGGTCGCCGGGCTCGAACACGGTGGCCACCTCCTCCCGGGCCCAGCAGGCGCCGATGGGGACGCCGTTGCCGAGCGCCTTGGCCACCGTCACCACGTCGGGCACGATGCCCAGGCGCTGGAAGCCGAACCAGCGGCCCGTGCGGCCGAGGCCGGTCTGCACCTCGTCCACCATGAACAGGATCCCCCGCTCGTCGCACAGGCGGCGCACGCCGGCGAAGTACTCGGGGCTCGCCGGGTTCACGCCGCCCTCGCCCTGCACGGGCTCCAGCAGGACTGCGGCCACCGACGGGTCGAGGGCGGCGTCCAGGGCGTCGAGGTCGTCCCAGGCCACGTGGCGGAACCCCTCGGGCAGCGGCTGGTAGGCCTCGTGCTTGGCCGGCTGGCCGGTGGCGTGCAGGGTGGCCAGCGTGCGGCCGTGGAAGCTGCCGTAGGCGGAGACGACCACGTGCCGCCCCCGGCCCCCGAACCGGCGGGCGAGCTTGATGGCGCACTCGTTGGCCTCGGCGCCCGAGTTGCAGAAGAAGACCCGGCCCCCCGCCGGCTCGCCGTCGCCGACGAGGCGGTCGAGCGTGCGGGCCACCTCGGGGCCGACCACGGTCCCGAACAGGTTGGACACGTGCAGCAGCGTGGCGGCCTGGTCGGCCAGCGCCTCGGCCACGGCCGGGTGGGCGTGGCCCAGCGAGGTCACGGCCAGGCCGGACAGCCCGTCGAGGTACTCGCGCCCGGTCTCGTCCCACAGCCACGAGCCCTGGCCCCGTACGAAGGTGACCGGCGGCGCCGGGTAGGTGGGCATGAGCGGCTGCGCGGTGGTCATGGCCTCTCCCCTGCGGTGATCATGGTCCCGATCCCGGCGTCGCTGAACAGCTCGAGCAGGATGACGTGGGGCACCCGGCCGTCGAGCAGGTGGGCCGAGCCGACCCCGTGCTCGACGGCGTGGACCGCGGCGGCCACCTTGGGGATCATCCCCCCGGCGAGCCGGCCCTCGTCGATCATGGCCGCCAGCTCGGCCGACGTGGCCTGGCTGATCAGCGAGCCCGGATCGTCGACGTCGGCCAGCAGCCCGGCCACGTCGGTGAGGAACACGGCCTTCTCGGCCCCGAGCGCCTCGGCCAGCGCCCCGGCGACCGTGTCGGCGTTGATGTTGTAGGCCTGCCCGCTGGGGTCGGAGCCGATCGTCGACACGACCGGGATCAGGTCCTCGGCCAGCAGCCGCTCGAGGATGGCGGGGTTGACGGCGGCCACGTCGCCGACGAAGCCGAGGTCGGGGTTGCGGGCACCGGCCAGGATCAGCCCGGCGTCCTCGCCGGACAGACCGACCGCCAGCGGGCCGTGGACGTTGACGGCGGCCACGATGTCGCGGTTGACCTTGCCCACCAGCACCATGCGGGCGATGTCGACGGTCTCGGCGTCGGTGACCCGCAGTCCGTCGCGGAACTCGGGCGTCTTGCCCAGCCGGGCCATCAGCTCGCTGATCTGGGGCCCACCGCCGTGGACGACCACCGGCCGCAGCCCGACCGCCCGCAGCAGCACGACGTCGTCGGCCACCGCCCGGCCCATCGCCGGGTCCGCCATGGCGTTGCCGCCGTACTTCACGACCACGACCGCACCCCGGAACCGGTGGATGTAGGGCAGCGCCTCCACCAGCACCGACGCCCGCTGGGCCGCGGTGTCGAGCACGGCGGTCACGACGTCCCCATGTTCTCGTCGACGTAGCCGTGGGTGAGGTCGTTGGTCAGCACCCGGGCCTCGCCGTCGGCCACCCCCAGGTCGCAGTGCACCTCCAGCCGGTCGCCGGCCATGTGGGCGGCCACCGCAGCGGCGTCGTGGGCGGCGGCCACGCAGCCCCGGCTCACCACGGTGCCGCCGTAGGCGATCGTGAGGGCGGCCGGGTCGAGCTTGACGCCGGCGGTGCCGAGGTCGCTGGCGATGCGGCCCCAGTAGGGATCCTCGCCGTACCACGAGCACTTGGTCAGCTGGCTCTCGGCGACCTTGCGGGCCGCCTGGCGGGCCTCGGCGTCGGAGGTCGCGCCGGTGACCCGCACCGTGACCACCTTGGTGTGGCCCTCCGCGTCGCCGACCAGCTGCAGCGCCAGGTCCTCGCACACCCCCGCCACGGCATCGGCGAGGGCGGCGGGGTCGGCCGCCCGGCTCCGGCCGTTGGCCAGCAGCAGCACGGTGTCGTTGGTGGACGTGCAGCCGTCGACGCTCATGGCGTTGAAGCTGTCGGCCACACCGGCCCGCAGCACGGCGGTGAGCGTGTCGGGGTCGGCGGCCGCGTCGGTGAC
>DATFRN010000128.1:0-33368 GCA_035263165.1 Acidimicrobiales bacterium | reverse complement strand
CGCTCTTCCCCGTCTCGTCGCCCGGGCACATCGCGGCCTACCAGGCGCGCGACCGGTTCGCGGCCGTCGTGACTTACGCCGGGGACGCGGGGGACCTGGCCCTCGCCCGCTACCTCACCGGCGCCGACCGCCCGATCGAGGCTCGGGGCCACCGGGGCTGGATCGGCGTGGCCCCCCAGGGCGGCGGCGTCGAGCTGCGCACGGTCGTGTGGGAGGAGTCGCCCGGCGTCGTCGCCATGGTCCAGGGGACCGACGGCGAGG
The DNA here is from genome assembly GCA_035263165.1 of Acidimicrobiales bacterium. Taxonomy (GTDB): domain Bacteria; phylum Actinomycetota; class Acidimicrobiia; order Acidimicrobiales; family VFJN01; genus ZC4RG19. The sequence goes on along the minus strand of DATFRN010000128.1, from coordinate 33,107 downwards.
CCACCATGCTCGCCCTGGCCGACGGCCTGAGGGCGCCGAGCGACGCCGAGTGGCGGGGGCTGCTCGACCGGTCCGACAGCGAGAGCGACGCCGCCACGTCGTCGGGGGTGGAGAGCAGCACGGCCACGATGGCCACCATCCCCGGCGAGGGCGCCGACGCCCACCAGGTGTACGCCAGCGGCGCCTACGCCGGCGGCACGTGGAACCTCTACGACGAGGCCGGCCAGCTGTGCCTGTCGTCGGAGAGCGGCGACAGCGGGTCCTCGGTGTGTGGCGACCCCCGGGCCGGCGTCACGACCCTGCACGACAGCGGCGGCGGCGCCGTGATGGTGTTCGGGGTGCTGCCCACCGGCGCCGCCGGCGCCGAGGTGCCGGGGGCGGTGGGGTCGGTCGAGGTCCACGGCCTGCCCGACGGGCGCCGGGTCTACCTGGCCCCGATCGACCCCCACCACGTGCCCGACCACGTCACGCTGCTCGGCGACGATGGCCGGACCGTCGACACCCTGGCGGTCGACAGCTAGACGGCTAGGCGAGACTGCGCCGGTGAGCGACCACCGGACCGACCCGACGGCACCCTTCACGCGGCACGACCTCGACCTCCTGGCCGGGGTCGTGACCGCGTCCTGGGGATCGGCGCTCGACCGGGACTGGTCGGCGCCGGCCGGCACGCTGGAGTGGAGCTGCGCCCGCACCGCCGACCACACCGTGGACGCCGTGCTGGCCGTGGCCTTCTTCCTCGCCTCCCGCCGCACCGACGCCTACCCCGACTGGGCCGCCCCGGTCACGCTCGGCCCCGACGCCCGGCCCGCCCAGCTGGTCGAGGCGGTGGCCACTGTGGCCCGGGTGCTGTCGGGCGTGATCGCCGGCGCCGAGCCGGGCGCCACCGCGGTCATCTGGCGCCGCCCCCGGCCCGAGGCCCGGCCGGCCGCCGACTTCGCCGCCCGGGGCGCCCTCGAGCTGGTGCTGCACGGCCACGACGTGTGCGCCGGCCTCGGCGTGCCGCTGCTCCCGCCCGCCGACGCCTGCGCCCGGCTGCGCGACCACACCCGGGACTGGCCGCACTGGGCCTCGCCCGGCTGGCGGCTGCCGCCGACCACGGACGACCCCTGGCGCGACCTCCTGATCGGCTCCGGCCGGGCGTAGCATGGGAGGCGAAAGCGGGGTCTGGTTGCCAATCGCATGGATCGCCGTAGGCGTCGTGTTGATCGCCGTCGAGCTGCATCACCTCGCGTTCTACGCGCTGTTCGCGGCCGTGGGCGCGTTCGCCGCCGCCGCAGTCGCCCTCGTCGCCCCCGACGCCCTGGCCGCCCAGGCGGCGGTGGCCGTCGTGGTCGCGGCAGCCGGGATCGTGCTGCTGCGGGGCCGGGTGAGCGAGGCCGTCGCCCACCGCCAGGGTGGCCACCACCGGGTGCCCGGCGTGCACGGCGGGCTGGTCGGCCAGGAGGTCGTCACGCTCGACGTGGTCGGCGCCGTCGACCAGGTGGGCCACGTGCGCCTGGCCGGCGAGCGCTGGCGGGCCGTCAGCGGCTGCGACCATCCCATCCCGGCCGGAACGCCGGTGCTGGTGACCGCCGTGCAGGGCACGACCCTGATCGTCTGGCCGGTCGACGGGCAGGTCCCGCCGCCGGCAGTGGAGGAACCGGAACAGGAGACGGAGCAGCCGTGATCGCAGATATCGGTAACGGCGCCATCGCCGGCCTGGTCGTCGTCGGCCTGGTCGTGCTGGTGCTGCTGGCGGCTTTGAAGCAGATGGTCAACATCGTCCAGCAAGGCGAGGTCGGCGTGGTCAAGCGGCTGGGCGAGTACCGCCGCACCCACGAGCCCGGCCTGGTGATCATCGCCCCCTTCATCGAGTCGCTGCAGCGGGTCGACATGCGGGAGATCCCCCGGCCCGGCGACCGCCAGGACGTCATCACCAAGGACAACGTGGTGGTCAACGTCAACGCCACGATCTTCACCCAGGTGGTCGTGGCCCAGCAGGCGCTGTTCAGCATCGCCAACTTCGACGTGGCCATCGACGCCCTGGCCCGCACGGCGCTGCGGTCGGTGATCGGCACGATGACGCTCGACCAGGCGCTGTCCGAGCGCGAGCGCATCAACGTCGACGTCCAGCAGCAGATGGAGGCGGTGACCGACAAGTGGGGCATCCGGATCAACCGCATCGAGATCATCGCCATCGCCCCGCCGCCCCAGATCCTCGAGGCGCTGGCGCTGGAGAAGCAGGCCGACCAGGAGAAGCGGGCCCGCATCCTCCAGTCCGAGGGCCAGCAGCGGTCGGCCATCAACATCGCCGACGGCGAGGCCCAGGCCGCGGTGCGCAAGGCCCAGGGCGAGCGGGAGGCCGCCATCCTGCGGGCCGAGGGCGCCCGCCAGGCCGCCATCCTCGAGGCCGAAGGCCGGTCCGAGGCCATCGGCCACGTGTACGGCGCCATCAAGAAGGGCGAGCCCGACCCCACGCTGGTAGCCATCCTCCAGCTGGACGCGCTGAGCAAGTTCGCCGACAGCGATAACGCCAAGATCGTGGTCCCGTTCGAGAGCGCCGGCCTCCTCGGGGCCGCCCAGGCCCTCCGCTCGGTGATGGGCGGCGTCGCCGAGAACGGCAGCACAGCCCGCTGAGCCGCCCTCGGGCCGGCCGGGCCCTCGCCGCCGCGCTCGCGATCGCCGGCGCGGCGGCATGTGGCGCCGGGGCCGAGGGCGGGGGCCAGGCGGCCGGGTGGTGGCGGCCGGGCGTCGGGGTCACGTGGCAGTGGCAGCTCCAGGGCCGGCTCGACGAGCGGCCCGAGGTCGACGTGTACGACGTCGACCCCCGGGTGGTGGGGGCCGCCGGGGTGCGGCGGCTGCGGGGCGAGGGGCGGCGGGTCGTGTGCTACTTCTCGGCCGGGAGCGTCGAGGCGTTCCGCGGGGACCCGGCGCTGCCGCCGGACGTGGTGGGGCGGCCGCTCGCCGGGTATCCCGACGAGCGGTGGCTCGACGTGCGGCGGGCCGAGGTGCGGTCCAAGGTCGTGTCCGAGCTCGACCGGGCCCGGGCCGGCGGCTGCGACGGGGTCGAGCCCGACAACGTCGACGCCTACGCCAACCCCAGCGGCTTCCCGCTCACGGCCGCCGACCAGCTCGCCTTCAACCGGTTCGTGGCCCGGGAGGCGCACCGCCGAGGCCTGGCGGTCGGGCTGAAGAACGACCTCGACCAGGTGCCCGCCCTGGTGGACGAGTTCGACTTCGCGGTCGACGAGCAGTACCACGAGTACGGCGAGTGCGCCGCCCTGCGGCCCTTCGTCGCCGCCGGCAAGCCGGTGCTCAACGCCGAGTACGCCGCCCGCTTCCGCCGGTCGCCGGAGGCCCTCTGCCGCGCCGCCCGGCGGGAGGGACTCAGCACCCTCGTCCTCCCCGTCGCCCTCGACGGCTCGTTCCGGCGGGCCTGCTAGGCCCGGCCCAGCAGGGCGGCGGCGTTGCCCCCGGCCACGGCGGCCCGGTCGGCGGCGCCGAGCCCGTCCACCGCATCGAGCATCCCGACCGGGTCGTCCTGGCCCATGTCGAACGGATAGTCGGTCCCGAGCACCACCCGGTCGGCGCCCACGTTGGCGACGAGGTGGCCGAGCAGGCGGGACTCGTGGACCACGCTGTCGAACCACAGCCGCCGCAGGTAGGTCGACGGGGGTTCGGCGCAGGTGCGCGAGTCCTGCCGGACCCGGTGGGCGTGGTCGGCCCGGCCGGGGTAGAAGGGCAGGTAGCCGCCGCCGTGCGCGGCCAGCACCCGCAGGCCGGGGAAGCGGTCGAGCACCCCGCCGAAGATCAGGTGCGACAGGGCCAGCGCGGTCTCGGTCGGGTTGCCGACGACGTTGAACAGGTAGGCCCGGGCCAGCCGCTCGCCCAGCGTGCAGCCCCAGGGGTGGAGGAACAGCACGGCGCCGGTCTCCTCGGCCGCCGCCCACAGCGGCTCGAAGGCGGGGTCGGACAGGTCCCGCCCGCCGGCGTGGGTCCCGACGACGGCCCCGGCCAGCCCCAGCCGCCCCACCGCGTGGCGCAGCTGGTCGGCGGCGAGCGCCGGGTGCTGGAGGGCCACGCTGCCCAGCCCGACGAGCCGGTCGGGATGGCGGGCGCACAGGGCGGCCACCCCCTCGTTCACCGCCGCCACGATGTCGGCCGCGACGTGCTCGCCGGCCCCGTAGTGGTAGTCGCCGGGCGAGGGGCTGACCGCCTGCACGTCGATCCCCCTGCGGTCCATGACCGCCAGCCGCTCGTCGGCGTCGACCAGCCGCGGCAGCCACTCCCGGCCGAGGGCCCGGTTGGCGGCGGCGGCCGCCTCCCCCGTCCCGGCGGCCAGCCGGGCCGCCTCGGCGGCCACGCCGGGGTCGCCGGCCGCCAGCGCGTGGCCCGCGGGCACGGTGCAGTGGGCGTGGAGGTCGTAGGTCGGGGACGGCGCAGCCATGCCCCGATCATGTCGGCGCCGCCGACCCGGCGTGGTGAACTAGCCCCGTGGCGCACGACGGAGGCCGACCGGTGCTGGTGGTGGGGGCGGGCCCGGTGGGCCTGGCCGCGGCGCTGGCCCTCCGTCACCACGGGCTGGCGGCCACCGTGCTGGAGGCCGAGCCCGAGGGTCGCGAGCGGGCCGGGAGCCGGGCCATCTTCCTGCACGGCGAGTCGCTCGAGCACCTGGAGTCGGTGCGGGAGGGCCTCGGCTGGGAGATCGCCCACCGCGGCCTGGTGTGGACCACCAAGCGCACGTACTGGGGCGACCGGCTCGTCTACGAGCGCACCTACCCGCCGCCGTCGGGCGCCCGGCTGCCCCACTCCACCAATCTGTCCCAGGTCGACATCGAGGCGATCCTGTTCGACGCGGCCAAGGCCGCCGGGGTCGAGTTCGCCTGGCGGCAGGAGGTCGCCGGCGTCACCGTGGTCGAGGGCCAGGGGGACCAGGGCGGCGTCGCCCTGCGCACCATGGCCGGCGACGAGTGGCGGGCCGCCTACGTGATCGCCGCCGACGGGGCCCGCTCGGCGGTGCGGGCCGGCGTGGGGATCGAGCTGGAGGGGCCCAGGGTCGACCGGGAGTTCGTGATCGTCGACGTGGCCGACGACCCGGACGACCCGATCGTGGCCGAGCGCGCCTACTACTACGCCCACCCTGCGGTCGAGGGCCGCAACGTGCTGCTGGTGCCGTTCGCCGGAGGGGTGCGGGCCGACCTCCAGCTGCGGCCCGACGACGACCCCGCCCGCTTCGCCGACCCCGACGGCGTGGCCCGCTGGATCGCCGCCGTGCTGCCCCCGGGCTACGCCGACCGGATCACCTGGGTGTCGAGCTACCGCTTCCGCCAGGCGGTGGCCACCGCCCTCGCCGACGAGGCCCGCCGGGTCCTGCTGATCGGCGAGGCCGCCCACCTGTTCGCCCCGTTCGGGGCCCGGGGCCTCAACTCGGGCATCCCCGACGCCCTGGTGGCCGCGGCCGCGGTGCGGGCCGCGCTCGACGACCCGGCCGGGGCCCGGGCGGCGGTCGAGCGCTTCGCCACCACCCGCCGCACCGCCGCCCTCTACAACCGCGACGCCGCCGGGCTGGCCCTGGCCCACATGTCGGCCGCCGGCTGGCGCACCCGGCTGCGGCGGCGGGCGGCGGCGGTGGTCGCCCGCCGGGGGCTGCGGGCCGGCGCCTGGCTCGACTCCTCGCCCTTCGGGCCCCGGGCCGCCGAGTTCCGCAGCGAGACGGGCTCCTACTGAGCCGTCATCGACGTCAGCGCCGCACGACCAGGGCGTCCAGCGCCACCGGGCCGGCGGCCGTGAGCCGCACGGGGTTGAGGTCGATCTCCGCCACCCCGGGGTCGGCCGCCAGCAGCGCCGCCACCGCCGCCACCACCGGCGCCAGCGGGGCGGGGTCGAGGGCGGGGTCGACCTCGGCGACCTGGTCGGCCAGGTCGGCCAGCGCCAGCGGCACCAGCCGGCGGGCCGGCGGGCCCGCGGCCTCGGCCGCGCTCCCGCCCCGGCCCACGACCACGAGCGGGCCGAACACCGGGTCGCGCACGCCCCCCACCAGCAGGTCGCGCCCCGGCCCCGCCTCGGCCTCGACCAGGTAGCCCGCGCCCGGCGTGCGGCCGGGGACGGCATCGACGGCGTCGAGGGCCGCCTCCAGCGCGGCGTGGCCCCGCACCCCCAGGCGGACGCCACCCACGGCCGCCTTGTGGGCGATGGCGGCGTCCCGCACCTTGACCACGACCGGCCCGCCGCCCAGCGCGTCGAGGGCGGCGTGGGCCGCCTCCCGGTCCCGGCAGGCGGCGCCCTCGGGCACGGCCACGCCGAGGGACGCCAGCGCCCGCTTGGCGCCGTGCTCGTCGGCCGGCGCCGGCAGCGTCGCCCCGGCCGGCAGGTCGAGGCGGGGCCCGCCGGCCCGGGCCCGCGCCCGGGCGTCCTCGGCCAGCGCCGCCGCCGCCCGGGCCAGGCGCTCGGGCGCCCGGAACAGCGGCACGCCCAGGGCGGCGAGCGCCTCCCGCCGCCGGTCGAGCGCGGCGGCGGGCCCGCCGGAGCCGAACAGGACCGGCAGCGCCCCGGCCACGCCCGGCGTGGCCAGCGCGGCCTCGGGATCGAGGGCGTCGCCCTCCTCGAGCGCGTAGACGGCCAGGACGTCGACCGCCGCGTCTGCGGCCACCAGGGCCAGCACGTCGCCGAAGGCCGGCGGGGGGCGGCCGGTGTCGACCGGGTTGCGCAGCCAGGTGAGCGGGGGCAGCAGGTCCTCCAGCCGCCGCCCGGTGGCGTCGTCCAGCGGGGGCACGGCCACGCCCCGGCTGCGCAGGGCGTCGGCGACCAGCAGGCCGGGCCCCGCCTGGCCGGTGACCACCCCGACCCCGGGGGCGGGGCGGGAGGGCAGGCGGCAGGCGGTGAGGGCCCGCAGGGCGTCGACCATCTCGCCCAGGTCGTCGACCACCACCGCCCCGGCCTGGCGCAGCGCGGCCCGGGCCACCCCGTGGTCGGCGAGCAGCCGGCCGGTGTGCGACCGGGCCATGTCCCGCACGTCGGCCCGGCCCACCGCCAGCGCCACCACCGGCACGGTCGCCGCCAGCCGGGCCACGGCGTCGCACAGCGACCGGCCGTCGTCGAGCCCCTCGACGTGCAGGCCGACCCCCCGGGTGGCCCCGTCGCCGGCCAGGAAGTCGAGCACGTCGGCGAAGCCCACGTCGGCCGCGTTGCCGAGGCCGACGCCGTAGGCCAGGCCGAGGCCCTCCTCGGCCGCCAGGAAGGCGGCGGCCAGGTTCACGCCCCCGCTGGCGGTCACGAAGCTGGCCGGCCCCGGCGCCAGGCCGGTCACGCCGGGGACGAAGGTGGCGAAGGTGCCGGCGGCCGGGCACAGGAACCCGGACGTGTTGGGCCCGAGCAGCCGGATGCCGTGCCGCCGGGCCGCCGCCACCGCCTCGTCCTGGAGCGCCGCCCCGCCCGGCGCCTCGGCGAACCCGCCGGAGCACACCACCGCGGCCCGCACCCCGGCGGCCCCGCAGTCGTCGAGCGCGGCCGGCACCGCCGCCGCCGGCACCACCAGCACGGCCAGGTCGACCGGCTCGCCGAGGGCGGCGGCCGAGGGCGCCACCGGGCGGCCCTCCACCGGGCGGCCCGACGGGTTCACCAGGTGGAGCGCCCCGGGGAACCCGGCCAGCGCCCGCACCATCGCATTGCCGGCCTTGCCCGGCGACGCCGAGGCCCCCACCACCGCGATCGAGCCGGGCGCCAGCAGCGGGCCGAGGTCGCCGGGCACCTAGGGGACGGTCCGGACCGTGAGCGCGAGGTGCCCGGGCCCGCCGCCGGGGAGCCGGGCGCCCTCGTAGGCGGCGACCAGCGCCTCGCCGAGGGCGGTCACATGACGCAGGGCCGGGTCGGAGACCCGCCCGCAGACGATGCCGAAGCCGGTGCCCGGCGTCGTCGCCACGCCGAGGTCGCCGTCGTCCCGGACGGCGGGCTCGCCCTCGGCCTCCACCTGGATGTCGCCGCACCACAGGGGCACCCCGTGGCCGCCCCGGGCCAGCTCGTCCAGCGCCCAGCACCGGCGGTCGGGCCGGTCGTAGCCGTACCAGTAGACGAGCGCGGCCCCGGCGGACAGCACGCGCCGGCCGAGGTCGAGCGCGGACAGGCCGCCCGGTCCGGCGGCCCGGGGGTCGAACGGGTCGACGAACGCCAGCACCGACCCGGGGTCGGCGGCCCGGGCCAGGGCGCCGGCCAGCACATCCCGCCCGTCGCCCTCGACCACCTCGGCCCGCTCGCCCAGGCCCACCCCGACCGCCGCGGCCCGCAGCGACGCCGCGCTGGCGGGGTCGCTGTCGCACAGCAGGTAGTCCGCCTTGTCGCCCAGCTCGACCATCGCCAGCCGGGCCGAGCCGGGGTAGCGGGTCAGCCGCTCACCCGGCCCGTTGACCGCCCGCAGCACGCGCAGGTAGCGGGAGCGGGCCAGCCCGGGCGCCCCGCCGACCGTGGCCGCGTCCCACACCCCGAGGGCGCCGTAGCGGCGCTCGGCGTCGTCGACCATCGGGTAGACGGCCGAGCCGGCGTGGCTCTCCCAGTAGTGCGCCGGCCGGTCCCAGGCCAGCACCTCCGCCAGCGGCAGGTGCTTCCAGACGTCGCCCAGCTTGGCGAAGTGATGGTTGGCCATCGTCAGCCGTCGCCGGCCGGTGGGAGCAGCCCCTGGTCCCGCAGCTCGTCGCCGGTCGCCACCACGTGGGCGGGGACGCCGGCGGCCCGCAGCCGCTCGACCCAGACCGTGGCGGGGGCGCCGGCGAACGCGGTCTCGAGCGCCCGGGCCAGGCGCTCGTCGCCGGCGTCGAGGTCGACGCCCTCCAGCCCCTCGGTCAGCACCAGCCGCTTGGACAGCTCCTCGCCGAACGCCGACACGTGGAACCAGCGGTCGTCGGCCCGGTAGAGCCGGTCGAACGGGCTCCAGCCGACGGCCCGGGCGCCGGCCGGCTCGGCCCACACCCGCCCCTCGAAGCCCACGGCGAAGCTGATCTGGTGGAAGGTCGCCGCCTGGGCCAGCGAGGCGTGGGCCGCCTGCCCCGCCCCGGTGCGCCCGCGGTGGTAGAGCGCCACCAGCTGGGCCACGGCCGACCAGTGGCCGGCGCCCAGCTCGGCCAGGGCGTAGCCGGAGGCGCCGGGGTCGTCGGGGCCGGACCACCGGGGTTGCATCCCGGTCGCGGCCTCGGCCACGCCGGTCCCGGCCGGCCAGCCGGCCCGAGGGCCGGAGGCGCCGTAGGCGCTGATCGCGCTGCACACCGCGTCGGGCCGCCCCGCCACCGTGTCCGGGGCGGCGCCGTGCACGACGTCGGCCTCGGGGGCGTCGCTGCGCACGACCCGGGCGCCGTAGCCGGCCAGGACCCGGGCGGCGGTGGCCCCGGCCAGCCCGTCGCTGCGGTCGGCCACGACGACGCCGCCCAGGGCATCTCCCGGCCCGACGGGTACGGGGGACCCGGCCGGGACCGCCGGCCGCGGCGCTGCCAGCTCGGCCAGGATCGCCTCCCGGTCGCCGTCGAGCGGGCGCCGCGGTCCCCGGGCCCGCGGCGGGGTCGCGCCCAGCCCGAACGGGTACCCGGCCTGGGCGGTCGGCCCCAGCTCGGGGTCGGTCAGCTCGATCACCGCGCCGCTGGCCCGGGCGTGGGCGTCGTCGTAGAGCCACTCGCGCGTCGTCTGGACCGCGGCCGCCGGGGCGCCGGCCCGCTCGTTGGCCAGCCGCTCCCACTCGCGGGCCGGACGGGTGCGGATCAGCGAGGCCCAGCGGTCTGCGGAGATGATCGCCTCGCCGGGCGACGCCTCCCGGGCGAGCCGGGCCCGCTGGTCGGGCCGGTCGAGGCCCAGCTGCAGCCAGCGGCCGTCCGCGGCCCGGTAGTGGCCGAGGTGGGGCAGCCCGGCCGCCGGGCGGGGCGCCGCCACGATCTCGACCGCGGCGTCGAACAGCGGCACCTCGACGTGGCCGCCCCGCCCGCTGCGCTCGCGGGCGATCAGCGCGGCCAGCACCCGGTGGGTCGCCTGCGCTGCGGCCAGCGTCGACGCCAGCGTGTGGGCCTGGAAGTGGCGGTTGCCGGGCACGCCCCGGATGGCCGGCACGATCCCGGCGGCGGCCAGCACGATGGCCTCCCAGCCGCCCATCCAGGCCCGGGGGTCGTCGCCCGCGAACCCGGGCACCGACAGGTGGACCAGCCGGGGGTTGGCGGCCAGGTTGTCCGCGGGGCCGAGGCCGGCGCGGTCGGCATCGCCGCGCCGGAAGCTCTCGACCACCACGTCGGCCCGTACCACCAACCCCCGGGCCACGGCCCGGTCGCTCTCGTCGTGGAGGTCGAGGACGATGCTGCGCTTGCCCCGCTGGACCAGCGCGTTGGCCGGGTGCTGCCACAGCGGCCCGCCGGGCGGATCGACGCGCACGACGTCGGCCCCCAGGTCGCCCAGCACCATGGCCACGACCGGGCCGGCCACGTAGTGGCTCAGGTCGACGACCCGCAGGCCGTCGAGGGCGCCGGGCGCGGCCGGGCCGGTCCCCTCCTCCATCGTGTCGATTGTTAGCACACCTTGGTGACGACCGACACGACTTAGGTCACGAAAGGGCGGCGCCCCGCACGGACCCGTCGAACAGCGCCAGCGTGGCGGCGTAGGCCCGGGCGGCCGCGGCCTCGTGGTGGGCCAGGCCGCCGGGGACGGCGAAGCCGTGGTTGGCGCCGTCGAGCACCTCGGCGGCGCTGCCGTCGCCCCGGGCGTTGACCGCGTCGATCAGCGGCTGGTTGGCCTCGGCCGACTGCATGCGGTCCTCTCGGCCGATGCCGACGTAGAGCGGGCCGCCGAGCCCGGCCACCACGTGGTGGGGCGAGTCGTCGCCCGGCGTGACGCAGAACGAGGGGTGGAAGGCGGCCCCGGCCCCGAACCGGTCGGGGTGGTCGGCCATGGACCGCAGGACGGCCCGCGTGCCGATGCAGTACCCGACCACGCCGTAGGGTCCGTCGCCCGCCGCCGGGTCGGCGGCGAGGTCGCCGAGGACGGCCGCCAGGTCGTCGGCCACCATCTCGTCGGTGACGCTCATGAAGATCTCGCCGAACCGCTTGGCCTCCTCCGAGTCGGGGTCGGACCGGAGCTTGGCGGTGTCGACCGCGATCAGGTCGCCGTGGCGGTGGTAGCGGTCGGGCGCGGCCACCAGGTAGCCGGCGTCGCTGAAGGTGGCCATGGCCCGGCGGGTGCCGCCGTCGAGGCCGGGACCGTGGTGGAACAGCACCACCACGGGGAACGGGCCGCCCCCGTCCGGGCGGGTCACCACCACGCTCATGTCGCCGTCGGGCGTCGCGACGGCACGCGTCTCCTCGATCATCGTGTCCCCTCTCGGCTGGCCGGCACGCTACCAAGCCGTCGGATCGAGGTCTTGTGCCGGTCGTCACGCCATGTGTAGAACGACCCCGTGGGGGAGGAGCCGACCTTCGCCGTGCCCGACGTCGCCGCCGAGCGGCGGGACGACGGCTCGTGGCTGCTCGCCTCGCGCACGCCGCTGGGGGCGGTCGAGCGCAGCGTCGCCACCGTGCTGGCCCGGTGGGCGGCGGCCACGCCGGACGCGCCCTTCCTGTGCGAACGGGCCGACGGCGATGGTGGCGCGACGGGGGGCGCCTGGCGCCGGCTGAGCTACGGCGAGGCGTGGGATGCGGCCCGCGCCGTCGGCCAGGCGCTGCTCGACCGGGGCCTCGGGCCCGACCGGCCGGTGATGGTCCTCTCGGGCAACGGCGTCGACCACGGCCTGGTCACGCTCGGCTGTCACGCCGCCGGGGTGCCGGTCGTCCCCGTGTCGGTGGCCTACTCGCTCCAGAGCCGCGACTTCGCCAAGCTGGGCCAGATCGCCGCCGTCACCCGCCCCGGGCTGGTGTTCGTGGTCGGCCGGACGCCGTTCGAGCCCGCCCTCGACGCCCTGGCCGCCTCCGGTTGCGCCGCCGAGGTGGTCGACGGCGCCGGCGCACTGGCCGCCGCGACGCCCGGGCCGGCGGTCGCGGCCGCGCTGGCCGCCACCGGGCCCGACACGGTGGCCAAGATCCTGTTCACCTCGGGCTCGACCGGCCTGCCCAAGGGGGTCGTCACCACCGAGCGCATGCTGTGCGCCAACCAGCAGATGCTGCGCCGGGTGTGGCCGTTCACGGCGCAGGAGCCGGTGGTGCTGGTCGACTGGCTGCCCTGGAGCCACACCTTCGGGGGCAGCCACAACTTCTACCTGGCCCTGTGGAGCGGCGGGACCCTCCACGTCGACGCCGGCCGGCCGGCGCCCGCCCTGCTCCCCCACACGCTGGCCAACCTGCGCGAGGTGTCGCCGACCCTCTACCTCAACGTCCCCGCCGGCTTCGCCGCCCTGCTCCCCCACCTCGAGGACGACCCCGCCCTGGCCGAGCGGTTCTTCGCCCGGCTGCGCTTCGCCATGTACGCCGCGGCCGCCCTGCCCCGCGACCTGTGGGACCGCCTCGACGCGGTGGCCCGGCACACGCTCGGGCGGCCGGTGCCGCTCACCACCGCCTGGGGGTCGACCGAGACGGCCCCGATGGCGACGACGGCCCACTTCCCCCTGGACGGGCCCGGCTGCATCGGCGTGCCGGTGCCGGGCGTGCGGCTCAAGCTGGCGCCGGTGGACGGCGGCCGCAAGCTGGAGCTGCGCGTGGCCGGGCCCAACGTCACCCCCGGCTATCTGGGCGACCCCGAGCGGACGGCGGCCGCCTTCGACGCCGAGGGGTTCTACGCCATGGGCGACGCCGGGCGCTTCCTCGACCCCGACCGCCCCGAGGCCGGCGTGGTGTTCGACGGCCGGGTGGCCGAGGACTTCAAGCTGGCCACCGGCACCTGGGTGAGCGTGGGGGCCGTGCGCACCCACCTGGTCGGCGCGGGCGGCGGCGCCATCCAGGACGCCGTGCTCACCGGCCAGGACCGGGCCGAGCTGGGGGCCCTGGTGTGGCTGTCGCCCGCCGGCGACCTCGCCGCCCTGCGCACGGCGGTCGGCAAGCACAACGCCGAGCACCCGCAGTCGTCGACCCGCATCGCCCGGGCTCTGGTGCTGACCGAGCCGCCGTCGATCGACGGCCACGAGATCACCGACAAGGGCTACGTCAACCAGCGGGCGGTGCTCGACCGCCGCGCCGCCGACGTCGCCCACCTCCACGCCGAGCCGCCGGGGCCGGGCGTGGTGACCTTCGGCTGAACGCTCTCAGGCCAGGATGTTCACGGCCCGGGCGACGACCAGGCCGATGATCACCAGCGACGCCGCCGACTCGAGCGCCATCGTGAGCTTGGCCCAGTGGGCCAGCGGCATGACGTCGGTGGGGCTGAAGGCCATGGCGTTCGTGAACGACAGGTACAGGTAGTCGATGAACATCGGCCGCCAGCCCGGCGGGCACACCTCGGGCGACAGGTGCTGGGGGAAGGCGAGGTCCGGGTGGGCCGGCGCCCGGTGGGCCCGCCGGCCGGGGCCGCCGCCGTCGAGCTCCCAGTACAGGAGCCCGAAGGCGATGACCACGCCCAGCCACACCAGCCCGCCCGCGGCCAGGAGCGAGTCGGCCTGCTCGGTCACCTCGGACCCCCGCACCAGGTCGACCACCAGCCAGACGGTGGCCCACGCGGCCTCGGCCACGATGATGACGAGCAGCACGACCCGCAGGCGGCGCACCTGGGTCGAGCGCCAGTCGATGCGGCCGGGGTCGGCCGCCGCCATCGCCACCAGGAACCCCACCTCGACCGCCGGCAGCAGCCACCTGGGCCCGGGGGCGTAGCCCTCGGGCATGCCCAGGGGGATGAGCGCGGCCACCGCCAGCGCCGCCAGCACCGCGAGCCGGCCCTCGCGGCGGATCTCGGTCGGCCCTGCCGGCTCGGCGCTCACCCGCGCCACACCACCACGAGCCGCGGTGACGGCCATCACCCGGCGAGGATGATGCCGATATCGTCCCTGGTCACCCCCCCTCGCGACCAGGAGGCATCCCCCATGGCCCTCAGCGACCACGACCGCGCCCAGATCGACACCGCCCGGGCGACCGGCCGCCCCGTCGTGGTGTTCATCCACGGCCTGTGGCTGCTGGCGAGTAGCTGGGACGCCTGGCGCGGCGCCTTCGAGGAGGCGGGGTACGCCACCGTGGCCCCCGGCTGGCCCGACGACCCCGACACCGTGGCCGAGGCCAACGCCCACCCCGAGGTGTTCGCCCACAAGGGCGTCGGCCAGGTGGCCGACCACTACGCCGCGGCCGTCGAGGCGCTCGGGGCCAAGCCGGCCGTCGTCGGGCACAGCTTCGGCGGGCTGCTGACCCAGATCGTCGCCGGAAGGGGCCTGGCCGCGGTGTCGGTCGCGATCGACCCGGCGCCGTTCCGGGGCGTGCTGCCCCTGCCGCTGTCGGCGCTCAAGGCCTCGTCCCCGGTGCTGCGCAACCCGGCCAACCACGGCCGGGCCGTGGCGCTCACCTACGACCAGTTCCGCTTCGCCTTCGCCAACGCCGTCGACGAGGACGAGGCCCGCACGCTGTACGGGACCCACGCGGTGCCGGCCCCCGGCCTCCCCCTGTTCCAGGCGGCGACGGCCAACCTGAACCCGTGGTCGGTGGTCAGGGTCGACACCCAGAACCCCGAGCGGGGCCCGCTGCTGCTGATCTCGGGCGAGAAGGACAACACGGTCCCCTGGGCCCTGACCAACGCCGCCTTCAAGCGTCAGCGGCGCAACCCCGGCGTCACGGAGATCACCGAGATCCCCGGCCGCGGCCATGCGCTGACGATCGACAGCGGCTGGCGCGAGGTGGCCGACACCGCCCTCGCCTTCGTCCGCCGCCACCTCCCGGCCGGCGGCTAGCGGCGCGGCGGTCGCCGGGCTGCCCGGCGATGAGCCGGGACGGTCCGACCCGTCTCCTACGGTGGCGGGGCGACGAGAGGGAGGACCGCCGTGGGCGCAGGAGCATGGAGCGAGGCGGGGATCGAGCGGCTGGCCGAGGTCATGGCGGGCCACACCGGCACCGGTGCCGGCGACGTGCCCGGGCTCGTGTGGCTCCTGGCCCGGCGGGGTGAGGTGCACGCCGGGGCCGCCGGCGTCCGCACCGCCGAGGGCGGCGAGCCGATCGCCCGCGACGAGATCTTCCGCATCTCGTCGATGACCAAGCCGATCACCGCGGTCGGCGCCCTGATCCTGGTGGAGGAGTGCGGGCTGCGCCTCGACGAGCCGGTGGACGACCTCCTGCCCGAGCTGGCCGACCGCCGCGTCCTGGCCGACCCCCACGGCGCGCTCGACGACACCGTCCCGGCCGAGCGGCCGGTCAGCGTGCGGGACCTGCTCACCTTCCGCCTGGGCCTCGGCCTCGACTTCACCGCCTGGGGCAACCAGCCCTCGCTGG
Organism: Acidimicrobiales bacterium; assembly: GCA_035263165.1. Taxonomy (GTDB): domain Bacteria; phylum Actinomycetota; class Acidimicrobiia; order Acidimicrobiales; family VFJN01; genus ZC4RG19. Next base: position 17,784 of record DATFRN010000128.1, on the reverse strand, counting down.
CGGCGGCCGCCGAGCTGGGCCTCGGCGCCGGCCCGCCGGCGCCGGCCGGGCCGCCCGAGCCCGACGAGTGGATGCGCCGCCTCGGCACGCTCCCGCTCGAGCACCAGCCGGGCGAGCGCTGGCTCTACCACGTCGGCGCCGACGTCCTCGGGGTGCTCGTGGCCCGGGCCGCCGGCCGGCCGCTGGAGGCGTTCCTGCGCGAGCGCATCTTCGACCCGCTCGGCATGGTCGACACCGGCTTCTCGGTGCCGGGGGCCGGCCGGGACCGCCTCGGGCCGTGCTACTGGACCGACCTCGAGACCGGCGCGCGCACCGTCTACGACCCGCCGGACGGCCAGTGGACCGCGCCGCCGGCGTTCCCGAGCGGCGGGGGTGGGCTGGTGTCCACCGTCGACGACTACCTCGCCTTCGCCACCATGCTGCGGGCGGGCGGCGTCTACCACGGCCAGCGGATCCTGTCCCGGCCGACGATCGAGGCCATGACCACCAACCAGCTCACCGCCGGCCAGCTGGCCGCGTCGGCCCCCAGCCCCGACGGCTCGGTCGGCTGGGGCCTCGGCCTCGGCGTGCGGGTGCGGCGCACCGGCCCGGCCTGGGGCGTCGGCACCTACGGGTGGGACGGCGGCCTCGGGTCCCAGTGGGCCACCGACCCCGACGAGGATCTGATCGGCCTGCTGATGACCAACCGCTCGTGGACGTCGGCATTCCCGCCCCCGCCGGCGTTCCAGGACTTCTGGACCTGCGCCTACGCCGCGTTCGACGACTGATCGGGCCGGTCACCGCACGGCGGTGGTGACGTCAGAGGGTCAATCCCGGGCTAAAGCTGACATCTCACCTGATCACGGGGCCGTAGCAGCACTTGTGACACGCGTGTGTATCCCAGCAGTCCCGCGTTGGCGGTAGTACGTTCCCGTCCAACGCGCACCCAGGGTTGGGGGTGCGGAAAAAACCCCTGGGGGGGCACATATGTCGAAGATCCGCTGGGTCATCGTCCTGTTCGTCGCGGCGACCGTTCTTCCCTTGGACGTCGACTCCGCCGATGCGCTGTCGCTGCTGTGCGACTGGCGCTCCAACGACACGGGGCCGGAGCTGCGGGAATGCGTGACGCTGTTCGGCGTCCGCTCCCACCAGGCGGCCCTCCAGACGATCGCGGACGCCAACGGCGGCAACCGGTCCACCGGCTCGCCGGGCCACGATGCCTCGGTCGAGTACGTGGTGCACGAGCTGCGGGAGAAGGGCTACCGCCCGACGGTGCAGGAGTTCGACTACCTGGAGTTCGTGGTGCTCGGCGACTCGGACCTGGACGAGGAGGCGCCCGGCACCCCGACCTTCGAGGAGGGCACCGACTTCGCGCCGATGGACCAGACCGACGGCGGGGACGTGACCGCCCCGCTCACCGCGGTCGACGTCGCGCTGGGCGCCGGCAACGCCTCCGACTCGGCCTGCCAGCCGGCCGACTTCGCCGGCTTCCCGGCCGGCGACATCGCCGTCGTCCAGGCGGGCGGGTGCCCGGCCGAGGCCAAGGCCGAGGCCGCCGCCCAGGCCGGGGCGTCCGGCGTCGTACTGTTCAACCAGGGCGACACCGCCGCCCGCCAGGGCCTGCCGGCCGAGACGTTGACGATCGGCAACCACGCCGGCATCCCCGTCATGGGCGCCAGCTACGCCGTCGGCGCCCACCTGGCCGCGGTCCGGGGTGCCGTCCTCCGGCTGTTCGCCAACACCCAGCGCGAGGAGACCACGAGCTTCAACGTGCTCGCCGAGACCGCCACCGGCGACCCCCACAACGTGGTGATGGTGGGCGCCCACCTCGACTCGGTGGCCGAGGGCCCCGGCATCAACGACGACGGCTCGGGCTCGGCCGCGGTGCTGGAGACCGCCGAGCAGATGGCCAACGTGCGGGTGCGCAACAAGGTGCGCTTCGCCTGGTGGAGCGGCGAGGAGCTGGGCCTGGTGGGCTCGTCCCTGTACCTGTCCAACCTGCCGCCCGACCAGGTCGACGACATCGCCCTTTACCTCAACTTCGACATGGTCGGCTCGCCCAACGGCGGCCGGTTCGTCTACGACGGCGACGGCTCCACGTTCGGCACCACCGGGCCGGCCGGGTCCGGGGCGATCGAGTCGTACTTCCGGGATTTCTACTCCGACCGGTTCCTCGCCTCCGAGCCCACGCCGATCGAGTTCACGTCCGACTACGCCATCTTCTTCGTCAGGGACGTCCCCTTCGGCGGCGTGTTCAGCGGGTCGGCGGGGATCAAGTCCGACCAGCAGGCCCGGCTGTACGGCGGCCGGGCGGGGCAGCCGTACGACCCCTGCTACCACTCGGCCTGCGACACCTTCGGGAACGTCGACCTCGGCCTGCTCGACCTCAACGCCGACGCCATCGCCACCGCCACGCTGCACTACTCGATGACGACGGCCGAGGTCACCGGCTGACCTACCGGCGGGATCAGGCGCCCGGGCCGCCCCCGGCCCGGGCGTCGAACTCCCGCACCAGCGCCTTGGGGGCCTGGCAGCGCCAGGCGTCGGTGAGCAGCTCGGCCAGCTCGTCGACGGCGATGGCCGCCAGCCGCACCAGCACGGCCGGGAAGCCGTTGTAGTGGGGCTCGGTGAAGTAGACGCCGGGGTCCGCGGCCAGCAGCATCTCCTTCTCACCGGCGTTCGCCACCCGCACGGCCAGCACCCCGGGGTTCGGCACGCGGGGCCGCGTCGGCTCGACCCGCTCCATCCACACCCAGGCGAACCCCCGGTCCTTGCCGCCCCGAGCCACGGAGAAGGCGAACCGGTCCGCGCCCTCGGTCGCCTCGGGCAGGGCCAGCGCGATGCGACGCACGTCCTCCTGGTCGGCCACGGGGCGGAGGCTAGGCCCCGCGGCCGACCCGGGTCGGCGGTCAGCGCACCGCGGCCCGGCGGAACGTGCGGACCGCCACGGCAGCGAGGGCGGCGGCGAAGGCCGCCACCACCGCCAGGCTGAGCGCGGCCATCGCCGTGGGGTCGTGGTGGCCCCAGATGTCCTCCAGCCCGGTGGTGGTGCCGAGCAACCCGTAGCGCATGAGGGCGAGCGCGTGGGTCAGCGGCAGGACCCGGGCCACGCCGGTGAGCCAGGCGGGCAGGGCGGTGATCGGGAACAGCGAGCCGGCGAAGAAGAACGGCACGATGGCGATCGGCGGGATGGCGCCGGTGAACTCCTCGACGCTGGGGAGCCGGTTGGCCAGGGTCTCGGCCACGCCGTACATGGCCACGGTCAGCAGGGCGGCGGCGGCCACGAACCAGGCCACGCCGGTGGCCCGGACGTCGAGCTCGGCGCCGCGCAGCACGACGGCGCCGATGAGCACGGCCACCTGGAGGCCGGTCACGGCCAGGGCGACCGCCAGGTTGGCCGCCACCAGCAGCGGCCGCGGGACCGGGGCGGCGAGCAGGTCGCGGCGGGCGCCGCCCTCCCGGTCGACGATGACGCCGATGCCCGAGAACATGCAGTTGAGCGGGATGAGCAGCCCGGCGATGCCGACGGCGGCGAAGCTCATGTAGTCGACGCCGGGGACGCGGGGCCCGAGCGAGTCGAGCGCCGGGGCGATGACCACCGCGAACAGGACCGGCGCCAGCAGCGGCACCAGCACCTCCCGGGGCGTGCGGGCCGACAGGGCGAGCCGGCGGCGGGTGAGCGCCGCGAGCGCACCCCGGCGGGAGGGCCGACGGGGGGCCACGGCCGCGGCCGGCGCGACCGGGTCGGCGACGGGGACGGAGGGGGCGAGGGTGGACATGGATGCTCCTGGGGGGTCAGGCGGCCAGGCGGTCGCCGGTCAGGCGGAGGTAGACGTCGTCGAGGGTGGGGCGGCGGGTGGTCACCGCGTGGGGGCGCAGGCCGCGGTCGGCCAGGGCGGCCAGCGCGGCGCCGGCCGGGCGGCCGGCCAGCGGGACGGTGACCGTGCCGCCCACGGCGAAGGCGTCCGGGCCGGCGGCGCCGCCGGCCCGCAGGGCGGCGAGCGCGGCGCCCGCGTCGCCGTCGACCCGCAGCTCGAGCACCTCGGCGCCCAGGCCGGCCAGCAGGCCCGCCGGGGTGTCGAGGGCCACGACCTCGCCGGCGTGCATGATCGCCACCCGGTCGCACAGCCGCTCGGCCTCGTCCAGGTAGTGGGTGGTGAGCAGCACGGTCAGGCCGTCACGCCGCCGCAGCTCGGCCACGATGTCGATCAGCTCGTAGCGGATGCGGGGATCGAGGCCCACCGTCGGCTCGTCCAGGAACAGGACCCGGGGCTCGGACAGCAGGGCCCGGGCGATCTCCAGCCGCCGGCGCTGGCCGCCGCTGTAGCTCGCCACGGGCCGGTCGGCGACGTCGTCGAGGCCGAAGTCGCGCACGGCGGCGGCGATCCGGCGCCCGGCCGCCGCCCCGGGCACGCCCCACAGGCGGGCGTGGGTGGCCAGGTTGCGGCGCCCGCTGAGGGCGCGGTCGACCACCGCGTCCTGGAACACGACCGCGCTGGCCGCCCGGGCCGCCAGCGGCTCGCCGGCGATGTCGTGGCCGTCCAGCCAGGCCCGCCCGGCGCTGGGGGCGACGGTGGTCGTGAGCATGCCGACGACGGTGGACTTGCCGGCGCCGTTCGGGCCGAGGAGCCCGAACACCTCGCCGGCGGCGACGTCGAGGTCGAGGGGTCGGACGGCCCGGACGCCGCCGGGCCAGGTCTTGGCCAGGCCGCGGATGCGCACGGCCGGGCCCGGTGGGTCGGGGGTGTGGGGGTGGGTCATGGCCCTCACGACGGGGCGGCGGCCCGAAACGTCACATCCGGGCGCCGCGCCCCGTCGTGAGGGGGGACCGCTACCGTCCCCCCGGGAGCCCCCATGGAACGCGACACCCTCCCCCGCTCCATCGACGACCTGTGGCACGCCCACCGGCCCCACCTGCTGGCGCTGGCCAGCCGCATGCTGGGCGACGCCACAGCCGCGGAGGACGTGGTGCAGGAGGCCTTCGGCCGCCTGGCCCGCCTCGCCCCGGCCGACCGGGACGCCATCGACGACCCCGGCGGGTGGCTGGCGGTCGCCGTCCGGCGGCGGTGCCTCGACCGCATCCGCTCCGCCGCCTACCGCCGGGAGGTGGTGGCCGGGCCCGGCTCGCGGGCCGAGCCGCCCGACCCGGCGGACCCGGCCGACCGGGTCACGCTGGACGACCAGGTACAGGCGGCGCTGGCCGTCGTGCTCGACCGCCTGACCCCCGCCGAGCGCACCGCGTTCGTCCTCCACGACGTGTTCGGGTTCCCGTTCGCGGCGGTGGGCGAGATCGTGGGCCGCACGCCGGCCGCCTGCCGCCAGCTGGCCAGCCGGGCCCGGCGGGCCGTCCGCTCCGGCGACCGCCCGGGCGACCCGGAGGCCGCAGCCCCCGGCGGCGACGCCGAGCGCCGCCGGGTCGTGGCCGAGCGCTTCGTGGCCGCCTGCGACGGCGGCGACCTGGACGCGCTCATGGCCGTGCTCGACCCCGCGGTCGACGGCGAGGCGATCCTGCTCGGCCACGGCCCGCTCCTGGCCGCCGCCGGCCGCGCCGAGGTCGCACAGCGCCTGCTCGCCCTGTTCGGCCCGGGCAGCGCCCGCCGCCTGATGGCGCTCCCCCTGGGCGACGCCGGCGGCGCGATCGCCTACGACGTCACCCGGGGCCGGGTGGTGGCCGTGGTCCGACTGGACGAGGCGGCCGGTCTCGTCCGCCACATCCACACCTACGTCCGCCTGGGCACCTGACCCCGCACCGGTCAGCCGGGCACCCCGCGGACGTGGGTGACCACCATCTCCGGACCGGGGTCGCCGGCGTCGGCGGCGGTCGCCCGGCCCGGGAAGTCGAACACCCCGAGCATGAGCTGGACCGGGTAGTCGGGAGCCTGGTCGACCCGCCGCACGACCTCGCCGTCGACCGCGAACGCCAGGGCGCCGGCACGCCAGTCGACGCCGTAGGTGTGGTCCTCGGCGACGTCGAGGGCGAGCGGCACCGCGGCGAAGTCCTCGCGCAGCGCCGGGTCGCGGAAGGCGTGCAGGCCCATGCCCACGCGGGCGGTGCCGTCGCCCACGGCGTCGCCGAAGATCTCGGCCACGCAGATCTCGCCGGAGTGCTCGGGCGTGTCCTCGATGCCCGACAGCCAGAACGCGAACATCGATCGCGGCGTGATGGCGGCCCGCATGCGCACCTCGATGCGGCCGTACCGGGGCGTGTAGCCGCGGAAGGCGGGCCGAGACTCCACGACCGCGAGCCCGTCCCGGAACGGCTGCTGGCCGTCCAGGTGCGCGGTCTGGATGCACGACACCCGGAGCGGCTCGTCGTGCCGGTCGGGGCACCAGAGGCCCTGGTGGGGCGGGATGGCGAGGTGCAGCCCGTCGTCCGCGACCCGCCACGTCGCGGCCGCGCCGGCGAGCCCGGCCCAGTGGGGCAGGTACCACGGGAACCACACGCCCGGGTCGGGCCCCTGCTGATCGAACCGCTCGTCGAGCTCGGCGACCGCCATGGGCCACTCTGTACCCCATGATCCGTGCCGCGACGCCCGAGGACTGGCCGGCCATCTGGCGGATCGTGGCGCCGATCGTGGCCGCCGGCGAGACGTTCTGCTGGGACGCGGACACGAGCGAGGCCGAGGCCCGGGCGATGTGGCTGCACGACCCGCCCGGGCGCACCGTGGTGGCGGTCGACGACGGCGGCGCGGTCGTGGGGACCGCCGAGACCCACCCCAACCACGGCGGCGGGGGCGCCCACGTGGCCAACGCCGGGTTCATGGTCGACCCCGCCCACGCCGGCCGCGGGGTCGGGCGGGCGCTGGCCGACCACGTCATCGCGCAGGCCCGGGACGACGGCTACGCGGCCATGCAGTTCAACGCGGTGGTCGAGACCAACACCCGGGCGGTGGCGCTGTGGCGGTCGCTCGGCTTCGAGGTCCTGGCCACCGTGCCCGGCGCCTTCCGCCACCCCACCGCCGGCGACGTCGGGCTGCACGTCATGCACCGGCGGCTGTGACGTCCCCGGCGAGTGGGTACCGTCGGGGGATGAGCGGCAAGACCGAGGAGGAGCGGGCCGGGGTCAAGCTCACCAACCTCGACCAGCCGCTGTTCGACGGGGCCGAGGCCTCCAAGCGGGACCTGGTCGACTACCTCGACGCGGTGCGCGACCGCATCCTGCCCGAGCTGCGCGACCGGCCGCTGTCGGTCATCCGTGTCCACCGTGGCCAGGAGGCGTTCATGCAGAAGAACGTCCCCAAGTACACGCCCGACTGGGTGCGCACGGTCAGCTTCTGGGCCGAGACCTCCAAGCGCGACGTGGCCTACGCCCTGTGCAACGACCGCCGCACGCTGCTGTGGTTCGCCAACCAGCGGGCCGTCGAGTACCACCCGACCCTGGTCACCGCCGACCGCCCCGACCGCATGACCCACCTGGTCCTCGACCTCGACCCGCCGGCGGGCGCCCGCTCGGCCGAGCAGGGCTTCCGCATGGCGGTCGCCGCCGCCCGCCTGGTGCGGTCGGTGCTCGACGACCTCGGCCTGGGCGGCGCGGTCAAGACCAGCGGGGCCAAGGGCGTCCACGTCTTCGTCCCCGTCACCGCCCACGCGCCGATCGAGGACGCGGCCGCGGCCACCCGGGCCATCGCGGGCCGGGCCGAGCGCCTGGACCCGGCCATCGCCACCACGGCGTTCATGAAGGAGGACCGGGGCGGCAAGGTGTTCGTCGACGCCACCCGGGTCGGCGGGGCCACGGTCGTCGCCGCCTACAGCCCGCGGGTGCGGCCGGGGGTGCCGGTGTCGTTCCCGCTCGACTGGGACGACCTCGACGACGTCGTCCCCGGCGACTTCACCGTCCACACCGCGCCGGCCCGCCTGGACGAGATGGGCGACCGGTGGGCCGACCGCCTGCCCCGCCCCCAGCGCCTGCCGGCGGAGCTGATCGCCGAGGGCCACGCCATCCCGGTCGCCCGGGTGCAGGCCATGCACGAGGGCAAGCGGCGGGCCCGGGCCCGGGCCGAGGCCGAGGCCGACGAGGGCTGACCCCCGCGGCCCCGGGCCGGGCGGCCGTCAGGCCTCGGCCGCCGCCTTGACCGGCGGGCGCCAGGCCAGCGCCAGCAGCAGGGCCGCGCCGCCGCCCCCGGCCAGGACGCCGATGAGGAGGCCGGGCAGGCCCCGCAGGTCGTCCCGGATGCCGAGGGCGTGGTCGAGCGACCAGCCGCCGGCGCCCAGCGTGGCCAGCAGCAGGCCGGCGAAGGTCAGCGTCATCACGTACTCCCAGCCCTCGCCGGGCCGGAAGATGAAGAAGCCGTTCCCCCGGTGGTTGGTGATCCAGGCCACCAGCATCACGCCGATCACCCCGGCGCCCCCCAGCGGCGTGAGCAGGCCGAGGATCAGGCTGGCCCCCGCGGCCAGCTCGGTGATGCTCGCCATCCAGGCGTGCACGATGCCGGGGCGCATGCCCAGGCTCTCGAACCACCGGGCCGTGCCGGCGATCTTCCCGCCCCCGAAGATGTGGTTGTACCCGTGGGCCAGCATGACGGCCCCGACGGCCACCCGGAACACCAGCAGGGCGAGATCGACCGCGTCCTTGTCTGTCATGGGGGCAGTGTGGCTCAGGCGCAGGGGGCCCGGCCGCATCCAGCCGGTGCGACCGGGCCCCCGGGTCCGCCGGCGGGGTCAGCCGGTCGTGACCTCGACGGTCACCGGCACGGGGTTGACCAGCATGTCGTAGACGGCCGACCGGGCCCGGGACCGCTCGACCAGCCCGGCCAGCTCCTCGGCGGGCGCGTCGCCGGCCACCCGGAAGCCGACCGTGATGCCCTCGAAGCCGTTGCGCACGGTCGGGTCGAGCCCGAGGATGCCGTTGAGGTCGATGTCGCCGGTCACGGTCGAGCTGACCTCGGTCAGCTCGATGCCCCGGGCGGCGGCGATGTTGACCAGGCCGGCGGTCAGGCAGCCGGCCAGCGCGTGGAGCAGGTACTCCACCGGCGTGGGGGCGTTGTCGCCGCCCACCAGGACCTTGGGGTGGTCCACGTCGTGGACGGTGGGTGCCTCGTGGGCCCGCTCCTCGCCGACGCCGAAGAAGTCGTCGATCGTCGTCCGGCTGTGGGTGCCGGAGACCCAGCGGTTGCGGGCCCGGAACTGGAACCGGGCCGCCTCCGGCGCCTGGCGCACCGCGTCGAGCGTGGCGAACAGGGTGGCGGTGTCCACGCCGTTGCGCAGGCCGCTGTCGGTGGTGGTGCTCATGGGATGTGTCCTTTCGGGGTGTCTTGGGTGGGTTGGGTTGGGATCTCAGGCCACGCGCCGGGCGGCGGCGGCCAGCGGCGGGCGGGCGGCCAGCGCCACGGCCTCGGCGTCGAGGGCGGCGCTCAGGGCCCGCTGGAGGTCGGCGAACTCGGCGGGCGGCGGGAAGCCGGCCAGCCGGCAGGTCAGGTCGAGCACCGGGCCGAGCGCCCGGTCCCGCTCGGCCGCGTAGGCGGCGAGGGCGGCGCCCTCGGGCACCTCCCCCCGCAGCGCCGGGCCGAGGTGGGTGGCGGCGAGGTCGGCGTCGCGGAAGGCGTCGGTGATGCCGTGGCCGGTGATCGGGTCGCGGTGGTAGCCGGCGTCGCCCACCAGGGCCCAGCCGGGGCCCCCGGCCTGGCGGACGTGGTTGGGCAGACCGGCGGCGCCCCGCACCGGCGAGGTGATGCGGGCCGCCCGGACCCGGGCGGCGAGCGCGGGCGACGCCCGCTCGACCAGGGCGAGGAAGGCCCCGGTGCGGTCGGCACCCACCGGGACGGCGGCGCCCGCGGGGGTGCAGACCCACACGTTGGCCTCGCCGCCGTGGGTGGGGAACACGCCGGCGAAGGCGCCCGGACCCAGGTGGAACTCGATGCCCTCGCCGTCGAGCCCGGCGACGTAGGCGTAGTGGGCGGCGCCGCCCGGCCCCCGGTCGTCCACCACGACGGCGCCGGCCTCCCGGGCCACCCGGGAACGCACGCCGTCGGCGCCGACCACCAGGCGGGCCGGGATCCGTCGGGTGCGGCCGATGCGGTCGCGCACCTCGACCCCGGCGACCCGGCGGTGTCCGAGCAGCCCGGTCACGGTCAGCCCGCTGGCGAACCGGGCCCCGGCGTCGAGCGCCGCCGACAGCACGATCGTGTCGAGGATCGGGCGCCGGGGGGCGAGGAGGAAGTCGACGCCGGCCCGGGCCTTGACCGGGCGGCGCAGGACCGTGCCGTCGGCGCCGGTGAAGCTCACCGTCCGGATCCGGGGGGCGCCGCTGGCCACGACGGCGTCGAGCAGGCCCCACCGGGCCAGCTGGACGACGCCGCCGCGGGCGATGGCGTGGGTGGAGATCGTGTCGCTGGGGAGGCTGGCCCGGTCGACGACGAGGACGTCGTGTCCCTGCCGGGCCAGCAGCATCGCCGTCGCCGCGCCCGCCGGCCGGGCGCCCACGACGATCACCTCGGGGGTCGTGTCGGTCATGGCGACCACCCTGCGGGAACGGCGGGCCCCGAGGCTTGGAGACGATCTGGAGAACTCGTGGAGACGTCACACTGGGGCCATGCTGAGCATCGGGACCGTGGTGATGGGCGTGCAGGACCTCGAGCGGGCCGTCGGGTTCTGGACCCGGGCGCTCGAGTACGTGCCCCGCGACCCGGTGGCACCGGGCGACCGCTTCGTCGTCCTGGTACCCGCCTCCGGGCCGGGCGCCCGGCTGGCGCTCCAGGTCAGCGAGTCCCCGGCGGAGGAGCACCCCCGGGTCCACGTCGACCTCTACGCCGGCGACGCCGCCGACCAGGCCGCCGAGGTCGAGCGGCTGGTGGGGCTGGGCGCCGGCCGGGTCGCCTGGGACCTCTACCCCGACGACCCCGACTTCGTCGTGCTGGCCGACCCCGACGGCAACCGCTTCTGCGTGATCGACACGCAGCACGGCGCCCCGCCGCCGCTGCGGCCGATCGGCCGGGTGGCGTCGCCGCTGACCGAGCGGGAGCGGGCGCCCAAGCAGGGCCACGAGGGCTCGCCCGAGGCGTGGCTCGAGCTCGACCCGGCGCTGGCCGAGGGCCTGGCCGACCTGCGCCCGGGCGAACGGGTCATCGTGCTGACCTGGTTCGACCGGGCCGAACGGGACGTGCTGCGGGTCCGGCCCCGCGACGACCCCCGGGCGGAGATGCGGGGCGTCTTCAGCACCCGGTCCCCCGACCGGCCCAACCCCATCGGGCTCCACCCCGTGGAGATCGTCGAGGTCGACGGGTCCCGCCTGCGGGTCCGGGACATGGAAGCCCTCGACGGCACTCCGATCCTGGATCTCAAGCCGGTCCTCGACCGGAGCGAGGGGGCGTGAGCGTGCCGGCGGACGACGAGGACGTGCGCCTGGCCGTCTACCGGGGCTTCGCCGCCACCGGCCGGGCCCCGGCGGTGGCCGAGGTGGCCGAACGGGTCGGGGCCTCCCCCGACGAGGTGCGGGCCGCCCTGCGCCGCCTGCACGAGGCCCGCCACGTCGTGCTGGGCGCCGGGGGCGACATCGTGATGGCCCACCCCTTCTCGGCCGTGCCGCTCGGGTTCTCGGTCATGGGCGCCCGGACGCTGTGGTGGGGCGGCTGTGCCTGGGACTCGTTCGCCCTCCCCCACCTGGTGCCCGGCGAGCCCGAGGTGCTGGTGGCCACCCGCTGCCCGGCCTGCGGCGCGCCCCACGCCCTGGTCGTGGGGCGGGAGGCCCCGCCGGCCGGCGGCCAGGTGGCGCACTTCCCGGTGCCGGCCGGCCACATGTGGGACGACGTGGTCGCGACCTGCGGGAGCCAGCAGCTGTTCTGCGACGAGGGCTGCGTCCGGGCCTGGCTGGACCGGGAGGGGCGGGCCCGGGGCGACGTGCTCGACCTGGCCACCCTGTGGCGGCTGGCCCGCGGCTGGTACGCCGGCCGGCTGGAGCGGGGCTACACCCGCCGCGACCCGGTCACCGCCGCCGCCTACTTCCGCGAGGTCGGCCTGCGGGGCGCGTTCTGGGGGCTGGACGGCGGCGCCGCCGCCTAGGTTCTGCGCCGTGGAGCCCACCCCGTTCTTCGCCGCGACCGACGCCGGGCTGGTTCCCCATCCCGACGCCCGCAGCCCCTGGTCGGCGGACATGCTGCACGGGCGGCTGCTGGCCGGCCTGGCCGCCTGGGCCATCGAGCGTGACCACGGCGAGCCCGACCTCCAGCCGGCCCGACTCACCGTCGACCTGTTCCGCTCCCCCGCCATGGCGCCCGCCGAGGTGGCGACCACGCTGGTCCGCAGCGGCGGCCGGGTCCGGGTGGTCGACGCCGCGCTGCGGGTCGGCGGGGTCGACGTGGCCCGGGCGTCCTGCCTGTTCCTGCGGCGCAGCGCCGAGGGCGGCGACGGCGGCGACGACGCCCCCCGCACGCCGGCCTGGGACGCACCCGAGCCCGAGGGCCAGCCGCCGACCGAGATGCCCAACGAGGTGCCCTTCGACGTCCGGCCGGCCGGCGACCACGGCTTCGCCGCCCCGGGCGGCGCCGAGCGGCGGGTGTGGCTGCGGGACCTCCGGCCGCTGGTCGAGGGCGCCGGGCTCAGCCCGTTCGTGCGGGCGGCCCTGACGGCCGACTTCGCCAGCCCGCTGGCCAACATGGCCAGCACCGGGCTGAGCTTCATCAACGCCGACCTGACCCTGCACCTGGCCCGCCCGCCCGAGGGCGAGTGGCTCGGCCTGGCGACGGGCGACCGGGTCACCGTCGACGGGGTGTCGGTGGCCCAGTGCCTGCTCCACGACCGGCGGGGACCGGTCGGGTGGAGCTCGGTCGCCGCCGTCCACTACGCCTGGATGGGCGGCTGACGGCCGGTCCCTACTCCTGGGTCGACTGACGGCCGAGCGCCGCCCGCAGGCGGGGGACGCTGCGGGGCACGCCGGCCAGCCGGACCGGGACGCCGGCCAGCCCGACCGCGGCGACGGCCGCCGCGCCCAGGCCGGCGCCGAGGGCGACGACGACGGTGGCCCGGGCCACCCCGGGGCTCAGCGCGGTCGGGAGCTGCGATCGGCTGAGCCAGTCGAGGCTGGCCAGCCCGGACAGCAGCGCCAGCGCCGCCGCACCCCCGCCGATGGCGGCCAGTGCCTCGCGGGGCGCCCGGCGCACGGCGGCCAGGCCGCCGACCACGAACGCGCCGCCGACCAGGGGGCCGAGCAGGCCGAAGACCTTGGCCCCGCCGGGCTCGGCGGTGCTGTCCCACACGCCGGCGGCGTCGACGGCGGCCGCGGCGACCAGGGCGGCGGCCGCCACCGCCAGGGCCGGCCGCCAGCGCCCGGACAGTGCGGCCGCGACCACGGCGCCGCCGAGCGCGCCGGCGAGGGCCAGGGGCAACCACGGCCGGGGCGGAGGGACCCAGGTCAGGTCGCCGGTCACGGTCACCGGCCGGCCCCCGACCAGCAGGGGCACCTTCCAGGCCTCGATGCGGTGGGCGCGCCCGGGGTCGGCGTGGACCGCGGGCGGGTCCTCGTCGCCCATCCAGTGGGTGCGATGGTCGTGCCAGCGGGCCGAGGGGCCCCGGCCGGTGCGCTCCCAGCGGGGCGCGGCGTCCGGGTCGGCGGTCGGCGGGATGGTCACGGCGGCCCGCCGGCTCTGGTTGAGGTAGGCGGCGGGCGAGCGGACGTTGACCTCGGGCGGGCCGGCGCCGATGCGCAGGTAGGGCTCGCCCTGGTAGCCGAGGACGACGACGTCGTGGCCGGTGTGGTTGACCAGCTCGAGCCGGGCGCCGGCGTCGATCGTGCGCACCTCGAGCCCGGGGACCGCCGGGGCGACGCGGAGCACCCGGGAGCGATAGTTGCTGGCCGGCACGTGGCTGCCCGCGGGCCCACCATGGGCGCCGGCCGGCGGCGCCAGCAGCACGGTCCAGGCCAGCGTCGCCCCGGCCGCCGCCAGCACCCGCCGCAGCCGCGGCCCGCGCCGGCGCGTCCCGACCGTCATCGCACGGCACCCCCTCCACCCACGACATGCCCGGTCCGCTGGGCGCCCTACCCGATCCCGGCCGCCGCCAACCCCGCCATCGCTGCCCCCACGCCTGCCCGAAAGGCCATGGCCGCCCCCGGGGCGCCGGGGTTCGATCGCAGCATGCGGAAACGCGTGCCGGACCACCGGAACGCGCCGAGCCCGGCGGCCACGCGGGCCGGCCCGCCGCCCTCCCCCGCGCCGGCCCCGCACGAGGACGTCATCGAGCTCCAGCGGGCGGCCGGCAACAGCGCGGTCGGGGCCCTGCTGGCCGGCACGACCACGCCGCACACGTCGCTGGCCGCCACGCTGGCCGGCGCCCTGGCCGGGACGCTCGCAGGGGCGCGTCCCGGGGGCCCCACCGTGCAGCGCGACCTGCGCAAGGACGTGCGCGATCGCGTCGACATCATGGGCCCGCCCGACTACAACGGGCTGCTCAAGCTGATCCGGGCGGCGCCGGTCGCCGAGCGGCGGACGGTGCTGGACGACGACGCCCTGATGAAGCTCATCGGCAGCCGGTTCAACGCGACCTGGGCGACCACGGTGGCCTCGGCGCTCCTGGAGGGCACCCACAAGTGGAAGAACCCCGTCGACAACGACTTCTACAACTACTTCGCCCTGGGCACCGGGAGCGGGCCCGCCACGCCGAGCAGCACGATGAACTGCTGGGAGAGCGTCATGTGGGCCGCCTACCTCACCGGGGCGGTCTCCGCCTCCTGGATCAAGAAGTTCTACACGGACGCCCTCGCCCAACCCGATGCCAACACCGCGGCGTATCAGCAGCTGGGCTGGTCGACCGCGCTGCCCACCTACGACCCGGGCAAGGGCCGGGTGCCGACGACCGGCCAGATCGTCTTCTACCGGGACGGGAGCAGCGGCGTGCCCGGGCACATGGCCATCTACATGGGTAACGGGCAGATCATGAGCCTGTGGACCAAGCCCAACGGGGTCGACAGCATCCAGCAGGTCGGGATCACCGAGATCGCCGGCACCATCTACTACCGGGACCCGCCGTGGTGAGCGACGTCGGGCTGCGGCTGGTCGGCGCGCTGGCGTGGGGGGCGGGCGTCGAGCCCCGGGTCGGCGACCCCGGGCCGCCGCCGGGGGCCGGCGCCATCGAGGTCCCCGGCCGGCGCCGGCTGCCGGTGCGGACCCGGCTCGACCCGGCGGCCGGCGACGGCGGCGTCGTGGCCCGGCTGGTCGACCCCGGCGGCGACGCCCGGCCGCTGGCCGTGCGCCTGGCGCCGGCCGACACCGCGGTCGTGGCCGTCGAGCCGGCGCCGCTGGCCGTGGTCCCGGCGGCCGACGGGCTGTGGACGCTCGACGCCGACGGCGTGGCGGCCCGCGACGCCGGAGGCAGCGAGCGGCTGCGCCGGGACCTGCCGGCCGTCCGGCTGGTGGCCGGGCCCGGCGGGGGCGTGTGGGCGCTGGGCGCGGACCGGTGCTGGTGGCTCACCACCGACGGCGACGTCACCGAGTACGCCGCCCCCTGGCGGGACCCGTCCGGCGCCGCCGGGGCCGGCGGGGCGCTCGCCGGCTGGGATCGTGACCGCCCCGGCGGGGTCGTGCTGCTCGGCCCCGGCGGCGAGAGCGAGCGCTGGGACCTCCCCGATCCGGCCGGGCCGTTCGAGCGACCGCTGCGGCTCGACCGGACCGACGCCCTCAGCGCGGCCCTGCGCACGCTGGTCTACCGCGGCCCCGGCGGCGAGCGGGCGCTGACGCTGGCCGGCGCCGGCCGCACGGCCGAGGGCGACCCGTTCCTCGCCGGGACCGTCGACGGCCGCACGGTGCTGTGGCGGGCCGGCCGCGGCCCCCAGGACCTGGCGCTGCCCGAGGGCGAGCAGGTCATGGCGGTGGCCGGCGACCGGGTGCTGACCTGGTCGGGCGCCCGGGCCGCCTGGTGGCCGCTCGACCGCCCGGATGCCGGACCCGAGCCCGCCCCCGACGGGGCACCCGTCGACGACGGCTGGGCGGTCACCGACCCGGCCCCGTTCGTCGCCGGCCCGGAGCTGGCGGCCCTGGTGGCCGCCTCCGGTCCCGACGGCGCCGTCGTGCTCGCCCTCACCTGGCCGCCGCTGGCTGACTGAGCCTCCGCACATATCGCACTTGACATCCGACGCAGAGTCACGATCATGTGACGGACGGTGTTGGGCGCGGTCGGGAACGTGAGGATGAGGTCTGGATCGTCCCCGGCGACGGCTCGGTGCCCGCCGCCCTGGCAGCAGGGCTGGCGGCGGCCGGGTGGCCGCGGGTGCGGCGCGTCGCCCCGGCGCGCCTGGGCGAGGCCGCCCGGGCCGACGCCCCCCGGGCCACGACCCGCGCCGCCCGGTTGGTGCTGGTGGCCGGGCCGGACGGCCGCCTGCCCGACCCCGGCCCCGCCATGGCAGGCCGGCCCGACCGGCCGGTGGTGGCGGTCGGGCCGCGGGCGGCCTGGCCGGCCATGGCCGCGATCGCCGAGGCCACGCCGGCGGTGGTCGCCGCCCTCGACGCCGACCAGCCCGTGGCCGACCTCGTCGCCCGGCTCGACCGCGCCCTGCGACGCTACGACCCCGTCCCGGCCCGGGGTGCGCCGGCCCGGGCGCTGCGGGCCCGGTTGCGGGAGGCCGGGCTCTTCACCGCGCTGACCGACCGCGAGCAGGAGGTGCTGGGCGAGTTGCTGGCCGGGCGCACCGCGACCGAGATCGCCGCGGTCGAACGGGTGTCGCTGGCCACCGTGCGCAGCCACATCCGGGCCGTCCTGTCCAAACTCGGCGTGTCGTCCCAACTGGCGGCCGTGGCCCTGGCCCACCGGTCGTGCCGCGAGCCCCGGATCGTCGAGCGGATGCGGGAAATCCATCATCAATTCTGACGATGACGAAACGCGGTCATCCGATCACTCTGAGTCGCACTCCACCCCGTACATCTCGGAGGTCGCCATGCCCAACACGTACAGCCTCACCGTGATCAACGACTCGGAGGTCGACGAGGTCTTCGCCGTCTTCGCGCTGCTGCCGGAGTCGACCGACTTCAACTCCCTCAGCCTGGCCTGGCTGACCCAGCAGATCGACGCGTCCAACCAGTACGTCTTCACCTGGAACATCAGCTGGGGCCTGGCCTGGGCCTCGATGGGCGTCACGCCCAACTACCAGTGGGCCGGCAGCGGGGCGATCGCCGCCAACCCCACCTCCGACGAGGCCTGCGCCTTCGACTTCACCTACAACAACGACTTCCAGATCGTGCCGGCCCAGGGGACCGCCAACGGCTACGAGCTGTGGATCACCGACTCGCCGCAGATCCCGCTCCCGAGCGTCAAGGCCAGCTCGGTGGCGTGCACGCTGAGCGGCACGTCGGTGTGCGCCATCGACGCCGGGCCCAACCTGACCCAGACGTTCACGCTGCACCCGACCTACTTCATCGACGCCGGCAACTACGTGGCCGGCCAGATGGTCGACGGGTCGAGCGTCAGCCAGTTCCAGGAGCTCCAGTACCTGGACGGCAACACCGCCCTCACCGCCACCCTCAACCAGGACAACACCTGGTCGGTCGAGAGCTCGTCGGCCGTCGACTTCGCGGCCCGGCTCGGCGGCAACGGCGGTCCGGCGCCGGCCCGCAGCCCCGGGCGGTCCCGGGTGAGGGGTTGACCGTGTCGGTCGTGATGATCGGGCTGACCAACAACACCGCGCAGCCGATCGCCATCGGGGCGCCCACGGCGATCGTCGGCAACGTGCTGGTGGCCCTGGCCCCCGACCCGCTCACCGCGGGCGCGTCAGCGGCGGGGATGGTCGACAGCCCGGCCCACCAGAACGAGCTGGAGGTCAACTACAACCCCCAGATCACGACGGCGACCGGCACGGTCACCCTGACCATCGACATCTGGATCCAGGGC
>DATFRN010000127.1:0-2383 GCA_035263165.1 Acidimicrobiales bacterium | reverse complement strand
TGCATCGTCCCGTAGTGGTGCTCGATGTAGGTGGCGTCCTCGGTGAACTGGTCGGCCCAGGCCCCCCAGTCCCCCGTCGCCCCGGCGGCGGCACCCTTCGCCTGGTAGGCCGCGAACGCGTCCTCCAGCTCCCCCCTGGTGAACCTTCCCATCCGCCGACCCTAGACCGGGTCTGACACCTGTGTCAGCGGCCCTGCTCGTCACCTAGGGTCAGCCGCATGGACGAGTTCGCAGGGAAGGTGGCCGTCGTCACCGGGGCGGCGTCGGGGATCGGGCGGGCGCTGGCGTTCCGGTTCGGGGACGAGGGCATGCGGGTGGTGATGGCCGACGTCGAGCGGCCTGCGCTGGAGGCGGCCGCCGCCGAGCTGGGCGACAAGATCGGGGTCGACAACGTGCTGGCCGTGCCCACCGACGTGCGGGACGACGCCGCCGTCGGGGCGCTGGCCGCCGCCACGTTCGACCGGTTCGGCACCGCCCACGTTGTGTGCAACAACGCCGGCGTCGGGACCGGCGGCCTCTCCTGGGACATCCCCGCCGACCGCTGGCGCTGGATCGTCGACGTCAACCTCATCGGCGTGGCCAACGGCATCCGCGCCTTCGTGCCCCGCATGATCGAGCAGGGCGAGGGTCACGTGGTCAACACCGCCTCGTCGGCCGGCATCATGACCGGCCCGGTCATGAGCCCGTACTACGCCACCAAGCACGCGGTGGTGGCGCTGTCCGAGGCGCTCCACTTCGACCTGCGGCTCACGGGCGCCCCGGTCGGCGTGTCGGTGCTGTGCCCCGAGTGGGTGCGCACCAACATCGCCGACTCCGAGCGCAATCGGCCCGCCGAGGTGGCCGAGTCCGAGATGACGGCCGAGCCCGGCGCCCGCGAGTTCCTCCAGAGCCTGATCGACGGCGGCCTCGACCCCGCCGACGTCGCCGGCATGGTGCTGGAGGCGATCACGGTCGGCCGGTTCTGGATCTTCACCCACCCGACCACGATCGACCACGCCCGCAAGCGCTGGGACGCCATCGCCGCCGACGGCGAGCCGGCGTTCTGGGACGTGACCGCGCTCTAGTCGAGCGACGCGATGGCCGCGGCCAGGGCCAGCGTGCGCCGGGCCTGCTCGACGTGGAGGTTCTCGATCATCCGCCCGTCGACGGTGACGACGCCCCGGCCCTCGGCCTCGGCCTGCTCGAACGCCTCGATGATCCGCTGGGACCGCTCGACGTCCTCGGGCGCGGGGGCGAACACCCGGTTGCACGGCTCCAGCTGGCTCGGGTGGATGAGCGTCTTGCCGTCGAAGCCCATCTGCCGCCCCTGGAGACACTCGGCCTCGAAGCCCTCGACGTCCTTGATGTCGTTGTAGACGCCGTCGAGGATCACCTTGCCGGTGGCCCGGGCGGCCAGCAGGCAGAGGCCCAGCCCCGCCAGCAGGGGCGCCCGGCCGGCCACGTGCTCGGCCCGCAGCTCCTTGGCCAGGTCGTTGGTGCCCATGACCAGCACGTTCAGCCGCTCGGACGCGGCGCAGATCTCCTCGGCGTGCAGCATCGCCACCGGCGTCTCGAGCATCGCCCAGATGGCCGTGCGCTCGGGGGCGCCCCCGGCGTCGAGCGCCTTCTCGATGGCGTGCACGGTCGAGGCGGCGTCGACCTTGGGGACCACCACCGCCGCCGGCCCGGCGGCGGCTGCGGCCCGCAGGTCGTCGTCGTGCCAGGGCGTGCCGGCGCTGTTGACCCGGATCGCCACCTCCCGGGCCCCGTAGCGGCCGGAGGCGGCCGCCTCGCACACCCGGTCGCGGGCCTCGGCCTTGGCGTCGGGGGCGACGGCGTCCTCCAGGTCGAGGATGAGGGCGTCGGCCGGCAGCGTCTCGGCCTTCTCCAGCGCCCGGGCGTTGGCGCCGGGCATGTACAGCACCGAGCGGCGGGGCCGCAGCTCCCCGGCCACCCTCAGGCCTCCACCGCGTCGTCGTCGTAGGCCTTGGCCAGCTCGGGGTCCTTGGTCGCCAGCGCCTCGGCCAGCTCGACCATGACCCGGCACTGCTTGACCGAGGCGTCGTCCTCCATCTTGCCGTCGAGCATGACGGCGCCGGTGCCGTCGCCCATGGCCTCGATGACCCGGCGGGCGTGGCGGACGTCGGCCGGGGCCGGCGAGAACACCCGGCGGGCGATGTCGATCTGCACCGGGTGGAGGCTCCACGCCCCCACGCAGCCGAGCAGGTAGGCGTTGCGGAACTGGTCCTCGCAGGCGACCGTGTCCTTGATGTCGCCGAAGGGGCCGTAGAACGGCAGGATCCCGGCGGCCGAGCAGGCGTCGACCATGCGGGCGATCGTGTAGTGCCACAGGTCCTGCTGGTAGATGGGCCGGTCGGCCTCGATGTCGCCGTCGGGCGGGTCC
>DATFRN010000126.1:0-5590 GCA_035263165.1 Acidimicrobiales bacterium | reverse complement strand
CCGAGCTGGTCTACGAGGTCTGCATCCACTTCGCGCAGACCGTCTTCGCCATCGCGATCTTCCGGCTCGTCCTGGGCCACGTCGACCCCATCGGCGTCCGGGGCGCGTTCGCCCTGCTCGCCGGCCTGTTCGTCAACTACGGCGCCGCGGTCCTGGCGCTGGCCGTCGTGGTCACGCTGGTCGCCCACCGCTGGCCCGGGCGCCGGGTCATGGCCTTCATCGCCCGGTCCCAGGCGGCGGCCGCGCTGCTCAACGCCGCCATCGGCATCGGGCTGGCCACCACGCTGTGGGACCACCCCCACGTCGGCCTGCTGCTCACCGCCATCGTGCTGGCGTGCGTGGCCTCCAACCGCATCTACAACGCCCTGGCGGAGCGGCACCGGCGGCTCGAGACCCACTTCGAGTTCGTGTCGTCGGTCGTGCGCTCGTCCGACCTCGGCGAGATCACCTCGTCGGTGCTCGACGTGGCCCGCCACCTGCTGCGGGCCGACCACGCCGTGCTGCTGCTGCGCCCGGCCAACGACGACGAGCCCGCCACCCGGGTCGTGCTCGGCCACCACGACCGCACGGTCACCGAGGTCACGGTGGCCGACCACGCCGCCGACATCGCCTGGCTGCTGCCCGACTCGGTGCCCCGCCGGCTCAAGGTCGGGGCCGACGCCCCGCCGTGGCTGTCCGACATCTCCGGATTCGCCGCCATGGTGGCGCCGGTGACCGGCGTCGACCGCTCGATCGTCGGGGCCCTGGTGGTGACCCAGACCCGGCGCAAGGCGGTCCAGTGGTTCGGCGACGACCACGCCACGCTGCTCGGCGCCCTGGCCGACCAGGCCTCGATCGCCATCGAGAACGGCATGCTGTTCCGCCGGCTCGAGCGGGAGGCCGCCGAGCGGGCCCACGAGGCGCTGCACGACCCGCTCACCGGGCTGCCCAACCGGGCGATGCTCACCCAGATGATGGAGGAGGCCCTCCAGACCGCCTACGAGGCGCGGGGCCAGCGGGTGGGCCTGATCGTCGTCGACCTCGACTCGTTCACCCAGGTGGTCGACGCCTTCGGGCACCACAGCGCCGACGGCCTGGTCATCCAGGCCTGCTCCCGCATCAAGGGCCTGCTGCCCGAGGACGCGGCGCTGGCCCGCATGAGCGGCGAGCAGTTCGCGGTGATCATGCCCGACGTCGCCGACGCCGACGAGGTGGTCGGAGTGGCGCGGCTGCTCATCGCCGGCTTCGACCCGCCGTTCCAGATCGAGGGCGTCCTGCTGGCGCTGGGTGTGAACGTGGGCGTCGCCCTCTACCCCGAGCAGGCCATCGACGTGACCTCGCTGCTGCAGCGGGCCCACATCGCCGCCGACGCCGCCCGCCGCCACCGCAGCGGCTGGGAGCAGTACGACCCCTCCCAGGACCCGGCCACGCCCCGGCGCCTGGCCCTGGCCGCCGACCTGCGGGAGGCGCTGGAGGGCGACGGGCTCGAGGTGTGCTTCCAGCCCAAGGTCGAGCTGGCCACGGGCATCGTGCGGGGCGCCGAGGCGCTGGTGCGATGGAACCACCCGCGGCTCGGCCGGGTGCGGCCCGACGAGTTCATCCAGATCGCCGAGCACACCGGCGACATCCGGGCCCTCACCATGGTGGTCATGCGCAAGTCGCTGGCCCAGTGCCGGTCGTGGCGCAACATGGGCCTCGACATGTCGGTGGCGGTCAACCTGTCGGCCCGCAACCTGCTCGACCTGCACCTGGTCGACGACGTGGCCGCGGTCATCGCCGAGGCCGGGATCCCGCCGGCGTCGCTCACGCTCGAGCTGACCGAGTCGGTGGTGATGAGCGAGTCGCCGCGCTCGGTCGACGTGCTCCACGGGCTCAACGACCTGGGCGTCAAGCTGTCGTGCGACGACTTCGGCACCGGCTACTCGTCGCTGGCCCACCTGCGGCGGCTGCCGATCGGCGAGATCAAGATCGACAAGTCGTTCATCGCCAGCATGACCGTCGACGAGAGCGACCGGGCCATCGCCCGCTCGGTCCTGGCCCTCGGGCGTGACCTCGGCCTGCTCACCGTGGCCGAGGGCGTCGAGTCGCGGGAGGGCTGGGACATGCTCACCGCCCTCGGCTGCGACCAGGCCCAGGGCTTCGTGGTGTGCCCGCCGCTGACCGGCGTTCACTTCAACGAGTGGCTCGACCGCCGCCAGCCGGAGGAGTTCGCCCTGCTCAGCGACCTG
Organism: Acidimicrobiales bacterium; assembly: GCA_035263165.1. Lineage (GTDB taxonomy): Bacteria > Actinomycetota > Acidimicrobiia > Acidimicrobiales > VFJN01 > ZC4RG19. Next base: position 3,383 of record DATFRN010000126.1, on the reverse strand, counting down.
ACGCCCCCGCCGTCCGCCGCCCCCCATCCCAACGGCGACACCGGCAACGGCGACACCGGCAACGGCAACGGCCGCGACGGCGAGCCGGGCGCCTTCGGCGGCAGGGCGGCCGACGTCCCCCGCCCGTAGCCCGGGCGGTCAGACCAGGGGCCAGGGGAAGCGGCGCCCGGTGGTGTCCACCGGGAAGCAGCGCGTGCCCACCACCCGTTCGGCCCGGGCCACGAGGGCGGCGCACTCGCCGCGGTCGAGCAGGCCGGCGAGGTCGGGCGGCGGGCCGGCCTCGGCCAGGCGGGCCACCCCGGCCAGCAGGTGGTCGGGGATGTCCTCGCCGGCGAAGTCCCAGATCACCGTGCGCAGCTTGGCCTCGTCGTGGAACGTGAGCCCATTGTCGACCGCCCACACCCGGCCGTCCTCGCCCGCCAGGCAGTGGCCGCCCTTGCGGTCGGCGCTGTTGGCCAGCAGGTCGAAGCAGCAGATGGTGCGCAGCACGTCGTGGTGGGTCGGGTCCTCCAGCAGCGTGAAGTAGTGGACCTCGGGGTCGAAGGGCACGAACCGCTGCAGCGACCCGACGCCGAAGGGCATGCCGTCGTCGTCCCGCAGCACGGTCTCGGGGACGATGTCCCAGCCCAGCCAGGCCGACAGCGCGTAGGCCGCGACCTCGCGGCGGTCGAGCCCGGCGGGGAAGTCCCACAGCGGGCGCTCGCCCCGGCGGGGCTTGTACACGGCCTGCAGGCAGTCGCCGTCGCGCCGGAGCTCGACCAGCAGGGTGGCGTTCGAGCTCCACGGCATGCGCCCGAGGACCTCGACCTCGCCGGTGCGCAGGACGTCGAGGACGCGGGCCGGGCCCGCGCTCAGTTCATCCGCGGGCATGCGTGGCCGTCGGGGTCGATGGGCAGCCCGCAGAACCCGCAGTCGGGCCGGCCCTTGCTGACCAGGTCGAGCGCGAAGCGTCCGAACGCCGCCGCTTGGGGCAGCGTGAAGCAGAACCGGGCGGTGGCCGGTCGCTCGTCGCCCTCGGTCAGCTCCTCCAGGACCACGACGATGCGCCCCTCGGGCTCGTCGTACTTCACGCCGATCGACCCCACGTTCCAGGCGAAGGGCAGCGGCGTGACGGCCCCGTGGCCCTCGGTCGGCTCGACGTCGGGCGACAGGTCGTCGAGCAGCGCCACGAGGTACTCGCCGAGCGCCGCCACCTGCTGCTTCTCGCAGCGCAGGTAGACGAGGCCGCCTGCGTCGCCGCCGGCCAGGAAGAACACCCGCTGGCCGGGCGGGCCCTCGGCCCCCGGCCAGAAGACCTCGGCCCGCGGGAAGTCGTAGGACTCGCCCATGGTCACGACGGCACCAGCGCGGCCCGGGGGTCGGTGGCGTTGACGGTGAGCACGACGGGCCCGCCCTCGCCGTAGGCGATGGCCGTGAGCGAGCACGGCGACACCACGACCCGCTGGAACAGGTCGAGATGGGCACCCATGGCGTGGGCCACCAGCGCCCGGATGGGGTCGGCGTGGGAGACCGCCACGATCGTCTCGCCCCGGTGGGCGGCCCGCAGCCGGTCGACGGTGGCGACCATGCGGGACTGCATGGCCACGAACGACTCGCCGCCCGGGAAGGTGAACCCGCTCGGATAGCGCTGGATCGTGCCCCATTCCTTCTTCTTGTAGGCCGCCTTGAGCTCGAGTCCGGTCCAGTCGCCGACGTCCAGCTCGATCAGGCCCTCGTCGGCCAGGACGTCCAGGCCGAGGGCGGCGGCGATGGGGGCGGCCGTCTCCCGGGTGCGCTCGAGCGGCGAGGCGTACACGGCGGTGATGCGCGGGCCGCGGGGGCGGGAGCCGCCGCCGCCGGTCTGGCCGTTGCCGCGGGCCTCCTCGCCCTCGGGCGGGGCGGGCGCCGGGGCCGGCGCCGGGGGGTGGGCGAGGTCGTGGATGCGGGCGGCGACGGCCTCGGCCTGGCGCCGGCCCTCGTCGGACAGGTGGAGGCCGGGCGCGCGCCCCGGCAACTCCTTGCCGGTGGTCGTGGTGGCGCCGTGGCGGACCAGCAGGACGGTGGTCGGAGCGGGGGGCCGGCGCCGGCTGGGGCGGCGTTCGGGCCGCGTGGCGCTGGAGCGGTCGGCTCGGGGCATCGCCTGTCCAACCTATCGTCGGTGGCCGTGGAAGACCCGGACGCGCTGGCCCGCTTGGAGGCCGAGGTCACGGCCTGTCGGGCCTGCCCACGGCTGGTGGCGTGGCGGGAACAGGTGGGGCGGGAGCGGCGTGCCGCGTTCCGTGACCACGACTACTGGGCGCGGCCGGTGCCGGGCTTCGGCGACCCGGCGGCGCGGGTGGCGATCGTCGGGCTGGCGCCGGCGGCGCACGGGGCCAACCGCACCGGGCGCATGTTCACCGGCGACCGCTCGGGCGACTTCCTCTACGCCGCCCTGTGGCGTACCGGGTTCGCCAACCAGCCCACCTCGGTCGACCGCGACGACGGCCTGGCCCTGACCGGGGCCTGGATCACCGCGCCGGTGCGGTGTGCCCCGCCGGCCAACAAGCCGACGCCCGAGGAGCGGGACCGCTGCCGCCCGTTCCTCGAGCGCGAGGTGGACCTGCTGGCCGACCTGCGGGTGTTCGTCCCGCTGGGCCAGTTCGGCTACCAGGTGCTGTGCGGCGTGCTCGGGGTGCGGCCCCGTCCGCGGTTCGGCCACGGGGCCGAGGTGGCGCTGCCCGGCGGGCGGGCGATCGTCTGCAGCTACCACGTCAGCCAGCAGAACACGTTCACCGGCAAGCTCACCGAGCCGATGCTGGACGCCGTCCTGCGGCGCGCGCGGGACCTGGCGGGCCTGGCGCCAACCCGCACGCCTCGGGACGCTGCGCGCGGCTAGGTTCGCGGGTCGTCGTCGCTGGGCCGCGACCGACCAGCGGAGGCACCACCAGGGCGGCGGCCCCTTCCTCCCCGCGCCCGAGGAGCACGTATGGCGTACTACCTGGGCATCGACCTCGGCACGACCTACACGGCGGCGGCAGCCGAGCGGTCGGGCGTGGTCGAGGCGCAGACGCTGGGCAACCGGTCGGCGTCGGTGCCGTCGGTGGTGTTCCTGCGGGACGACGGCGAGATCCTGGTGGGCGAGGCCGCCACCCGGCGGGCGACGACCGACCCGGGCCGCGTCGCCCGGGAGTTCAAGCGCCGGCTGGGCGACCCGACGCCGATCATCCTGGGTGGCACGCCCTACGCGGCCGAGATGCTGATGGCCCGGCTGCTGCGGTGGTCGGTCGACCGGGTGCAGGAGCAGCAGGGCGAGCCGCCCCGGGCCATCGCCCTGACCCACCCGGCCAACTGGGGGCCCTACAAGCTGGACCTGCTGACCCAGGCGGTGCGGCAGGTCGACCTGCGGGCGGCGCTGATGCTGGCCG
>DATFRN010000125.1:0-4744 GCA_035263165.1 Acidimicrobiales bacterium | reverse complement strand
CATGCCGCTCACCCACGTTCTCGCCCTGCTGCGCTACGGGATCGTCGACCCCACCGGCAGCGGGCTCCATGACATCTGGGGGATGGACGACCCCACCACCATGGCGGCGCTCAGCCTCGGCGTCGTCGCCCTGTTCGCCGTGGTGATGACCGTCGTGTCGGTCCGCGTGTTCCGCCGCGCCGCAGTGAGCTGAAGGAGGCGACGTGACCACGGGCGCCGGTCACGAACGGCGGGCAAGATCGACGAAGGTTTGGTGACCACAAAGTTTGGGTAACCGCAAGTTATGTGTCGGCGAACGCGGGTCGAGCCATGACGCTGGTGGGCGCCGGCGCCCCGCAGATGGGGCGGCGTGAGCGCAAGAAGAACCAGACCCGCGAGCTGATCGCCGAGACCGCCCGGCGGCTGTTCGCGGAGAGCGGGTTCGATCACGTCTCCATCGCCGAGATCGCCCGCCAGGCCGACGTGTCGGAGACGACCGTCTTCAACCACTTCGGCACGAAGGAGGACCTCGTCTACTGGAGGATGGACACGTTCGAGGACGAGCTGCTGGCCGCGATCCGGCAGCGAGCCCCAGGCGAGTCGATCCTCACGGCCTTCGGTCGCTTCGCGCTGACACCGCGTGGGCTGCTCGCGCAGACCGACCCGGACGCCGTCGAAGCGCTCGCTGGTCTCACCCGCATGATCACCCAGAGCCCCGCCCTACTCGCCCGTGAGCACCAGATCATGGAGCGCTACACCGACTCGCTCGCCGCGCTCCTCGCGGACGAGACGCGGGCCCGACCAGGTGACCTCGCCCCGTGGGTCGCCGCCAACGCGCTCATGGGCGTCCACCGGGCGCTCCTCGCCTCCACCCGCGCCCAGATCGTGGCCGGCAGACGGAACCCGGCCCTGGCCCGGGCGGTGCGCACCCGGGGTCGCAACGCGCTCGCGACGCTCGAACGTGGCCTCGGCCATTACGGCGTCCGGTGAGCGCAAGCCACCGGGGTGCCTCAGGTGCCCACGCGATCGCGACCTACCCAGACCTCGCGGGCAAGGTCGTGGTCGTCACGGGCGGCTCCCGCGGGCTGGGCGCAGCCACCTGCCGTGCGCTCGCCGCCAACCGTGCAAAGGTCGCGGTCAACGGCCGGGACCGAACCGCCATCGACGCGGTCGTCGCCGAGCTGCGCGACGGCGGCGCCGACGCGATGCCGGCCGAGGCCGACTGCACCGACGCCGCCGCGCTCGAGGCGATGCGCCGCGACGTCGAGCGCCAACTCGGCCCGGTGGACGTGCTGGCCGCCTTCGCCGGCGGCGGCCGCCAGCCCCAACCGATCCTCGACATCACCGAGGAGGAATGGAAGACCGACGTCGACCGCAACCTGACCGCCACGTTCCTGACCGTCCACACCTTCCTCCCCGGCATGATCGAACGCAGCCGAGGGTCGATCATCACCGTGACGTCAGCCGCAGCCCGCAGGCCGGGCGGGGCGCCGATCGCCTACGCGGCAGCCAAGGCCGGCATCATCGTGTTCTCTCGACAGGTCGCCAACGAGGTCGGGCCGGCGGGCGTGCGGGTCAACTGCCTCTCGCCGTCGACCGTCCTCAACGAACAGATGGAGCAGGCCATCCCGGCGGAGACCCAGGACCGGATGGCCGCGATGTACCCGCTGCGCCGGCTGGGGGTCCCCACCGACGTCGCCCAAGCGGCACTGTTCCTCGCCTCCGACGCGTCCTCCTGGATCACCGGAATCACCCTCGACATCGCGGGCGGCCAGGTCATGATTTGAGCGCCGACCTGCTGAGGTGCGCCTGATGGGAACCTTCGCCCACGCCTTCGGGCCCGACGCCCCCGACGCCACCTACGTCGCCCACGGCTACGAGGAGCGGCTGTTCGACACCGGCGAGGTCCGGCTCAACTACGTGACCACCGGCGAGGCCGGCCGGCCCGCGGTCCTGCTCGTCCCCGGCCAGACCGAGTCGTGGTGGGGCTACGAGAAGGCGCTCGGCCTGCTGGGCGAGCACGTCCAGGCCTTCGCCGTCGACCTGCGCGGGCAGGGGCGGTCCAGCCGGGCCCCGGGCCGCTACACGCTCGACCTCATCGGCAGCGACCTGGTCCGGTTCATCGACGGCGTCATCGGGCGGCCGACCATCGTCGCCGGCCTGTCGTCGGGCGGCGTCGTCGCCGCCTGGCTGTCGGCCTACGCCCGGCCCGGGCAGGTCGTCGGCGCCTACTACGAGGACCCGCCGCTGTTCGCCTCCGAGATCCGCCCGCCGCTCGGCCAGGGCATCCACCAGTCGGTCGGGCCGCTGTTCGCCCTGATGGCCAAGTACCTCGGCGACCAGTGGTCGATCGGGGACTGGGCCGGCATGGTCGCCGCCGCGCCCGCCGAGCTGCCCGGCTGGCTGGCCCGGGGGGCCGGCGCCTTCGGCATCGCCGGCGACGAGCCGCCCCAGGAGCTGCGGGAGTACGACCCCGAGTGGGGCCGGGCCTTCGCCACCGGCACCTTCACCGCCACCGGCGAGCACGAGCGCATGCTGGCGGCGGTGAAGGTGCCGGTGCTGTTCACCCACCACTTCCGCACCGTGGACGAGACGACGGGGGTGCTCATGGGCGCCAGCTCCGACCTCCAGGTCGAGCGGGTGCGCCAGCTCGTCACCGGGGCCGGGAACCGGTTCGACCACGTCAGCCTCCCGACCACGCCCCACTCGCTCCACGGCCACGACGAGCGCCTCTACACCGACACGCTGCTCGGCTGGGCGGCCGACCTCTAACCCGCCGGCGCGGTGCCGATCTGGACCGTCCGCACCGCGGTCACGACCAGGTCGTGGCGCCCGCCGAGCCACGCCGGGTCGCCGGGGTCGAGCAGGCGGGCGACCGTCGCCCGGTCGTCGGGGGCCAGGCGGTCGCCGAGCTCGTCCCGGGCCGACACCAGGTGCTGGCGGGCGATCTCGGCGCCGGTCGGGTCGGCCGGCGTCGCCTCGGCCACGAACGCCCGCACCCGGACGTCCACCAGCCCGGCCCGGGCCAGTGCCTCCGGCCAGCCGTAGGGCATCGGCGGACCGCCGAGCTCGGCCCGCAGGTCGGTGAACCATCGGGCCCGGGCCTCGTCGAGCCGGGCCTCCAGCCCGGGGCGCCCGAGCCCGATCTCGTGGGGCAGGCAGCGCAGGGGCAGCCCGCCCTCGACCAGCGCCAGCACGCCGCCGGGGCGGAGCAGCCCCGCCAGCTCGTCCACCGCCGCCTGCTGGTCCGGGACGTGGTGGATGACGCCGGACGCCCACACGACGTCGGCCGTCCCCGGCGGCACGGGCAGCCCGCCGATGGCGGCGGCGGCCAGCCGCACCCGCCCGGCCAGGCCCGCCTCGGCCAGCCGGCCCCGGGCCACCTCGACCAGGCGGGGGTCAGGGTCGAAGGCGACGACGGTGCCCGACCCCTGGCCGGCGAAGGCGGCCGACGCGCCCCCGGCGCCGCAGCCCACGTCGACGACCGTGGCCGGCGACCCGCCGGCGGCCGCCACGGCCCACGCCGTCGCCGCCTCGACCCAGGGCCGGTCGAAGGCGGCGTTGAGGGCCAGCGTGGTCAGCCACGCCTCTCGTACCTGGTCCCCGAGCGACCCGGGGCCAGCGTCGGCCACGGCGGTCAGCCGTGCAGGTCGTGGGTCTGGCAGCGGACGGCGAGCACCGGGTCGCACCGGCCCGTGGTGTCCCCCGGCAGGTCGACCACGTAGTCGTGGCCGAACCGCGTGTCGGGGAAGACGTAGTCGGTCGAGACGTACTGGGCGCCGCTGGCGAAGGCGGCGTCCCGCATGCTCGTGTCGCCCGACCGGGCCTGGACCGTGTCGGCGTCGGCCCGGGTGCGGACGATGAAGCCCTCCCGCACCAGGTCCCGGATGCGGGCGCCGTCGGCCACCGGGTCGTTGACCACCATGATGGCGGCGTCCGGGTCGGTCGCCGGGACGTCGACGAAGATCCGCCGGCTGGCCAGGTCGGGGAACCGGGCCCGGTAGGCGTCGCGCTTGGCCCCGTGGTCGTCCAGCATGAACAGCACCTGGCCCCGCACCTTGTCGAGCACGGGCCAGCGCCCGGCCCGCACGGCGTCGGCCAGCGTGGCGGCGTGGCCCCGGACCTCGGCCGGCGTCAGCACCTCGCGCCCCGGGAACACCGAGTCGATCTCCTGCTGGAGGGTGGCGAAGTCGTCGCCGGTCCAGGGCAGCGGCTGCACGAACCCCAGGCCGGGATCGGGGATGGTGTCGTCCTTGGGCTCGATCTGGATGGTGATCGGCAGGTGGCGCGGGTGGGCGTCGGACCAGTCCCGCACCTGGGTCAGGCAGGCGACGAAGGTCGGGCAGGTCGAGCGGAAGTCGACCTCCTGGACGTGGAACACCTTGAGCCCGGGGCCGGCCACGGCGGGGTCGGGCGGGGCCACCTGGAACAGGTCCACCGCCTTGGGGTGGGCGTAGCGGCCGCCGGCGCCGGGGTCGGTGAACAGGTCGAGCTCGACCTGGCGGACGCCGGCGTCGAACTCGTCGGCCAGCGGGCGGTGGGTGTACTCGAAGCCGTCGGCCGCCGAGCCGAGGAAGGCGTGGAGGGCGCTGAGCAGTGCCGGCTCGGGCTCGACGTGGTAGCTGTTGTGCGAGGCCAGGAGCTGGACGTCGTTGAGCCGCACGGGCCGCTGCGCCCCCTGCCCGCCCCCCGCCCCGGTGGCGAGCGGCTGGCAGGCCGCCGTCACGAGGGCGGCCACCCCCAGCAGGAGCATGGTCGTGGGCAG